>CAZFWV010000114.1:11574-15546 GCA_964522605.1 uncultured Pirellulaceae bacterium
ATCCGTGGTTCCTCCTAAACGCGTTTCTCGCATCGCGCCCGCACGGAGCCTATCGGCTGGCAGGAGTCGTCACATCGTCGTCAATTCAATGAACTCGGTTTCGCCGGGACCGATGGTCACGGTGCAGCCACCATCGTTAAAGGGCAGTGGCTCTCCCGTGCGCCAATCGAAGAAGCCTTGATGTGAGATTCGTGGCTGCAACGTGACGGTGGCAATCTCGGAGTCATCAACAACGGCCGGCTCACGTGGGAGCTTCACGACGCCCCGATTGTTCACGAGTTCGATGACCCAACCGCTCGAAGTACGGTTCAGCTGATACTGGATCGCATCCCCCGTGATCGCGACCGGCAGGTAGGTCTCGCACAACCGACGCAGTCGCGCGTCCGAGATGGCGGTCGACTGCTTCGTGGCCGGATGGACCCAGGGCTCGAGCACTTCCACGTGGCCCTGTTCTGTGAGTTGCTTGAGCTCTGATGGGTCGATGCCTTCCGCATGCCTCTGGCTAATCAAGAGCAGACTGCCGCGTCCGGCCGCCTGAAGTAGCGACGTCATAAATGGTGCATCCAATGTGTGATCGCCGACCAGCAGCAGCACGGGGTAGGCGGCGAGGACCTCCGCATCGGCATCGGACAGTTGCACATCAAAGATCTCGCCATACGGCGTGGGACGCAGATACGAGGCCTCGGGATTCTCGGGAAAGGGCTGCTGATGGATGTGATCGGACCCGGGAAACAGTTGCTCGGTGAACAGCGTGTGGATTTCCGCGTCCCCGACTGTCGGTTGCAGGATTCCCCACGGTTTGCCCATGTACGCGTTATAACCCGCGTACTGGTCCAGAACGATCGCGATCGGTGTGTAGGGAACTCCGCGATCTTTGTTTTGCATGAAGCGGAATAATTGGGAGGCCTTCCATCCGTGTTCGGTCAGACGGTATGGAGGCGTCGGCTGCTCCAGAAAGATCGCAATACTATTCTCCGGCGTAACCATCGCCGCGCCGGCGAACCAGCCGTGGAGCCACATCCGCTGGTAGAGGCTCAGCGAGTGTCCCGCATCGAGACCGCGCGCGAATCCGTCGGGTTGCAGCATGAGTGGTCCGCGGGTCGTACACGATCCCGAGAACCAAGGACTGACCTGGACCGACCAGGGCTTTTGATTCCGCCGCGCCGCCCCGCGGGCGAATGCAAATTTGGACTGCGTGAATGCGATATTCTCGGCGACTTCCAGTCCGATTAGACGCGCACCCCACTGGCCCGCGTAGGCCTCGTAGTGAGAGTGGCCGGTGACGCTAATGTTCCAACCGCGCATTTGCTCTTGTCGCGTTTGGAAGTAGTCCCGGAGGATCTCGTAGCACTCCTGTCGACTGGTCGGCATCTGATCGTATCCGGAGAGCCCGGCGGGTTTCATCAGGTGCTTCTGCTTTTCAAAGTCCTCCCCGTAGACTGCGCGCCACCAACTCTCCTGATGCGCCAGGTTGTGGAAATAGTAACCCCACTCACCAAGTTGGGTCGCCGCAAAAATCCCGGCGCTTTCGAGGCTTCGGAGCATGGCATCTTGTTCTTCGGACAGGCGACACGTTCCCTCCTTGACCTGATGATCTGCCGTTTGGGCATAGGGGATCACCGGCCAGCCGACCTCGCGAAGAAGATCGAACGCCTCCTTGTGGAGTGGTGTCAGCCCAGGACCGGGATCGAAGCCGTTTCCCAGTGACTCGCGCTTCATCGTGGCGACGAGCTCGCGCAGGGCAGGTGCATCGGCGGGAGCGCCGTAGAGCGTGAACGTGAACGCGTCGTGTCCTGGCAAGAAGGGTAGGGCGAGCCGACTCGTGCGGATTGTCTCATAACTCGGAAACCCCGTCTCGATCGGCACGGCGCCCGCTGCATTGGAAGCGAATGTGCTTGCGACGATTGCCAAGCTCAGCAGAAATCTGTGCATCATGGTCTCCAGAAAATGGTTGAGGGTCTGCCGCACCGGTACTCCCTGTCGTTCCTACCCGGCAAACCGCATCGCCCTGCGGCAAGCATGAATCTACAATGACGAATATACATGGGATGGATCCACTTCACGAGAAGAGCCTGCTCGCATCCCGCTCCCTTTTCGGTTTCTCGGTGTCCCTTCGTGGGATGCCGGTCCTTTCTTGTGTTTTTTGTGCGATGACTGATCACCGAGACGTACTTGAAACGACCTTGTTGCTTCGGTGTCCCCATTGCCAGGCGCGGGTGGAGGCACCGGATGACCCGTCGCTGATCCAGATCCATTGTTCGGTCTGTAGAAAGAAGTTTCAGGTGGTCGGGCCGCGCGCGGAGCGAGATGTGCGACAGCGGGTGGGTCGGTTTGAGTTGATTGAGCGGCTGGGTGTGGGTTCATTCGGCACCGTCTGGCGAGCGCGAGATCCCAAGCTCGATCGAGACGTAGCGATCAAAGTGCCCCGCGGCCGGCAACTCCATTCGCTGGAGGTCGAGGAGGTCATGCGCGAGGCGCGCACGGCCGGCCGACTCCGCCATCCCCAGATTGTCGCGATTCATGAGGTCGGGCGTGATGAGGACGATACGCCCTACATCGTGAGTGATTTCATTCGCGGCGTCTCCCTGGATCGGTGGGTCCAGAAACAACCACCGAGTTTTTTGGCAGCTGCGAAGCTCTGTCGGCAGATTGCGGAGGCACTCCATCATGCACATCAGCAGGGAGTGATCCATCGCGATCTGAAACCGGCAAATGTCTTGGTCGATGAGCAAGGCGAGCCGCACCTGACGGATTTCGGATTGGCCAAGCGGGTAGACGATGAGGTTGCGATGACAATGGATGGTCACATTCTGGGAACGCCCGCGTATATGTCACCCGAGCAGGCTCGCGGCCAATCCCATCTTTGTGACCGTCAGAGCGATGTGTATTCTCTGGGCGTGATTCTGTTTCAGTTGCTCGCCAATGAGTTGCCGTTCCGCGGCAATATGAGTGTGCTCGTGCACAAGATTGCACATGATGATCCACCGAGTCCGCGACAGTATAACCAGTACGTTCCTCGAGACCTCGAAACCATCTGCTTGAAGTGCCTTCACAAAGATCCGTCGCGACGTTATCCAACCGCCAAGGCTCTGGGCGAAGAACTCGGGCGTTTTGTACGGGACGAGCCGATTCAAGCTCGCCCTCTGCGGCGCATGGAGCGGTTGTGGCGGTGGTCTCGACGTCAACCTTTGTTGGCTGGTCTCATGGCGAGTTCCCTGATCCTGCTGCTGCTGATCGCCGTGCTAACCAGCTGGGGATACGTTCGGGAACGCAATCTCCGACGGGAGTTGGAAAGCACGATCAAAAGTCAACAGAACCTGTTGGCCTTTATTCGGCACAGCGATACGATTCGTCGTCACTGGCAGGCCGTGGAGCAGGCCGCCGTCGATCCCGCATTGCACGCGGCCCTACGACATACCGTGGATGATTCTGAGTTTCAGGAGATCTCGCGACGGCTGAACGATTCGGCGTTGGAGTCGGAGTGGCCGGCGCTGCGTCAGCAAATGCTTTCCCATTCCGCACGCGAGGTGTTGCAGGAGTGGTTACAGCGACAGTATGACGCAAGCAATGCGGAGGAAGCGTTTGCGTGGTTTGTCCAGGATGAAAATGGTCTGCAAATCGCCCGCGCGCCAATCGACCCTCAAAGCATCGGTCAGAACTACGCTTGGCGCTCCTATTTTCACGGTCGTCCACGCGATGATCAGGACGCCGACCAGGATCGCGCGTGGATCCCCGGTCACCACCTGTCCGAGACCCATCTATCGACCGACTTTCGTACGGAGATGACGGATCGAGAAGTCGTGGCTGTGTCGACTCCGATTGTGATCGACGATCGATTTGTGGGTGTCCTGGGGGTCTTTCTCTACATTGTGCCACCCGGAGGTGATTCAGCCCGGTAGTTTATCCTCCCGCTTTGAAACCGCCTGAAGGAGACCATCAAAAAGGGTAGCCCCCAAGACCGAATAAAGCCGC
>CAZFWV010000114.1:15646-18546 GCA_964522605.1 uncultured Pirellulaceae bacterium
TTGATGTCGTAGAACTTCTTCCATTCGATCCCGCGTCGGTCGAGGTCGCGGATCCGATTGGCTGAGAGGTTGGTGACTTCGATGGCCAAATGGTTGTCACCGTCCTGGATCCAGTCGGTGACATCGACCCGAAACGGGTGAGCAACGACAACGCCGGCGGGATGGCCGTTGACCCATACGCGAGCACTCTCTCGAACGTCACCCAGGTCGAGTAACCACCCGTCCGCAGGTTGTTCTGGTCTGCGGAACGTGGCCGTGTATCGCGCCGCCCCGGCAAATCGCTCGGCATCGGGAGTGTCGATTTGCGTCCAAGACTTCAGGGTTTCCGTGACAACATCTTGCGGTAATACCGGACCGCCCTCGACAAACGAAATCTGCCATGGACCGTCGATCACCGAAGGAATACCGACCGGTTTCCTGCTGGGCCACGAAGGACCGTTCAGCAATTCCTCGGCAAAGACCCGCAGCAGGCGTGTTTCACCAGGTCGCATCTGCAGTTCGATCTCCGTCCGGCCGTTCACGGCGCGGGTTGAGGCGAGCGCTGCGCGACCGGTCATCGGGTCCATTAACACCGCGGATCGACATGGTGAGGCGAAAGGGATCCAGCCATTCACCTCGTGGGCGGTGTGGTTCACCAAGAAGTATGTGACATGCGAGGCATTCTGGCGTCGGATGAATTGGAGGCCGCAATCGACGAGGGCTTCTCGTGGAATTTCCGCCGCGTCCAGCAGTTGGGACAAGTCTTCTCCGACAATGAACCGTCCAGATTCGAACGAGGCGGAACCCGTTGCGTCGGGTTGGATCTCGCCGAGGAGCGCAGCCAACTCTTGTTGTCGATCGGCGTGGTTCTGCCAGCCGGGCACATCACGCGGCAGGCTCTTCCAAACCAACACGGTTGCCCCGGAGCGGGCTAGATCGATCAGTTGACGGATCGTTTCGGGGGGCACATGTCGTGCTGCGGGAACGAGAATCGCGCGATATTGGTTTCCCTTCGTAGTCGTCAGCCGCTGATTCTCGCATCGAATCTGCCGAAGCTGTCGATCGGATACAAAGTCAAACGTGTACCCGTGATCGATCATCCATCGCCCCGCGTCACCACAGTCGGTCTTCTCAATCCAGTCGGGGTCGTGGACCGTGAAACGTCTGTCTGCGTTTCCGACGTCCATCCATAGATCGTATACGGGCCAGTAGACCAGCACATCGTTGTGGGGCCGTCCTGCTTGAAGAAGACTCTGGCAGCGACTGATATAGGCGTTCAACACGGAGATGTCACGGAAGATCGAGTTTCGCGCGTTCGCTTGTGTCGAGGCATAAAACAGCCAGCCGGGCCAGGCGGTTTTTTCTGGAGCGAAACAGATTCCGTGGTAGTAAATTCCATTGATTCCGTTGAGCAGCAGCTTGTCCGCCTCCGCCTTAATCTGGGAGAGGGCCGTGTGGTAATGGTTTCGCAGCCACGTAAAACTCTCCGAAATGATCAGTTCTCGGTCGGCCACATGCGCCGCCGAGGAAGCGAACCGATTCACAAGGTCGCTCTGGCGATCCGGGCGAATCCATTGCGGGTCGCGCCGAAAGCCAGGGATATCAAAGATGGAAGCGCCGAAGACTTCCGTCTCGGGAATCTCGGCCGTGGCGTACATGTCGAGCAGGTTGGCGGGTGCCCCGTGGGCCTGCACGCGCAGGCTGCTGCCGCGCGCGTTGGCCCAGTCGCGGATCTGTTCAATTCGTGCAATCAGGAGATCGGATAACGTTTCACGGTAATCGCACAGTACGCGCCGCGTATGTCCATCGTCCGCCGGACCCGCTAGGGCGGCGGCGTGATCCTCCAGCGAATAGCCACGCCACTGTCGAAATGACTCCAAGAACTCGGGGCACCAATTGCCGGGGTTCTCGAACGAATCATAGTAGAAGGCGCGCGGCGAACGGCCCTCCGCCGCGCGAAACCGCTGGCTCAGCCAATCAAAGTGAAACGCAACCGCTTCGCGAGAATAGGGATTGACGGTCAGTCCCTCTCCGCCGGGTCCGGCACGTTTTACCCGATCTCTTCGGTTGCGGGCGACGATCTGTGTGCCCTCGACGGCGTAACTCTGCTCCGCGTACTGCGGTGTCACGTGAGGTCCGCCCAGTCGCCAGCCCGAACTGGGAGTCAGGTCGATGTTCATCTCCAACCGTTCGGCCTCGGCAACCGCGTGGTTGTACATCTCAAACCAACGGGGCGAAAAAATGTCGATGAAACGGTCCTCTTCGCCGCGTACTCCATAGATGCCAATCACTCCCAGGTTGCCCCAGCCTGCCTTGCGGTACGTTTCCAGATTCCAGGTCAGATCCTGCTTCGTGACCGCACTGGCCGGCCACCACCAATAGGCACCGGGTCGATGCTCGGGTTGGAGCTTGGGCCAGTCAAACGGTCCGCTTCCTTCCTGGATCGATAAGAAGTCATCCGGCGCGGTCCACGTTGGAGTCGCTGCTACGTCGGGGGACGGGGACGATTCAGCTTTCGTCGCATCGGATTGTTCCGCGGCCTGCAACGACGAGATCTCGCCGAATCGGAAGGGCTGGCCAAGGCTGCTGGCGATCAGGCAGAGCATGATCACGTAGGTTGTTGGCCCAGATCGCGTGTGGTCGCGAAAATGCGTGAACTGACGGCATGAACGATCGACGTTGCGCCCTCGGCCGGGGATTTTGCACCAGAGTCCGTGGTGGATTTGAGTGGCTCTCATGTCTCATCGTCTCCCAATAGGTTTCCCACAGCTTAACGGGTTTGCGGTGAATTGCACGCGGCCGCGGGGCTGACTGTGGACGGACGTCGCCTACGGTCACGAGTTATTCCCTGCGGCGCGGTGAATGTTCCCCGGGAAGCCACATTGCCCCGCTGATTTCCGGGCTTCCGTCGGTCGCCCGGG
>CAZFWV010000115.1:0-10220 GCA_964522605.1 uncultured Pirellulaceae bacterium
AGCTTACTCCAAGCACTTCCTTCCGGCATTCGATTGGGAAAAAAACGCCGAGTTCCGGGCGTTTTCATACGACTTTGCCCTGCTAACGGTGAAAACGTTGTCTTCTCGCCAAGAATTGGAGCGACCAACGGGAGCGACGTTCACGCGGGTGCGGTCGCACCCCGTTGGCTTGCGGCCCTGCCGCATTGCACTGCTAACGGAATTCACTATCGCTCGGCGACAGTCGGGCACGGAGAGGGGCTGTGCGGTCCACGCGATATACGACGGGCTAGCACACTCGTTTAACGGCGAGCCGGAGGCGTCGGCGGATCGGAGACAGTAGCAGTCGCCTTCGGCTTGCCGTTAAACGAAACTGGTAGTTTTGGACCGCGACGCAGGTACAATGTTGACCTGCCGAAAGTGGTGGGGACGTGACGAACGACCGTTGCGTGCTGCGGCAAAAGTCGGTCCCTCTTTCGGAAGAAGTCTTGATCTTGGACCGTCCTGGCCGCGCAACCCGACTAGAATCTCGAGAAAGGCCATCGTGAAACCAAACCGTCGTCAGGTACTTGCGGGCGCCGCCTGGGTGGTCAGCGGCTTCCCGTTAGGTGGACCAATCGTGGCAAGTGAACCCATCGAAGATCGCCCCCTGGTGGTCTCCACGTGGCCGTTTGGCAAGGAGGCGAATGATAAGGCTTTGGCTGTGCTGCTCGCGGGGGGATCGACGCTCGACGCGGTCGAACAGGGGATTCGCGTCACCGAGGCGTCCGGGAATTCGTCCGTTGGATTAAGCGGCAAGCCGAATGCTGCCGGTTTCGTCCAACTGGATGCCTGCATCATGCACGGCCCCGGACATCAGGCCGGTGCGGTCGGTGCCCTGGAAGGGTTTGCGCATCCGATCTCGGTTGCTCGGCGCGTCATGGAAAAGACGCCCCATGTCATGCTCGTCGGTGAAGGCGCCCGTTGGTTCGCGCTCGAAGAGGGGTTCGCGTCGGTCGATATTGGCGACCATCGCGAAAAGGCCGCGCTCTGGCGATCTCAGCGGCAGAAGGCCACGACCGACCCCGAGACCGCTGATTCTCCGACAACTTCGGCGTCCTCGGCGGAAAACCACGACACGATCACCTTGCTCGTTCGGGGCGTCGACGGCACCCTATCCGGAGGGTGTTCGACCAGCGGGTTGGCGGACAAGTTGCCCGGTCGCGTGGGCGATTCCCCCATCATCGGCAGCGGTCTGTATGTCGATAATGAAGTGGGAGCGGCTGGCGCCACCGGAGTGGGCGAAAATGTCATGCGCTATTGCGGGGCGTTCCTGATCGTCGAGCTGATGCGTCAGGGAATGGATCCGACAACGGCCTGCCAGACGGCCATTCGGCGGATTGCGGCCAAGGATCCCCGCGGCTGGGACTTAGGAATTCACTTCGTGGCTCTCGATAAGCAAGGGCGCTTCGGTGCCGCGGGAACCAAGGAATTCCCCCATTCCGTGGCCTATCCCGGATTCAGCCAGGTCCTAACCGCTCCGGCAACCACCGAGTAACCAACCGCACCAGATCATCCCCAAGGAGAATCTCTCGTGCGCACCAAACACCTTCTGCTACTACTGCTGGCAATCGGTCTAACCGGTTCCGGCTGCCAACCGTCTGGCTCCGGTCCACTCGGTCCCGGTCAGATGCTACCACCGCTTCAGGCGGAGGGCTGGTTCAACGGCTCGGCGCCCACCCCGAGCGATTTGCTCGGCCAAGTCGTCGTCATCCAATGCTGGGCCTATTGGTGAGGCCCCTGCCGAGCGTCGGCCCCCGGTCTGGTTCAGACCTACCAAGAATATGCTCCGCGCGGCGTCCGTTTCGTTGGTATCACGCCGGAAGGCACCGATCAGCTGAAGGAAGTTCGCGATCATCTCGACGAATATGGCATCACGTGGCTCAATGGATATGGCGCAGCCGACGCCCTGAGTGCGCTCGGGATCCGAGCCTTTCCGACCACCTTCGTCGTCGGAAAGGACGGTCGCGTCGTGTGGAACGATGAACAGGGCGGTTCGCTTCAGGCCGCCATTGAGGAAGCCTTGAGCAGCGAGGCCTGACCAATCGAGCCAACGTGCGGCGCCGCGTACAAACCCTGTCGATGGTCTAGCGCGGGGGGAAGAAGTGGATGGCTTGATTCCGCCCGCCACACAACAGAATCGACTTTGACAATGGAGTGCCAGCACGCTTCTTGCTTTCACGAGATTGACTGCACGAGGTCAGCCAGAGGAATGCGCGAACTCGTATTTTCCGGCTCAGCCGGGCAAGGTACATTGTCCCTTCGTCAACCTGAGGCGGTCGTTCGTGAAGTCGGCGACCCCACGTCATGTTGAGGAACCCACCCAGTCCAAGATGGAGTAAGAACGGGTCGAACGGTTCGTCATCGCCGGTGCAGGATGTCCCGCGTTGAAGTGAAACGACCCCAGGCAAACGATCATCCCGCAATACGAACTGGAGGTTCCTTCCATCCACCGGTCACCTGATCCCAGCAACAGGAGGTTGCCATGCGAATCTGTCCGGAAGCTACTGAAGTCCGCTCCATTGTCCGCAATGTCTTTCTTAATCTCGGAGTTACCAACGACTCGCTCGAGGACCTTTCCGAGACCATCCTGATTGACGAGGGTCGTCCGTGTGCCCGGTCCTATCGGATCGAGAACCTGATGGCCATGTGGTTGATCGACATCGGGATCGTGCAGTTCTACGATGAGGAAGGGAATATGCTGCACCGGACGAATCTCCTCGCCGAAGTCAATCCGCGCCGCATGGCCGCCTGACGTTCTGGCATTGATACGTAGGACGGATTGGTAATCCGTCGTGGAACGAGCGATGGCGAGAATCGCACCGGACCGCTGGATCGGACCGCCCGTGAAGCGCAGAACATGCGCCAGAACCTGCAACTCATCCAACAACGGACGGAATGCCAATCCGTCCTACGATGGTTTTCCTGCGGATGCCCCGGATTCCCATCCACGATCTTGATGATCCGCGATTGTCGGACTATCGAGCGTTGCCCAGGTCGAACCTGACGCGCCACGCCGGTCGATTTATTGCGGAAGGAAGATTGCTCGTCGAACGACTAGCTGCCAGCCGTTTCCCGCTTCTTTCCGTCGTCTGCAGCAGTTCGGATCTGGATCGGTTGCCCGAGGGTTTGCCGGAAGAGGTGCCCGTCTATGTACTCCCGAAGCGACACGTCAGTGAGCTGATCGGGTTTCAGTTCCATCGCGGAATGCTCGCCTGCGGAAAGCGCCACGCCAACCCGATGCTCGCGGAGTTGCACGCAACGGAGCTCACCCATCCGATCGTCGTTGTTTGCCCCCAGGTGGTCGATCCGACGAATCTTGGAGCCATCATCCGAAACTGTTGTGCCTTCGGAGTCGGCGGACTGCTGCTCGGCCCGGGCTGTGCCGACCCGTATTCACGGCGCGTCATCCGGGTGTCGATGGGAAACTGCTGGCAGTTGCCGATCCGAGAATCGCCGAATCTGGTCGACGATCTGCAGACACTGCGGCGGGAAGCAGAATTCGAAATCGTTGGCACCGTTCTCGATCGGGCCGCTGAACCGCTCGCTTCCGCGGGTCGCACGAGGCGGCTTGCCTTGCTGTTCGGCAGCGAGGGGCATGGACTCACAACGGACTGGATCCAACTCTGTGATCGGACCGTGACCCTGCCAATGCAACGCAACACGGATTCACTCAACGTTGCCGTCGCCACGGGTGTCATGCTCTACCATTTCACGACCGTGGCCAAGTGCGCCTCGAATGACTGACGCGCTGCCGACCCTGCAGCGAAGGGATGACTCAAAAAATTTCGTTGTTTTCCAACGAGGGTGGCTGGGGTCGAGCGCAGCGAGCCCCCAGATCACGCGGCTGGGGGCTCGACGCTCGTTCCTCGCGTCTCGACCCCAGGCACCCAAATGCCGAAGTTGTTCTTGAGTCATCCCTAAGAGAGAAATCTCCAATCACCGTCAGAAGGGCACAGGGGAGATGCAATTCTAACGCAGGATCAACTGAGCCTCTTCTTGCGCGATAATCTCGCCGACGCGGATCGGAGCGGGTTCACCGTGATCGACGATGAAACGAACGACATGCTCGAGCGATGCGGGGGGAGTTGCCATCAGCAAGCCACCGGAAGTCTGCGCATCGAAGCACAGCTCCAAGCCATCCGGATCCGGGTTGCCATCGATTCGCATCTGCGACTCGGTGAAGGCACGATTCGATTTATTGGCCCGCGTTCGATAGCCTTGGCGTCCCAGTTCGATCGCGTTCGGTAACGCCGGGATCTGTGCCACGTCCAGCACGACTGTCACGCCGCTCGCCACGGCCAACTCCAGCGCATGGCCCGCCAAACCGAAACCGGTCACGTCAGTCATCGCGCGGATTCCCGCTGCCACGGCCGCTTCGCTCGCCGTTCGATTCAATCGACACATTCCCTCGACGGCAACCTGCAGCACCTCGGGCGGACAGTGGCCGGCTTTCGCCGCCGTCGTGATGTAGCCCGTGCCGAGCGGCTTCGTCAGCAGCAACTGGTCCCCCGGCTTTGCCTGACGATTGGTGATCAGCTGCTCGGGTGTGACAACTCCGGTCACCGACAGACCATATTTGATTTCCTGATCACGGACCGTATGGCCGCCGACAAGAACCGCGTCGGCCCGCCGCACCTGCTCCGCTCCTCCCCGAAGGATCTCGACCAGAATCGAAAGATCGAGTTGATCGTCGGGAAAGCCAACGATGTTCAGCGCCGTTGTCGGCCGGGCTCCCATCGCGTAGAGATCGCTCAGGGAGTTGGCCGCGGCGATCTGTCCGTACAAGAACGGATCGTCGACCAGCGGCGGGAAGAAGTCTAACGATTGGACCAACAGCAAACCTTCGCGCAGTCGAAAGACGCCTGCGTCGCTGAACCCTTCGGGTCCCACGATCAGGTCCGGGTGCGAGAAGGCCGGCAATTGTTGCACAACCTGTGCAACGCCCTTCGGGGCGAGTTTTCCCGCTCACCCAGCACAACTTGCGTAGTCAACCAACCGTTTTTGGCGGCCTGACATTTCCATCGTTCACCAAACCAAGACTACTGAAAAACTTCGCGAAGCATCTTCAGGTTCTGAGGAATTGCCGTCTCGTAATCTTCCTTGCCCTCGAACTCGAGCGAAATGAAGCCACGATAGCCGACCTGACGCAGAATCTGAGCAACGCGTGGGTAATCAATGTCCAACGTGTACCACTTGCCGCCGCCATTATAAGTCTTCGCCTGCACAAAGACGGCTTGGGGAGCCATCTGTTCCATCTGACGGTAGGAATCCTCCAGGAAATTCCCGGTGTCCATTGTCACTTGGAGCCAAGGAGAATCGATCTCACGGACGATGTGCAGAACACCTTCTGCGGTGCGTCCCAACCCCCAGTGGTTTTCCAGCCCCATCAAGACGCCATATTTTTCCGCATGGGGTAGGATCGCCTGGAACGAATCGATCACCCAACGAAAACCATCTTCTTCGGTATAGCCGGGCAACACGGGTTCGATCCCGCGATTCTCCATCAGCGCATCGAAACTCTCAATCGTCCGCCATCGCCCCGTGTTGACGCGCATCGTGGGAATCCCCATTTCATGCGCCAATTGAAGGCAATGGATTGTGTGATCGATGTTCTTCTGGCGTTCCGCAGCGTCGGGGGAAACAAACCCCTGATGAGTCGAAAATCCGCACAGCGCCAACCCATTGACGAAAGCCCGTCGCTTAATCTGCTGAAGGTAACTGTTCGATTCGTCCGTCATTTGCACATGCAGGACCTCAAACCCGTCGAATCCCATTTCTGCCGCCAGGTCCAAACAGCGTTCGATCGACAACTTCGTCGTATCGTTGTATCGCCAGAAGGAATACGAGGACACTGCGATCGGATTCCCGCGTCGGGGTGCCGCCGCATCCGTCTCTGCCGCTACGCCTCGAGCACCACAGGCCGTCAAAGCGGCACCGGCCGCCCCAAGAAATACGCGTCGATTGCACTCCATGGTGTATGCCTTTCTACCAGAATCGCCTCTCCGCCAGCACGAACCTCAGATCCTACGCCAGGTCCGATCCGCTGTAAACGTACAGTCCGGCGATTCCCCGGGAAGTTCCGAGAACCGGTTTTCAAAACTGGGAGGGCGAGGCTCCTGCTGAGCCAAAGACGCGACAAATCCAGGCTCGGCAGGAGCGTCGCCCTCCCGAATGACGGTTTTGAAATGCGATCTAGTGCGTGGTCACAGCACGAGATTGCTGGAGCTGACTTCGTTTCAATTTGCGAACGAGTTTTCTCGACCGCAGTGCCAAGACTGCATCTCCGCGAACGAATAGAAATAGAGCGGACTGAGCGGCCGGAAAGGGTGATTCGTGGACGCGCAGTCATGGTTCGCAAGAATCAAGAGACCTCCGAAAAATCGCCGGGCAGGCGTTAGAACGGCTGAGACGGAATGGAAGGTACTGAGTTTTTCGTCGGTTGGGGCACGCTGTCGTTGATCAACGCTGGGCTAGCGCAATCCAAACGCCGCAGCGGTTTAATCTGGTGGTTGGGCTCGCTGCTGCTCGGCCCCGTCGCGACCTTCCTGATTGTGATCCTACCACCGGTTGACGAGCCGCTCATGTAGAACGGAACACTTCATGATCTTTTGGGAATCCGTGGGCCTGCGATTCGTGCGTTGCCGGAGGAGTCTCTTGGCCCGAGGTCAATTGCATCATCGCCTGGGGCATTGCCCTGGCTGTTATGGACAGGTCAAGCGGAACCAAAGATCGAGAAGAGGAACCGCGGATCGAGCGGATCGAGCGGATCAAACGGATGTCCGCGGATCTGTCCGTGCCGATCCGTCCCCTCCGTCAAATCCGTGGTTACTTCTCCACCTGAAGTCCATCGTGAACTCGATTTCCTTTCGCCCGTGTCTTGATTCGACTGCCGTAGCATGGACCGCCTGATCGGGGCCGTTCTGGATGTCGATCGGGCTTCACTCTGCACTTTTCGCGGTAAAAATGTCGTTCGCTCAGCAAGAAATCGTGCGCCTCGTCAGGCATCGAGCTTCCAGCCCTCGCGATACGGCGGATGGAGCAGCTCGTTGGCTCGATCGGAATTTTTGAACTGCAGTTGCTCGGCATCCCAGTCGAGTTTCTGTTGCGTGCGGATGGCGATGTTGCCCATCAAGACCACCGCGGCCAGATGCGCGGCGTGGTCGACAAAATTGCTGCCGGCTGCCGGCCCTCCTTTGCAGGCCCGAATCCACTCCTCGTAATGTCCGGGGGATCGCGGTAGCACCTGGGGAGGCTTGCCAATCTTTTGCGCTCGTGTCTCCGGCAGCAGTTGAGCTCCCAGAAGCAACCCTTCCTCGCCGACGATCAAGGTTCCGTCATCGATGAAGATGTTGTGATCTCCAAGTGGCTTCGGAATGGGAGGCATCATTCCACCGTCGTACCAGCGAATCATCACATCGGGATGATCAGCAGTCGCAGCAAAGCGAAAGGTCACGATCGATGCCCGTGGTGCGGTTTCGTTTTGGACCTCTGGGGGTGCACTCCAGTGAGTCGAACACGCTTCGACACTTTCGGGCCATCCCAATTTGAGTGCTTTAAAGACGGCGGACAGATTGTGACAACCAATGTCACCGAGCACTCCCGTTCCAAAATCCCACCAACCGCGCCAGGCAAACGGATGATAGCTGGGGTGATAAGGGCGAACGGGTGCGGGACCAAGCCAGAGATCCCAATTCAATTCGGGCGGAACCGGTGGCTGGTCCGCGGGGCGGGCAATCCCACGCGGGGAAATATCGGGGCGACGGTTCGACCAGGAATGAACCTCACGGACTGCACCGATGGATCCGGCCCAGATGTGTTCGCAGATCAGTCGTGCATCTTCGCTCGCCTGCCCTTGATTGCCCATCTGCGTTGCAACTTGTGTCTCCGCGGCGACTTTCCCCATGAGCAGTGCTTCGCGAACGCTGTGTGTGAGTGGCTTCTGGCAAAAGACATGCTTGCCCTTGCGCATCGCCGCCAGCGCAACAACGGCATGATTGTGGTCGGGCGTCGCGACCATCACGGCATCCAAGTCGGGATGCGTATCCAACATCTCACGAAAGTCGCTGTAAATCTTGGCCTCCGGAAAACCCTGCGCAACCTCGGCGGCAAACCGGTGATCCACATCACAAATTGCGGTAACGTTTTCCGACGCAACGCGTTGGATGTCGTGCCGGCCCATGCCGCCGACTCCAACCGCAGCGATATTGAGTTTGCTGTTCGCGGATGGTTGCCCCTCCGCGCCGAGCACGTGATGCGGAATGAAGGTGAAAGCCGCAGCGGCAGAACTTTCCGCGAGGAAACGGCGACGACTGATCGCTTGTCGAACGTTCATATCTTGCTCCCTTCCGCGAAGTGTCCGGTCCCCACCGAATCGCCAGTGAACGATCGATCCGTGCCGCTCATTCTAGCAGCCCGGATAGCGCGAAGGGACAACCATCGGCAAGTGCCGCCTTCTGAAGTTGCAGGTAGCCGGATTCGTGAGAATTCGGAGGGCTGTGCAAGTGGGTTCCCTCGACGAGAACTCTCCGAATTCTCACGAATTCGGCTACCTGCCGTCGACATACGCAACTTCAAAACTGCCGCGTCAGGGTTTCACGGATGTCCCATCCAGTCTGCGGAGTTCACCCCAGTTCATATCGAAGGGAGGATCATCACGAATGGGAAAGCGTGCCGCCAGAGATTCGTCGAGGTCAATCCCCAATCCCGGTCGGTCGTTGGCCCAGTAGTAGCCATCGCGAAGCTCCGGACACCCCGGAAACACATCCTGTTCCGCCTGATTGAATTTCCGCGCTTCCTGGATTCCAAAGTTCGGCGTCGCGAGGTCCAGGTGCACGTTGGCGGCATGCCCCACGGGCGAAACATCACCGGGGCCATGCCACGCGCTGCGCACACCGAAGAATTCGCACATACCGATCATCTTGCGTGCTTTCGTCAAACCACCAACTTGCGAAAGGTGAACTCGAAGAAAGTCGATCAATCGCTCACTCACCAATTCCGTCCATTCGTGCGGGCTGTTAAACAGTTCCCCCATGGCAATCGGTGTACTGGTCTGTTGCCGCAAATGGCGAAAGTAGCCGATGTCTTCCGGGCTGAAGGGGTCCTCGAGAAAGAACAGCCGGTACGATTCCAAATCTTTCGCTAGCTGGATCGCCAGGATGGGAGGCACTCGTTCATGAACGTCGTGCAACAATTCGACGTCATCTCCGAGTTGCTTGCGAAGATGTTCGAACAGTCGTGGGACCGTTCGCACATAGGGCTTCGGCTCCCAGATTTCGCCCCGCTCGCCCCGCCCCTCCGCGAAGGCTCCTCGCGCACCGTAAGTTCGATAGCCTGGCACCGACACTTGCGCACGCACATGCCGATAGCCTTGCTCCATGTATTCCCGCACGCGTTGTTCGACCTGCTCGAAGCTCGAACCGCTGGCGTGACGATAGGTGTCGACCGCCATGCGACACTTGCCGCCCAGCAGTTCATACAGCGGAAGTCCAGCTCGTTTCCCCAGCAGATCCCAGAGTGCCATGTCGACGCCACTCAGGGCATTGTTTAATACGGGCCCATTCCGCCAGTAGGAACTCACGAACGAAGACTGCCACAGATCATGGATCCGTGTGGGATCTTTTCCCACGAGGAACGGCTTGAGATACTCGTCGACGGCGACTTGA
Organism: uncultured Pirellulaceae bacterium; assembly: GCA_964522605.1. Lineage (GTDB taxonomy): Bacteria > Planctomycetota > Planctomycetia > Pirellulales > Pirellulaceae > CAVZLD01. The sequence goes on from CAZFWV010000115.1 coordinate 9,684, forward strand.
ACCACACGGGCGCGCTGCGTGAACGTCGCACATCCCAAGCCATAAAGTCCTGGCTCATTCGTCTCGACTTTCACGACGATCAGACGGATTCCGGCAGGCGCCGTCAGAATCGCACGCACATCGCGGATGGTCAACGGATCGCGCTCGACCTGTTCCGCAGCGAGTGCCGATGCGTGCTCTCCACTGGCGATCCATCCGGTTAGTCCCGCGGTTCCTGCGCCGACGAGGCATTGCTTGATCCAGTCACGCCGTTTCATGATTTCCTCGGATGGCCAGCGTCGAGTCATTGATCGCACGTGTCGTGCGCAGTGTAACTCGATCTAGGAAGCGAGTCGAGCAAGATCAGCAATTCCGTTCACGGATCGGAGACGCTGCTACCATCGTGCATCCTGGACCAGTAAGATGACCTCCAGAGTTGCATGAGACAGTTCTGAGAACGTGTTTGGAAATACGAAAATCCGCGCTGCCCAGTGTACCACTGGGCTCTGCCAGTGCCATGATCGCTTTGCCGAGTGTGCCACTGGCTTTGCCAGTGCC
>CAZFWV010000115.1:10320-18365 GCA_964522605.1 uncultured Pirellulaceae bacterium
GCTCTGCCAGTGCCATGATCGCTTTGCCGAGTGTGCCACTGGCTTTGCCAGTGCCCTTGCTACATCGAAAAAAAGACACTGGCAGAGCCAGTGCCACCCCATTTTCCAAACAGCTTCTGAGGAGAATGCGTTCGAAACAAGACCGAACAAAGCGGCAGGGTGTCGCAAACTGGAGCCTCCAACCTCCAGCCTCCAGCCTCCAGTCTCCAGTCTGTTACTGTCGCTTCCGTTGGTCGCTCGATTTCCTGCCGAAAGAACAACATTTTCACCGTTAGCCGTGCAAAGCCTTCGCGAAAAGGCGGCATCATTCGATGATTGATCTTCGTGTTTCGTTCTTGGGACGTCGCTTTCTCTGGCTTCTCCTCGCCTCTTTCCCGTGGATGATGCAGACGGATTTACGGGCAGCCCGTCCGTACCCATCTCGTCCGATCGTGCTGATCTGTCCCTGGGCGGCCGGCGGCGGCACCGATATCGTCTCGCGAAATGTGGCTGCGCATTTGGAGACGGAGTTGCACGTACCAATCAACGTCATCAATGCGACGGGGGGCAAGGGCGTCACCGGACACAGCCGGGGATTACGAGCGCGCCCCGACGGTTACACACTGACGATGATTACGCTCGAGTTGAACACGATGCATTGGAGCGGTTTGACCTCGTTGACGGTTGCCGACTGCGAGCCCCTTGTATCGCTCAATGAAGACTACGCGGCGCTTTATGTCATGGCGGACGCCCCCTGGCGGTCCCTGCCGGAACTGGAGGCGGCGATTCGTGACCGGCCGGGACACCTCAAAGCCTCCGGCACCGCCAGCGGCGGCGCCTGGCATCTGGCCGTCGCCGGATGGCTCACGGCAGCCGGAATGCCGGTTGAAAATGTCAATTGGGTGTCTTCGACGGGCGCCGGTCCTTCCTTGCAGGAACTCATCAGCGGCGGGCTCGACATGGTGTGCTGCAGTCTACCGGAAGCAAATTCACTGTTCGCTGCCGGACAAATCCGCGCCTTGGGCGTGATGGCGCCGGATCGCGTATCCGAGTTTGAGCAGATTCCCACCTTCCGTGAGCAGGGAACGGACTGGGTGCTTGGCGGCTGGCGCGCAATTGCGGTACCACGCGGAACTCCGCCTGCAATTCAAGACCAATTGCGAACCGCCTTGCTGCGCGTTGTCCAGGGGGAAACGCGCGTCGCCGGAATGACCTTCCCCCAGTTCATGCAACAGGCGGGATTTGATCACCGCTGGCGCAGCGGCGCCGAGCTCCGGGAATTTTTGCAGGAAACCGACCAGAAACTCGGACGCTTGTTGACGAGCGAGTCGATGCGTTCGATCAATCGCGACCGTTTTCCGCCCCTGGCATTTCCCTTGGCTCTGCTGTCCTTGCTGGCCCTGACCTCCGTTGGACTCATCCTGCACGCCGTGCGTTGGCGGGTCCGATATCCGCAAGACCAGGACCCGCGTGATCAGGCAACGGTGGAGTTCGGTCCGAGCTCCTGGAAGAACTTCAGTCTGATTGTCCTTGCGGTCGTGCTGTATGTCACGTGTGTCGAGACGGTTGGTTTCGTGCTGATGAGTGTTCTGCTGATGGCTCTTCTGAGCTGGAACTTGGGTGCGCGTTGGACCACAGCAACAGGAGTGGCGATCGTTTTCTCGGTGACCGTGTATCAGCTCTTTGCGCACCTGTTACGTGTTCCACTTCCCCGGGGCTGGTTGGGTTGGTGAGATGAATGAGGCAATCCGCGCGGCACTGGAGTCGGCCGTCGATCCGACCATGTTGTCCGTCATTGGTCTGGCGGCGATCTACGGAATCTTTGTGGGCTCGATTCCCGGATTGACCGCGACGATGGCCGTCGCACTCATCGTCCCGTTGACCTTTTTTCTTTCCGATGTGCAGGCGATTGCCGCGATTGTAACCACGGTCACTTGCAGCATTTTTGCGGGTGACATCCCGGCAACCTTGGTTCGCATTCCGGGAACGCCCGCGTCGGCAGCTTACGCGTCCGACGCGTATGCTTTGACGAAACAAGGTCGACCAGAACGAGCGCTGGCGATTTCGCTCATTTTCAGTATTCTGGGCGGTTTGTTTGGAACACTCGTCTTGATGCTGGCGGCACCCCAACTGGCGCGCCTCGCAGCGAGCTTTACCAGTTACGAGTACTTCTGGCTCTACGGTCTCGGCCTGACATGTGCCGCCGTAGTCTCCGACACGTCACGATGGAAAGGTGCGTTTGCGCTGCTGCTGGGACTGTTGTTCTCGACGGTCGGCCTGGGAACCGACTACCGTGAACCACGCCTCACGTTCGGCGTGGATTCGCTGATTACGGGCATCAATTTCATTCCGGCGATGATCGGACTGTTTGGAGTGTCCGAAGTGCTGCGGAACGCCCTTTCGACCGGAAGCGACACGACGATTCCCAGTTCAGTCCGGGAACCAGCACCGCGCACTCGGGAACGGCTCTCTGCCGTCCTGCTGCCGGTACTTCGTTTTGCCGCCCGACGACCTGGCCACTTGGTCCGGAGCAGCACAATTGGCGCGTTGGTTGGCATGTTGCCGGGTGCCGGAGCCGATATCGCGGCGTGGATCTCGTACGCGGTCTCGAAGCGGTTTTCGCGCCAGCCTCGTGTCTATGGCTCCGGCTCGGAGGAGGGACTCGCGGACGCAACGGGCGCGAACAACGCGGCCCTTGGAAGCGCCTGGATTCCAGCCTTAGTCTTCGGGATCCCCGGCGACAGCGTCACCGCGATCGCGATCGGCGTTTTGTTGATGAAGAACATTCGGCCAGGCCCCGACATCTTCGATGCCGGCCAGAACCTCGAACAAGCCACACTCGTTTACAGCATCTACGTGACGTTTGTGCTCGCGAATCTCTTGCTACTTCCGATCGGACTGCTCGCCATTCGTGTGGGAACCGTGCTGATTCACATCCCCCGTTCGCTGATGCTGCCCGGCATCGTACTGTTTTGTATTGTTGGATCCTACGCTTTGAACGGGAGTGATTTCGACATTCTGATCATGCTGGCGATGGGGCTGTTGGGGTTCGTCCTGGAACGATTCGGAGTGCCGCTGGGACCGGTCGTGCTCGGAATCATTCTGGGCGGCGAGTTGGAGCACAAGTTCATTCAATGCATCAGCAAGTCCTCGTCGGTGAGTGCTTTCTTCGCCTCGCCGATTTCACTGAGCTTGGCGCTGGCAAGCCTGATACTCTGGATGGCCCCGTTCTTCATCCGATTGCTGACACGCCCGCGTCAATCCGAAGCATAAGCACCGCAGTTGCGGCTCGGGCTTGGATGGAACAGACGCCGACGGACCGGCAAAGGGGATCCGGGGCGCACGGCCGATCTGGCAAGCCGAATTGATTGAAGAGTGAGGACTGGTGACTATTCGTTTTACCCGTAGCCGCAGGCGAGGTCTGCCCGTGGCTAAGCTTCTATTTCGCCTTAGACAAGTGAAATGCGCGCTACCGCACGCGGGGCGTTGCCCACGCGGTTAAACGAACCTCACCGCAGCGACGGGTTTAGCGAATGTTTACAATCAGGCCTTGAATCGATATCCCACGTAGGGGACCGATTGCACGTAGTCACTAAAGAGACCCAACTTCTGCCGCAGCGTCTGGACGTGTTGATCGAGAGTCTGTTCCGTGACCGGTCTTTCGGCCGTGTTGACGGCGTCGACGATCTGCTTCTTCGTGTAGGCCTTGTACGGTTTCCGCGCGAGAAAGATCAGGATGCGATACTCGATCAGATCAAGCGGAATCGGTTCGCCGCAGAGTTCCACCAGGTAGCCCGGTCGAGGAACCACTTGTTCATCTTTTTGCGCCGCCGCGCGAGACGCCTCTTCCTGAAATCGAAAGATCAGATCCGGCTCGGAGAAATAACCGGTTTCGGCAGACGGATCTCGGCGCATCGATGAAACTCCTTCCTTCAGCGGAACTCCTTTCCATTGTAGGCGGCAGGTGAAGAAGAGGCATCGTCGATTTACCCAAACCGCGAAAACGACGCGGCTTGTTAGCGCGGGACTCCTCGATTACACTCGAACTCAAAGGAACTAGGGAATCGTGTCGCTCCCTCCCCCCGTGCCGGCACCCATCCGCAGACGGGCGGAGATCGAGCCGATGCAGGAAGCTTTCACGATCAAGGGACCAGATTTCGGTTCTCGCGGTTTCTGTCCCCACTCTTGGCGGACTACGTTTGCAATTCTCGGGTTCGCTTCCCTGCTCTTCGCGGTTCCTGTTCGGGCCGATCGAGACGAGGATCTGGCGGCGAACATTCGGCAGCTCCGTTCGCGTCACATCCGCCTGTACACGGATTTGGACGCAATCACCGCCCGGCAACGTCTCACAGCGATGGAAGACACGCTGGAGCGAGCCAGCGACTACTGGGGCCGCGCCCTGCCGGGAAAAATCGAAGCCTTTCTGGTCGATCAGCTCGAGAACTGGCCCGCGGACGCGTTTCCGTTATCGGAAGCCCGGATCGTTTTGAAACACATCGGCGGGGGCACCGCGATCGATTGGCCCGATGCCGGAGGCCACGTCAAGCTGCGAACGTGTGTGTATGCGAGAAACCGCGCGGGAATCGCAGAGCACGAGATCGTCCACGCGTACTGTTTTCAGACGTTTGGTCGAGCCGGCCCGGACTGGTATCAGGAAGGGATGGCGGAGGTTCTGGCCCGGTCCGGCTCGTCGCAAGACGCATTGTGTCGGCAGGAAACGCTGGAATTGTTGAAATCTGCAGACGCATTAAGCGTCACGCGGATCGTCCGCCGCACCAGCTTCACGAAGGAACTGAGGCAGTCGGTCGACCGATTTCACAGTCTGCCGGGTCAACCGAAGGCGCAATTTGCCTTCGACCTCAACAGCTGGCGTCCGGCAGACGGGCGAACTCTCACTCAAACCCGCCTCGCGTACGCCGAATCCTGGGCGCTCTGCCAGCTGTTGCACGAAAGCCCGAACTACCGGAGGGCGTTTCGCCAACTTGGCCGCGCGATGCTTACCAAGGGCAACATCTGCCCCTCCACGGCTCTCGAACCGGTTCGCGAAGAAATTGACTTCGAACTGCGTCAATTCCAGCAGCACATTGCGGACGGCTACCGCATCGATCTGTGCCCTTGGCCGTGGAAGACGGAATTTACCCCTCTTGCCGTCGACGAATCCATCGCATTGTCGTTGGCGGCCCGCGCCGGCTTCCAGGCCACTCGAGTTCTCGTCGACCCGGAAGAGGAATACCATTTCCAGGCTGTAGGGAAGTGGCGTCTCACTTCGGATGGAGTGCCTCTCGACGCCACCGGAGATCCAGACGGATGGGGTGGAATTCAGGCCGTGATCCTCGACGAATTCCAACTTTCCTCGCCCTTCGCCCTGACACCGGAGTGCTCGTTTCGACCGAGTCGAAGGGGCAATCTGTATCTGCGATGTCGCGACCGGTGGAATCAACTGGGCGACAATCATGGCTGCCTGGAAATCCAGGTGACGCGCGCCAACTGACGTTTTTTTCTTCAACCGCGCGCGTTCGCATCCGCGACGACCGAACAGGCTGTACCGTGGGAAAATAATGCCTGTCCGGCACGCTGCGTATAATTAGGTGGATACGGTGGCAAGGGCGCGGAGGGGGGACCGCCCTTGACAGTGGCGGAATTCTGGACTGATCGACTTTCCCTGCCGAGGTAGCCCCATGAATGCGAAGGAGACGAGGGATTCGACATACCGTCAGATCGATCAGGAACACAGCGAAATCTGTGAACTGGCTACGACTCTGTTGCGGATTCTGGTGGAACAGCAACAACCCGCCGACAGAGTGTCTCACTTGTTTGAATTACTTTGCGAACGCGTGAGGTGGCACTTTGCCGATGAAGAATCGGCGGGCATGTTTGAGCAAATCGTGCAATCCGCCCCCCGACTGGGGCCCGCGGCACAAGGGTTTCGGCAAGAACACGATGAGCTACTCGAACGCCTGGAGTCCTTACGGGATGCAGCGTGTCAGGGCGATTTGACGCGAGACCTTTGGGATGAGTTGGAGCGTGGCTTCCGACAATTCATCCAACAACTGGCCCGACACGAATACCAGGAGAGCGAGGCGCGACATTCGGCCTGGGAACAGTCTCCGGAACCTTAGTCGGGCGGAACCGTACGACCGACGAGCGAGGCAACGGATTCAGAGTAATGCGGGAGTCGGTGCAAACATGAACCACTCTCCGTCTGGTTCCGTAGAGGTACTCATCGATCAGTCGATCGGGAACGGAGAAGAGGCTATGAAACAATCGCCAATTTCGCCGAACGAGAAGGACCTGCCTTCGGAACGCGAGATTCAGGACGCTTGTCAGGAAATCCAGCAGAAATGGAGCGATGCCGAGCGGCGGCGTCGCGCCGGACTGCCGAAGGTGCAGTATTGGCTGCCACCCTTCGTCCCGCTGGAGCAGATGGGTTACCTCGGGGAAGGCGAACCCGAGCCGCTTTCCTGAGTCGTGAAATCAATCTCAGATCCCGACGTTCGACAGGCCGTCGGCAATCCGGCCGAGGATGGCCGTCAGTTGCGGGTGTTGGGTTTCGAACTGCAGCAGCAGATCCTTCAGGTCGCGATTGACTCGCCCAACGCTCTCGGGTGACAACTGCTCATCCTGCTGCAGCAAGCGCTGCAACTCATTCGTGACCGCCTGCAGCAACTGCTTGGTTTGATCATCGATCGGGCCCGCTTGGGACAGAGCATCCCCAAGTTCTCGCAAGTTGGTTTGAAGTTGCTGTTTTTCCATCGTGGCAATCTCCACCCTTCCCTCAGAAGTCAGGCCCTCTGGCAAATTTGTACGGCAAAAACGCACAAAACACCAGCGTCCATCGTCGTCGAATCCAGGCTACTTTTTCAAGAGCTTCTAGCGAATCAGCAGAACCGCACAGGGACAAAGGATGGACACCTGGTGGCTGAGAGTGCCCCAGCCGCGAGGCGCATCGGCCAGATCGACCCGGTGGGAGCTCATGACCACCAGATCCACCTCGTTCTGCATGACGTACGTCACGATCCCTCGCGCTCGTTTTCCCAGGACAATCTGACATTCGACCGGCAATTGTGCCGCGGTGAAGGGCTCCGCCAACTGCGTCATTTTGTGATTCGCGCGCCGCCTGAGCGTTTCGTAGAACTGGTCGATCTCCTCGTCGGCCACATAGTCGATGGTCTCAATGACGTGCAGCAGGGTCACTCGAGCGTGATGTTGTTGGGCCAACTTACGGGCCACCTCTAATGCGTCCTGGTTTTGATCGGTAAAATCAACCGGAACAAGCAGATGTCGAAACGCATCAGCCACGGATGGACTCCTTGATCAAACCGGGTCCGGGCTGCTGTCCGGACTCGTTCGCGAACCGAGAGGACTTGGCCACATTCTGACAAATCACGACCTATCACGCCACACACCGAAGGGAGAATGAAGATGAGCTGGTTACCACGCCGTTGCGTCGTCGTTCCCTACGACTTTTCCGAGGAATCGGGGGAAGCCGTGCGTCTGGGGCATCAGCTCGTGGACCGGCCGGATCATTTGCACGTGATCCACGTTCTGCCCGAGCTGACGGCGACGGAACCCGGAGTGATCTGGGCGACGATTGACAACGCCAGTCGAATGCGACACGCACAGGAAGCGCTGGCCGAGCGGCTCGCCGAGTTTCCGGGCCTGGAGCATCACGTGGGCTTCGGCGATCCAGGGCGCGTGATTACCGACGTGGCCGGTGAAATCCAAGCCGATCTGATCGTGATCCCTTCACACGGGCGGACCGGCATGAAACGCCTGTTGCTCGGATCGGTCGCCGAACGCGTCGTCCGACTGGCTCACTGTCCAGTGCTCGTGCTGCGTTCGTAGGGAATAGGCTGGAGGCTGGAGGCTGCAGACTGGAGACTCCAAGTGGTTTGAAAAACCGTCACGGACTGAGTTTGTGAGCCGACGGCGCTAGCCGCGGGCTACGATTTGCCGAGTCCCATGGAGCATAACCCGAGGCTAGCGCCTTCGGCTCAGGTTTTGAAACTGGCTCTCCAGTCTCCAGTCTCCAGTCTCCAGTCTCCAGTCTCCAGTCTCCAGTCTCC
>CAZFWV010000116.1:0-241 GCA_964522605.1 uncultured Pirellulaceae bacterium
AACCGGTTTCTGGATCTCGAAAATTGGGCCCGTACAAGACATCTTCGAATTGCTGAAACCAGTCTGTGATCACCTGTTGTTGCACATCGTTGATCTCCTCACCCTCGGGCGAATAGAAATTGAAAAAGGTGTTATAGCCGGTCGGAAGATCGTCACCACTACGGTCGGTTGACACGCTGCCTCCGTAGGGCCCCTGCAAGCGGCGATTGGGTCCAGCCGTGTGGAAATTGGGCGGGTGCTC
>CAZFWV010000116.1:251-18253 GCA_964522605.1 uncultured Pirellulaceae bacterium
GTGCAATACCGCGACTTCGTCTGCGTTTAAGGCACCGTCATAGATCCGGATCTGCCCGATATCACCATCCCAGGGATTTCCGCCCGAACGCAAAGCACCAAACACCATATCGATCGCGGAACGTGGGCCTCATGCCCCGGCGTCGGTCATGCTCGGCGTCTTGACGTCGTTCCGAGTGTGCGGATTTCGCGGTCGTCTTCGCTGAAGTCGTGCGTTGTACGGAAATGCGCAACGTCAAAAGCTGGGCTCTGGATTGCGATTGCCCGACTTGGCGCCTTGATTCGGAGTCTTGGCACAGCAGCCGTCACGTTTTCGATGGATCCGTCAATCGAAGGAGGAGAGAAGCGATGAGAAAATTGCGGTTCTTGCGGCGCGAAAGCGTTTTCTGGTTGTCCGTTTTATGCACGTCCGCTATCTGTTTCTGGTGTGCGACCGGCCAGACGAGTCTGGGGAAGGAGCTGCTTGCTGCGTGGGAATTCAATGACACAGATGTGTCGGGCGACACGGTTGTTGCCACCGGTGGAACGGCGGCCTTTATGGGAGAGTTGTCTCTCGTCGACTCCATATCCATCGGTCGCAATAAGGATTCGACCGAAGGTGGGGGACAGTGGTTTTACGACGGACTGATCGACGATCTGCAGATCTACGATAAGGCGATGACGCCGCGGGAAGTGCTGTACCTGAGCGGAAGAGGTGTCCTCGGTGACTTTAACGGCAACGGGGAGATTGACCTGGGAGACATTGACCTCCTGACCGAGGTGTCGGCGGCTAAGACGCATCCACAGGAATATGACCTGACAAACGATGGGTTGGTCGATGAGGCCGACGTCATCGAGTGGGCCAAGGCCGACGACATTGGCTACACGTGGATCGGCGATGCGAACTTCGATGGCCAGTTCAACACGGGTGATTTCGTGCAGGTGCTCGGCATCGGAAAGTATGAGGACCAGAATGCCAAGGCCGTATGGTCGGAAGGCGATTGGAACGGCGATGGAGTCTTCGGAACGGGAGACCTCGTGGCGGCCCTTTCGGATGGTGGTTATGAACTGGGACCGCGCACGGATGTGTCGGCGGTGCCGGAACCCAGCGCGATCGTGCTGAGCCTGCTGGGCTTGGTCGGTTCGCTGGGTCTGGCGCGCCGTCGCCAGCGTTAACTTTGGGATGTGATCGATCGACACAGCGCAAATCGATCTGGCCGAGTGATTCGCCGCTGGGTAGAGAAGGGGAAACCACGGATTTGACGGAGGACACGGATCGACACGGACCGATCGGTGGGCATCCGTCTCATCTGTTCCCTCCGTGGTTTCTTTTTGAACTTCGATTCCGCTCGACTTGCGCGGAACCATCAGGACGATGTGGGCTACGGCGCCGGGTGCTTCCTCACCCGGCGCAAATGGTGTGCCACTGGCTTTGCCAGTGTCCTCTTGAGGCGAGGAACAGCACTGGCAAAGCCAGTGGCACCCAGTCCCGTCGCCGCCGAAGGCTGCGCTGCGTTTCAAAATGCCAACAGTCAAACCAGGGAGAAACACAACTCAATCCTGCCGCACTGTCGAGTTGTTCGTTGGCCCGACCGGTTGTGGATCTCCGGATTCCAGTTCACTATGATCGGTAACCGGGGTCTTTTGTGTTGCGTCGGTAACGGAGGAGAATCGATGAACAAGCCGATCGGGGTTGCCGCGTGCTGGTTGTTGGCTCTGACTTGTCCCCTTTGCAGTGCCGCAGAATTGTCTGTGGTGCAAGACGGGGCGGCCAAGGCAGTGCGGTACGTTGGTGCAGCCTGGAGACAAGATGCCGGGGGAGTGTGGGCCGAAGGCACGGGGCGTTTCCTTTACGCAGCCCAATCGCTGGATGCCGGTGACTTTCGAATTACGGCTCGGCTGCAGCTCGGACGGCTCGATGGCACAGCCGCCTCGTTTGTACTCGACGACAGCCACATCGGATTTGACGGACGAGAGAAGACGCTCTTCAGCGAAGGTCCTCTGTTCGGTGGCACGACACGTTTTTTGGGCGATGCCGAAGAGCTGTTGAAACCAGACTCGCCTTTCCTCTTTCAGGTGATTCGCGAAGACGGAGTTACGCGCTTTCTGATTAACGATCAAGAAATCTACCGAAAAGAAGGATGGAACGGCCCGGTTGGTCGAATCGGATTCCGCCCCTGGCGAAATCGGATCACGATGGAATCCTTCACAATCCAAGGCCAACTTATCGATCCGCCTCCGTTACCAGAGCCGGTGGGAGATCCGCTTTTCGTGAGCGGCCAGGATGGATATCACACCTATCGCATTCCCGCCTTGGCTGTCACCAACCAAGGAACGATCCTGGCGTTCTGTGAGGGTCGCAAGAACTCTAGAAGCGACACGGGCGACATCGACTTGCTTGTCAAACGGTCCACGGATCAAGGTGAAACATGGAGTCAGCAGCAGGTGATCTGGGATGATCAGGGAAACACCTGTGGGAATCCCTGTGCCGTCGTCGATCGCGATACGGGGACAGTCTGGTTGCTCATGACCTGGAATCGTGGCGACGATCACGAATCGCAGATCATCGCTCAGACCAGTCGAGACACGCGACGCGTATTTGTGACGCACTCAACGGATGATGGCCAGTCGTGGAGTGAACCGCGAGAGATCACGTCGGACGTCAAGCAGAAGGACTGGACTTGGTATGCCACGGGACCGGGCAGCGGGATTCAACTTCAGCATGGTCCGCACAAGGGGCGTCTGGTCATTCCTTGCGACCACATCGAAGCGGAGACAAAACGGTACTACTCCCATGTCATCTATTCGGATGATCACGGTCAGCGGTGGCACCTAGGCGGTACGACGCCGGAAGATCAGGTGAATGAATGCGAAGTCGTTGAACGACCGGACGGCCAGTTGATGCTCAACATGCGGAATTACGACCGCTCAAAAAAGAATCGTCAAGTTGCTCTGAGCGACGACGGAGGTTTGACTTGGAAAGATCAACGTTTTGACTCCGCATTGATCGAACCGATCTGTCAGGCCGCGATCGAGCGATTTCGCTGGGGAGACCAGGACCGCCGGAGTATCATCCTGTTCAGCAACCCGGCCAGTTCCGAAGGTCGCGTGAATCTGACCGTGCGCGCCAGCTTTGATGAAGGGCAAACGTGGGGCGCCTCACGCGTACTGCATGCCGGACCGAGCGCCTATTCCGATTTGGCAGTGTTGCAGACACAAGAATTCGCTTGTTTCTACGAAGCGGGATCGGCTCATCCCTACGAGTCCATCGTTTTTGCCAGACTCCCGTTGGCCTCGCTGGAAGGTCCGGACCAACGGCCCACGATCGACATTTCGAATCAGACAGAACGTCACGTTGTCGTCGCCCGAGGGACGGAACAGGTTTACCAGGGACATCCCACAACGCTTCTCATGCCCGATGGGAAAACTCTGTTCGCGGTTTGGTGTATCGGGCACGGCGGTCACGCGGGACCCATGGCGCGCAGTGACGATGGTGGTCTGAACTGGACGCGGCTGGATGATCAATTGCCTGATGGATTCCGGCGGCATGAGAACTGTCCGAGTATTTATCGCATGGTGGATCCGGCTGGCCAGGAGCGATTGTGGGTCTTTTCGGCGCGACCGAATATGCCGCGAATCGTCAGTGAAGATGGAGGAGCGACCTGGGAAGAAATGGAACCGCTCGGGCTGCCGTGCGTGATGACATTCTCCAGCGTGATCCGGCGGAAGGACGGCAGCTATTTAGGGATGTACCATCGAGGGCCGGAGGGGCGCGACCGGTCGCCACTCAATGTGCTGCAGACTGTAACGCGGGACGGGGGACTGACTTGGTCCCAGCCTCGCGTTGTCGCTGCCGTTCCCGGTAAGAACCCGTGCGAACCGTTCGTTTTCCGCTCGCCAAACGGCAACGAGCTCTGTTGCCTGATGCGCGAAAACACCCACCGGGGACGCAGCTTGATGATGTTCAGTCAGGACGAAGGTGAGTCCTGGAGCAAGCCCACGGACACGTCCTGGGACCTGACCGGTGATCGACATATGGGAGTGTACACGCCGGATGGAAGACTGATCGTTGCCTTCCGCGATCAAGCACTCGGCAGTAAAACGAAGGGACATTTTGTGGCATGGCTTGGCACGTACGATGACATCCGTCGAGGCACGCCTGGCCAATGCCGGATCAAGCTGCTGCACAGTTACGCCGGCGGTGACTGCGGATACCCGGGAATGGAACGACTGCCCGATGGGACCATCGTGGCCACGACCTACATCAAGTATCAGCCTGGAAATGAAAAGCATTCCGTCATCAGTACGCGCTTTACCATTCAGGAAATCGATCAGATGCTGACAACGATGACCCGAAACGTTGCGCCGGCAGAGGGCTCCAACCCGTGACGGAAAAGACGCTGGTCACTTCAAAGCAACGCGTGCTGACCGCGATTCACCTCGCTCAGCCCGACCGGGTCCCGATGGACTTCCAGGCAAATCCCTGGGTGCTCGAGCGACTACATCGCGACCTGAAAACGTCGACTCATCAGGAGTTACTCCGGCAACTCGGCAGCGACATTGTAGATCTCCGCGGCGTCGTCGATCCAAGATACGTTGGGCCAGTGCCGATGTCTCGAGAGTTAGACAACGGGATTCGCGAGAACTACTGGGGTTGGCGGCAGAAAATCATGCAGACCGCCACCGGCCCGGAAGATTGCTTCGTCGAATTCGTGTTAGCGGACGCGAAGTCAATCGACGATTTCGAGCAGCACTGCTGGCCCAATCCTGATTGGTTTGATTTTTCGGAATTCGCGGCAGGCCTTTCCTCGTGGCAAGACTTCGCGGTGATGGCCAGCGGCGCTAGTGTATTCCAGCACGCCACGTTCCTGCGCGGAATCGATAACCTTCTGATCGACATGGCAACGCGTCCCGAACTGGCACACTGGCTGATGGACTGCTTTACGGATTTCTATCTCGGTTACTTTGATCGGATGTTCACTGCTGCGCGTGGCCAGATTGACATCCTGAGAGCTGCCGATGACTTGGGTACGCAGCGTGGGCTGTTCTTCAGTGCCGGCATGTTTCGCACCTTCGTCAAGCCCCGATTGAAGAAACTGGTCGAGATGGCGCACAGTCATGGCGTGAAGTTTATGTTTCACTCCTGCGGGGCAATTCGACCGCTCATTGAGGATCTGATCGAGATCGGCGTCGACATCCTCGATCCCCTGCAGGCTGCTGCTGAGGGGATGGACCCGATCGTTTTGAAGCCGATGTACGGTGATCGGATTTGTCTGCATGGTGGCATCTGCACGCAGTTTCTCCTGCCCGAGGGTACTCCGCAGGAAGTTCAAAGCGAGGTGTGTCGCCGAATCGAGATTTTCGGTCGTGGCGGAGGGTACATCCTCGCTCCCTGCCATGTCCTGCAGACGGATGTGCCGACGGAGAACATTCTGGCGATGTCAGCGGCGGGCTACCAATGCGGCCCATATCGCTGAGCGTGACGCTGCAATCCGGCGAGCCGCATGGTACGCATCTTGGTTTCTTGTGAAATCGGTATAACGGACGAGAAAATGGGCCCGCGTGCGCGTCACGCCAACCTCGCTGGCCGGAGATGAGGGACGGATTCGACGTTATGAGACCTTTTCGAGCCAGTGAAATTCGAGGAAATTGGGCTACCCTGTTGCTCGCCTGGAATGAGGATGATTCTCTTGACCTGGGTCGAGTGCGGAACGAGATCGAATGTCTCATCGAGATGCAGGTCGACGGCATCTATTGCAACGGTACCGCTGGTGAGTTCTACGCACTGACGGAACGGGAGTTTGATCAGGTGGCCGAAGCGTTGGCGGATCGGTGTGAACAGGCGGGAATGCCGTTTCAGATCGGCGTGAGCCAGATGAGCGCCCAGATCTCGCTGGCAAGGTTGCGACGCAGTATCGCCCTTGCACCTGTTGCGATTCAGGTGATCCTTCCCGACTGGTTTCCGACAAGTGATCGGGAAGCGGCAGACTTCCTCGAACGAATGGCGGATGAAGCGGAGGGAATTGGGCTCGTACTATACAACCCGCCTCACGCGAAACGGGTACTCCAGCCTGCGGAGATGGCACAATTGACCGAACGAGTGCCTGCTCTGGTAGGCATCAAGGTCGCCGGCGGCGATCGGACATGGTATGCCGAGATGAAGCCGTTGTTCGAGCGATTAAGCGTCTTCGTGCCCGGACACCACCTCGCTACCGGTAGGTCACTTGGTGCACACGGTTCCTATTCCAATGTCGCCTGCCTGCATCCTGGTGTTGCGCAGCAGTGGAGTGACCAGATCGATCACGATCTGCCCGCTGCTTTGGGAATCGAGCGGCGTCTGCGAGAATTCATGGAGCAGTATATCAGTCCATTCATCCATGTCGAAAAGTATTCCAATGCCGCGTGTGATCGACTGCTGGCACTCATTGGTGGATGGGCCGATGTTGGAGCGCACATGCGATGGCCTTATCGAGCCATTCCTGTGTCAGAAGCAGATCGATTGCGCCCGATCGCACGGCAAATGCTGCCGGAATTCTTCTGCGACGAATGATTGGAAGACTCCAGCAGCCCTCTTCGGTTCCGTAGGCCCTCCAGCCGTTCTTTGCGCGTTGCTTTCCGCCAAGCGATTGAAAGACTTCAGCACGGCAAATCCTGATCAAGATCAGAAGAAATGTTCTGGCAGCGCTACTCCTGGCCGGTGATTCGGGCAACACTTCGGCGGATCGCATCGGGCTCAAAGACTTTCTTCCAATCGGGCTGAAAGATCGACTTCTTCGCTTCCTCAATGGCGAATTTGGCGCCATCGGAAAGCTCCCAGTCGATCTCATTGAAGAAGATGGCCAGGTCGATATTCAGGTGACCCAGCAGGAAATCGCGCGCTGCGTCCGCTGGCACCCCACGCGCAATGGCTTCGTCCATCGCTTCACGAATCACCATCATGCAGGTGGCCGTCACGGTTTCGGAGAGAGCCGGTTCTAGAATCGCCATTTGCTCGACCGTAATCCGATGCGCGCGAAGAATCGGTCCAAACATGTCCTTAGCGATCGCTTCCCCTCTGGTGTAATCTTTTTCTGATCCATGCAGCAATGCGCACACAATCGCTTGTTTCGCCTTTCCGCTCCCAAAAAAATCGCGACGGGCTTCGGGGTCGGTCTCGTCATTGAATACTGGTGGATGTGCCGGATGGGTGACGAAATAGGAAAGATCGCCGCGTTTGGGTAGCAGCCCTGCGTGGGGAGCTGCAGGATCGAGACAGACGAGCAACGTTCCTGGTCGGGCTTGAGGAACGACGTCCGCAGCGACGGCACCGAGAACTCGATCTGGCACGGCGAGGATGACGACATCGGCTTGGGCGAGAGCGTCTTGCGCATTGGTAGCTTGATCACCTCGCTGACCAAGTCGCGCAACTCCGGCATCACCGCTTTCCACGAAAAGGAGTCTGTATTGCGTTTTGTTTCGCAGAGTATTCGATACTCGTGTCCCCATGCTTCCGGCAGCCCCAAATATCGCGATCGTGGTCATCAACGCGTCCTTTCTCAAGATCTTATTGTTGAATGAGCGTTCGTAAATAATCCACACTTTCACGTGCACATTGTTGCTCGCGGCGAATGGTGTCCTCGATGGAATGACTGAAGGGTATCCATTGCTCGAGAATCGCGTTAAAGCGATGCGCAGATGACTCGAGCTGCCGCAACAGCCAGGGAAGGTCGAGCATGCCCTTGCCGGCGGAGCAGCCTTCGATGATGAATCCCAGTTGGTGTTCCATGCGGCGGATCCTAAACTCCTTCACGTGAAGATTCGCGACGAACGGAGCCAGTGTCGGGACTACGACACCGGGACCTTCCAGGGCACCAAACGAATTGGCAGTATCGAGGCAGATGCCGACAAGAGGGCAGTCGAGTTGCGTGATGATCTCTTTCAACTGATTCGCAGTGAATCGGTCGTGGTTCTCGATCGCTAGACAGATCCCTGCTTGCTCCAACTCGCCGAGAACCGTGTCGATAATGCGGATCACCTCCGGGGGGTCCGGCTGATGATCTCCAGAATCGACCACGACGCGAAGGATGGGAGAGTGAAATCGGGCGGCGATCCGGATGTATTTTCTTAAGTGCCCGGGGGCGATTCCTCGCGTTCCGACTTCGATGTCAAGTTGGAGCTGCTGTGCGGTTTGCTCCAGATCGGCGAACTCGTTTTCGGCCAGGGCATCGAGCGCCAGGTTGTCGCAGATCTGCACGACGCCAACTTGCAGTTCGACGGCTTTCTCCAAGAGCCGCGCCGCGGTCAACGGAGAACCTGGCAAGTGATTGGGAATCCCAACGGCCCACGGGTACGTGTAGGAACCAATTCCGAGACGCGTTGATAGATTCTTCTCCGCTGTCATCGCGCAAGCTCCACAGCCTGTTGAGTTCGAGCTGACTCGTACGCCGCAAAGACCAACTCGAGCGTCTTTAAGTTGTCTTCCGCCGTCGTCTCGGCGGGGTGAATGCCGCGCAATGAAGACAGCAGATTGTCATGGCATGCAACAATGCTCGCATGGACAACGTCGTAGGCGGGATCCGCCCAGGCATATCGCGCCGGAGGATACCGATTGGCCAACGTGCCCGCTGCCGTTGTCGTTCGGATCCAGTAGTCCAGCCCCAGTTCGACGGACCCTTCGGTACCTTCGACGAAGACGAACGTTTGAGGAAATCGCTCCAGCTCCATTCGCGTCGCGTAGCTCATCTCACAGTTGACGGTGGCACCTTGCTCCATTCCCAAGACGACCGTGGCAACATCTTCCCCGCGAATATCGCGGTGAACGCGATGTGTGCGGCAGAAGAGCGTTCTTGCCTCACCGAACAGGAACCGAGCAACATCCAGGATGTGCGTACCCATGTCTGTCAGCAGGAACTGATCTAGCTCCTTAAGAAACGGCTGATTATCGAATACCGGGAAGCTGTTGGAATATTGAATTCGCGCACGAAACACGTCTCCAATATCGCCTCGGTCAAGCACTCGTTTCAGCTGACGAATCGGCGTTTGCCAGCGAAAATTCTCGTGGACAAGAAGGGGTACGCCTGCGTGCCGGCAAGCGGTAGCCATTTCTCGGGCTGTCTGCAGAGAGGGGCTAAGGGGTTTCTGGCAGATGACCGGCAGACCGTATCCAGCCGCCATCATGACAAACCGGGCGTGCGTGTCGACGTCCGTGATACAGTCTACGAAATCGAGTTGTTCCTTTTTCAGCATTTCATCTGGGTCATCATAGACCCGGTCAATCTCGAAGTCGCTGGCAAGTGCCTCCGCCTTGGCCCGAGTGCGATTGAAAACAGCCACACATTTCGCCCCATCGACTTCGCCCCAGCCAGCCATATGAAACGGCGCCCAGAAACCCGCCCCGATCAAACCAAATCGCAATTCAGACATCAGCCTTGCTCCTGATAGTCGATGCGGGCAATTAGATATTCGTCCAGAGCGACACAATCGGTCATGGGCGGTTGCGGAGTCCCGTCGAAGCCTGGGACCGATTCTGCGACGTCCGTCTGACGATTCGGATCCAAGAAACGGAGCGATCGGTGTTTGGCCCGGGCAATCGCGTTTGGCAATTGAACGACAATCGGCTTGTCGGTCAGATTCGCCAGCCAGGCCGTGCCACCATGCTGTCGTTCGGCAATAAACCCACCAACCGTCAACGGAGTGTCGAATCCCAGCATGCTGCACTCGGATCCTCTCAGACCGGCCAAGTCAGAGAACAGTTGGCCGACGGGAAACACTTGTCCCGGCTGTGAAGGAAACAGTTCGGGCAGCGGGCAACCCTCGTCGAGTTCCATCGCGCCGCGCCATCCTGTCGTTTCAAAAAACGTCAGCGACTCGGCTCCCGCGCCGGCCAATGTCGCCAAGGTGCCTAGGGTCCAGGCGGCGGTAAAGAGTGTCGGTTGACGTTCATCGACTTGAAAGGGCAACTCGTTGTGTGCAGTCTCGATCTTGGGGCCAGTTGCGACCGCGTTAAAGCGAGGTTTCAAGGTGATCGGCGAGATGCAGATGCGGGCCGAGCTGACGAAGGTTTTCGCCGTTCTCACGGTGTCGCCCTGAGCCTCGAGCGTCTCCATGACAGATCGGTTGTCGAAGGCATGAACTTGCGCGTTGATCGAGTAGGCAATCCAATCGGCGAGTTGTGTTCTGGGCCGATCACGATTCAATTCGGCAAAGTTGGCGTTGGTTCCCGCGGCGAACGAGGCTGCGGGGGTGACATCAGCAAGGACGGTCCGAGCCTGTCTTAACATCGCATCCGATGCGCAGGTATGGTTGTGTTGGTACACGAGCCACATCGCAACGGGAGGCATCACCGCGTTGACCAGGCGACCGAATCGTTTCCATTGCTCGTCAAGAAGATCCGGATTGAGTGCGATGGCGACATGCAGGTCCGTATCGAGCTGGTTAGCCTGCTCCGTGGCTGCGCGCAACCGGGGTTCGAGGTCTTCGGATGTGAGTGACAGGTCAACGCGCAGGTGGTCGAGTTTCAGACGAGCGAGAAAACGCTGTTGTCCGGGAGAGAGTGGTTTTCCGTGTGATGCGATACAGAGCCCGATTCCTGGGAATCGAAACGTACGACCGATCTTCGCAGGAATCGAGGCACTGGACTCGAAACGGGATGAATGAGACCGACTCAAGTTCCGGATCGCTTCCCCCTCGAGCCTCAGTTGAACCGACTGAGCGATCTCCGTTCCCTCAGGTACTGCTACCGGAAATGGAGATGCGAGCGGTGTACAGTAGGTTTTGAAGGAAGCGTCGGTCCAGTTTCGTTGATCCTCGGTTTCGAATTCGTCACCCTCGCAGATGACCGTCGCTGCGACCCCCGGCGCAATACGATGGCGAATCGCACGAACGCTCAGGAAAGGTTGATGGGGGGCGATGGAATCGGGAAACTGCGATTTCTGCCAATTGCCGTCGACGTGTTGAATCTCGCAGTCGGTGCCGGCGGTGGTTGCCGAACCGTGCAGCACACAGAATCCAATTCGATTCCGCCGGAATGAGGCGTAGGCGCGTCCATGCATCCGGTACTCAATTTGGCCCTCGGCCGACCCTCGAATCTCACCTTTCCACCGAAAATCAATGGTTTCCCGCTGACACGCGACCCAGAAAGTCACGTCGAACGAGTCTTCGCGCTGAACAACTGACAGATGAGACACTCGCGGCTTGACGGTGTCCCAATTGGAATCGCGTACCGCTACGTAGATGCCGCGAAGGACCTCGAGATTGCCCCATCGCACATCACGCAGAAATCCTGTATTCCGATCAAGCTGCATGGTGAGCGGACCGGCCCGGAGCGAAAGGTCATCGACGATCGCATCAGTCGACATGCGAGGTCTCCCGGATCTCAGAAGACAACGGCCGTATGCGACGCTGCATAAGCCGTGACATTTGCCGATGGGCAAGACTGTCAAGCAGCACGGCGATGAAGATGATCGCACCCGTAACGATCGGATAGATGTACGGATCCGCATCCACGAGATTCAGTCCGTTTCGCACGGTTTCGATGATCAACGCGCCAAAGACCGCACCCAACGCCGTCCCGCGACCTCCGAACAGGCTTGCTCCGCCCAAGACGGCCGCCGCAATCACATCCAGTTCGCGACCCTGTCCCAGGTTGGGTGACACGGCTGCTAATTGGGCAAGTGCGATGATGCCGCCGACTCCGGCCATCACGGCGCAAATGACGTAGACGGCGAGTGTGATCCGGTTGACTGCGAGCCCCGCCTTTTGCGCGGCGAATGGGTCGACACCCAGTGCGTACAGCTGTCTTCCGAACGGAGTACAGCTCAGGATGTACTGAGCGACCACGACGACAGCGACTAGAATCCAGACCGGAAGTGGAATCGAGAAAGGTCGTACAGCAGCCAGAAGAAGGAAAGTCTCCGGGAGATTGATCGCCCGAGTCTCGGTGATCCACAGCCCTAAGCCTCGCGCCACAAACAACGTCGCCAGCGTGACGATGAACGGCGAGAGTCCGAGCCACGTGATGACGATTCCGTTGAAGACGCCGCAGAGAAACGCAACGAATAACATGGCGAGAAGAGCGCCACCGACCGGGATGTCTAAGCGAACGACCAGGCTGCCCCCGACGGCGCCGGCCAGGAAAATGATCGAGCCCACGGAAAGATCGATACCGGCGGTCAAGAGGACAAAGGTCATTCCGACCGCCGCGATGGCGATGGGGGTCGCCTGAATCAGGATGTTGACGAAGTTCTCGACGGCGAGGAACTTGGGGCTCAGGCAGGAAAAGGTGACCACCACGAGCAGAAGAAGGCCAAACGAGGCGCTGCGCGTCAGGGCAATTCCCGTTGACCGAGCGATCGAACTCATCGCAGTCGCTCCTTCCCGAGAGCCGACCGCAGGATTGCACTGCGATCAAAATCCGCCCGCTCGACAACCGTCTGGATCTCGCCCCGTGCCATTACCAGGATCCGGTCACTTAGCCCGATCAGTTCCTCCAGCTCCGACGAGATCAGCAGGATGCCCGAGCCGCTGTCCGTCAACTGTCGGATCTGGTCGTAGATGTCGACTTTCGCTCCGACGTCAATCCCGCGTGTTGGTTCGTCCAGTATCAAGACGTCGGCGCCTCGATGGAGCCATTTGGCCAGGACCACCTTCTGCTGATTTCCGCCACTCAGCGTCCTTACGCTTTGTGCGTTCATGTCGGCACACTGAATTCCAAGCGATTCGACGAGTTCCGCAACTCGCCGTCGAAGCGGCTCGCGCTGAATCGGCCCGATCGGAGAATCGCAGTACTGGTCTAACGCAGCGAGGGCAACGTTGTCCTCCACACCGGCGTTGACCAGCAATCCTTCGCGTCGCCGATCTTCCGTCAGAAACCCCATGCCGTTGTGAATACACTGACGCGGCGTCGGGCTGGCAAGCTTCTGACCTTTGATGCGGATTTCACCCCGATCGATTGCGTCCAGACCAAACAAGATCCGCGCCAGTTCCGTGCGTCCTGAACCCATCAGGCCCGAGATTCCCAGTACTTCTCCTCGGCGCAACGTGAAACTGATGTTTTGAACAACGCCCGGCTTGCAGATCCGGTCCACTTCAAGCACGACATCGCCCGGTTGCGATGCACGTTTCGGATAGAGCGTGTCGATGTTGCGACCGACCATCTTAGAGATCAATTGATCGACGGTGAAATCCTCTGTCTTGCCCATCGCCTGCACTTGACCGTCGCGCAGGACCACGATTGTGTCACTCAGTCGTAATACGTCGCCCAGGCTATGCGAAATGTAGATCACTGCGGTTCCTTGACTACGCAGTTGGTCGATAATCTGAAACAGCCGCCGTGTCTGCTCTTGGCCCAGAGAGGTCGTCGGTTCGTCGAAGATGATGAGCGCCGGGGCGACGCGAATTGCCTTCGCGATTTCCACAAGTTGGCGTTCGCCCGGCGTCAACCTGGATAGATGCAGTTCGGGGTTGAGTTCGAGCCCCACGGCCTCGAGAATCCGTTGGGCGTCCTGGCGCAGGCGGCGGCGGTCAATCTGTGGGATTCCAAGCCGCCGCTTGCAAGGCATTTCGGTCAGGAAGAGGTTTTCGGCAATGCTGAGATTCGGGAACAGGTTCAATTCCTGATGGACGACGGCGACGCCACGGTCCGTCGCTTCCCTCGCCGACTGAGGTGCATACGGAGCATCGCCGAGTGTCATCGTCCCGGAATCCGGACGTACGACTCCGCCCAGAATATTCATCAGCGTCGACTTGCCTGCGCCGTTTTCTCCGACCAGTCCCAGTACCGTACCGCGCTCGACGGTCATGCTGACCTGGGACAACGCTCGCGTCTGAAAGAACATCTTGTCGATTTGCTTGACTTCCAGAGCGGTTGCTGCCATGGTCGTTGCCTCACGCGCCTTGTCGAAATCGGTTGCGGGCAACATCGAGGATCGCCGCCAGAAGAATAAACAGACCCTTGACCGTGATCACGTGCCAATACCTCAGCCCAATCATGTTCAGGCTGTTCCCCAACAACGCGATGAAGAAGGCTCCCAAGAGTGTCCCCGTGATCCTGCCGCGCCCCCCAAAAAGACTCGTCCCTCCAATCACCGCAGCGCCAATACAGTCGAGCAAGACCTCGTTCTCAACCAGTTGCGGCGAGCCGGTGTAGAGGCGTGCGGTGTAAAGCACCGAGGCAAAGGCCGCACAGAATCCACTGATCGAATATGCCAAGACGGTCGTTCCAACCAGAGGGACGCCCGAGATACGGGCGGTTTCTGGGCTGTGACCGATCGCGTAGAGCCAACGGCCGGCGACGGTTCGGGCAAGTAAGTAGTAGGCCGCCACAGCCAGAATGCTGGCCCAGAACAGCGGCAGAGGGATCCCCATCAGACGCCCGTACCAGAGCTCTACAAACTGCTCCGAGACGGTAGTGCGGCCCGATTGCGTGACCCAAACGGCAGTTCCTCCCAGCCCAATCAATGACGCGAGTGTGACGAGAAATGCTGGCATTCGAAGAACACCAACTGCCAAGCCATGAACTGCGCCGATCAGCGCTCCCACACAGACCATCACCATCGAAGCCAATGCAACGGCAGGCCCGTCTCCCAGAAGCTGAGACGTTGTGGTGGCCAGCGTCGCCCCCAGCACACTAGTGAGTGAAATCACGGCCGGCATGCTCAA
Organism: uncultured Pirellulaceae bacterium; assembly: GCA_964522605.1. GTDB lineage: Bacteria > Planctomycetota > Planctomycetia > Pirellulales > Pirellulaceae > CAVZLD01. Next base: position 14,867 of record CAZFWV010000116.1, read on the forward strand.
GTCGATGCCGGCCGTGATCAAGACAACTGTCTGGCCGATTGCCAATACGGCCAGCAGTGCGGTTCCCAGCAGCAGCAACTCGACATTGGCGATCGACGCCATTTCTGGACGTGCCGGGAGCACACTCAGAAATAGCAGTAAGCTCATCCACAGCACCGGCGCATTCCAGAAGAGCTGACTCAGTTGGAGGAGCGGCTGCGATCTCGTCCGGGTTGTCGTGGTTGTCGCCATGGGTTCACGCGGCTGCGTCCGACTGCCGTGCCAACCGTTCCTTAAACCGTCGCCCGTCTGGGAAAACGCTGGATCCGAGTTCAACGTACGTTCGTGCACCCACGTGGGGCAATGATCAATTTCACTCCGTCACGCCAGCGCCCCACATTTGCGGAGACTTCTCTGCGAGATTGTCCTGGTGGATCACAAACCCTGGGTCGGCAATGATCGGGGCGACTTGTGCACCGCGATGCATCTGCAATAACGCGTCGATCGACGCCGAACATTCGTAGTAGACGTCTTGTACACCGCAAGCATCCAGATACCCATCCTTCAGCATCCGGTAGGCGGTCGAGTCACCATCGAATCCACCGAGCAACACGTGGCCGGGTTCGCCAATTCTGTGGTACTTTCCAGCATCTTTCAAAGCGGCTACGAGCGACGGAAACAAGAAATCGGATGAAGTAAACACAAAATCGATACCTGGTTCCGCGTACAACGCATTCCGAACACCATCCAACGCTTTGTCTTGGCTCCATTCGGTGGGGACCCGGGCCACGACTTCGATGACGTCGGAGTACTCGCGTACCGCGTCGTCAAAGCCATCGCGGCGCCCAACCGCGTTGATGTCGCCTAAATCCCCGATCAATATCATCGCCTTGTGACGCTTGCCCGTCCGGCGTGCCTTCTGAGCCATATATCGGACCGTTGCCTTCGCCAATTCGTAGTTGTCAGCAACCACGGTCGTTGATCGAAAACGATTGTCGGCAGGCGGACGGTTGTAGATCACAATCGGGATCCCCGCTTCGTTTGCCGCCCGAATCATCGGAATGACGGTCGTGGCATCTTTGGGAGCGACGAGGATTCCATCCACGCCGCGCGCGATGAAGATATGGATCTGCTCCAATTGTCGGTTCGCGTCGTTGTCCGCCACCGCTTCGATCATCTCGATCCCGCGCCGGCCGAGTTCCTCGCGCACCGCTTCGAAACTCGCCACCCAATACTCAGTCTGCAGCGTCTCGAAGGCAACGCCGATCCGCATGTTCCGCGGTTCGTCTCCACATCCGACCAGCAGCAGGAGTGCGAGCGCCGGACAGAACCGGTTCTGGGCAAGGCGAGTCATCTTCCACTCGGAATCCGTTGACCGCGTCTGAGATCTCAGTAAGATTACAGTCAGATCCGAATATACTGAGCGATTCCAGAATTGCAACCGGCTGGCGCGTTGCCCCGTGGATCGCTGTTTCCATCGATCGGCAACGAGTCCTCCATGCCCACAACCTCTGCGAAATCACATCGCCCGCGCAAGCCGGCAGCGGATGACTCCCGCACGCTGCTCAAGTCGCTGGCCTATGAACGATTGAAGAGCGACATTGTTGAAGGCTTGTTCGTCCCGGGCTCGTTTCTGTCCGAACGCAGGCTGGTGGAGCAGTTGGGTATGAGTAAGACGCCGATCCGCGCGGCGTTGGAACGGCTTGAGGGAGAAGGATATGTTCGCGTATCGCCCCGACAGGGGATTGTCGTCCGCGAACCGTCGTTTCGAGAAGTTTCGGATCAATTCGAAATTCGACTCGCTCTTGAGCGATACGTCATCGAAGCGTTGGCGGGTAGTTTATCTACGAGCCAGATTCGAGAGTTGCGGGGGAATCTCCAACGGCAGCGACAGGCGGCTGCGCGCGACGATTTGCGCGAGAGCATTCGACTGGACAGCGAGTTCCACATCGCCCTTTGCCGTTTTCATGGGAATCAGGAGATTGTGACCACCATGTTGCGATTGCGCGAGAAAATGACCTGGGTAATCGGCCTCGTATTCAAACAGAATGATGGACGGATGATTCCCAATCTGCGTGAGCACGAAGCGATTGCCAAGGCGCTGATCGCGGGGGATCGGGAAGAAGCGGTTGCCCGGTTGCGGAGTCACCTGAACTACGGAAGACAGTCGCTCCTGGGCCACCTTTGATCGACATGCCTCGCGGGAAGAACGAGTTGTGAAACCGCTTCCAGTTCGCCTTTTCTGCAATTCCGAAGAAGTTGAAACGCAGAGTCCGCTGAGGCGCAGAGAGCCGCAGAGTAGCCTTTGGCCGCAACCAAAAGGGGATGCTACCGCACTCGGCGCAATGGGTGTGCCACTGGCTTTGCCAGTGTCCTGGCTTTGTCGGTGCCACTGGCTTTGTCGGTGCCACTGGCTTTGCCAGTGTCCTCTGAGAATTCAGACAGTCGAGTTGGTCAATTCACTGCGGCACGCCAAATGTTGTTCAAGAGCGTGTGAATCCAGCCAATACCGGACGCTCGCTTGTCACCATGGATCTTGGACTACGTCGCGGTCGTTAAGACGCGAATAGAAACTGGTTCGAAAGAGTAACTTGGTGAGAGGAAGTCAAATGTTGCGCTCGTGGAAACTCGTGATCAAGGTCATCTTGGGCAGCGTGGTGGTCGGGTCGTTCAGCGGCCCGCCGTCCGGCGAAGCGGTGGCCGCCCGGTGGCAGCCGCGTACGACGAATTGGCAGGAAAACGAGAACCCGCAGATCGGGGACTGGGGATTTGACCGGCCGGGTTATCCGCGCGGACTTTATGTGCACGGGATCACTGTACCCGAAGGGAGTGGCGTCGAGAATCCTGTGATTTATGACAACGATGTGTTTGACGATGTCTTCGATGACGAATTGGCGATGGTCATGGCCAGCCTCGGCGAGATGAACTTGGTGGGCGTGATTGTGACACCGGTCTTGACTGATTTCTGGACCTTCTCGCGGCCGGACTGGAAGGAGACGGCGCACGAAGCGCGCCGAATCGCGGCGGAATCTGGCCTTCGCATGGAGCGCATTCCATCAATTACGGTCGGTACGGAGGCGATGTCCGAGAAGGAGGGGGAGGGCAAGGATTCCGCCGGCGCAAGGCTGTATGTCCAGTTGATTCAGAAGCAGTATGAAAACGACCCGAATCGGCCCGTGATCGTCAATATCGGTGGACAAGCGGCGACCCTGGCTTCGGCCTTTTGCCTCGACCCGTCGATTGCGGAACGTTGCATTGTCTATTATACGGACCTGCGCGTGTACAACGGTCACTACCAGTGGGCATCGAAGCTCGTGGCGAAGCATTTCCGCGTGATCAGCTGGGGAGACGACAACTGGTGGATTCGCAAGCCAGCGCAGAACGAGTGGCGCGTCTTGCCGAGACCAC
>CAZFWV010000117.1:0-18246 GCA_964522605.1 uncultured Pirellulaceae bacterium
CCGTCGACATCCACGAGTCGCATCGCCTCCAGTTCATCCACGGCAACCACGACTTCTTCAAGGGCGCTCGTTGGTACACCGGCCGGCTTGAAATAGGTGCAGTTCGGCGACAAGCAGACACGTCGACACTGTTTCGGTCGAGGCATATACGGTTGCTCCTGATGACGGCATCTGTTATTATGCCCATATGCGCATAATGATCAAGTCCGGATCGTGCGGACTCTGGAGGGATCATCGCGATGGCACTCCGAATCTCGCCGCTGATGTGGCCGCTGTTCGCATTGGCTTCGCCGGTCCTCTTGCCAAAAATGGTGCGCCGCAATCAGGTCTTCCAGCAGAATCGCATGCGGGCGGAGCGTCTCAACCGGCAGCGGATGGACGGGGCACGCACGTTGGAGCTTCCTGAATTGCAGGAGCTGGAATTGACGGTGCTGGTCGAGGAAAGAACGGAGGACGGCTTTCGAGGCGAACCTGGCGTGTCGTACCTCGTCAAGACCGACATCGGTACTGTGCTCTTCGACGTCGGGTATGGTCCGGATTCACGGACACTAAGCCACAACGCGAGCAGGCTCGCCGTTGATTTCTCCGCAGTGGACGCGCTGGTCATCTCGCATCTTCACCCAGACCACATGGGCGGCATGACGGCCTTTGAGTCGAATTCGGTGCAGATCCCCGACGAACTGAACGCATTGCAGGGCAAGCCATGCTTTCTGCCTGACATGGCGGAGGCAACCGATTTACGTGGCGAGGTGGTCCAAATCCCCAGAATGCTCGCAGCAGGCGTCGGCACGACCGGCCCGCTGGCTCGGAGTCTGTTCTTTTTGGGTCTCTGTGAGGAACAAGCACTGGTCGCTCGCATCCAAGACCGCGGACTGGTCGTGATCATCGGTTGTGGGCATCCGAGTATGGAAGTCATTTTGGAGATGATTCGACGCCTGTCCAACGAGCCAATCTACGCGATCGCCGGCGGTATCCACTTTCCTGTCACGAAGAGTCGTTCTCAGCGGTGGGGCATCCAAGTTCAGATGTTCTTTGGAACGGGTAAGCCGCCGTGGCAACGGATCCGCGACAACGACCTGAGCCGGACGATTGCCTGTATGAATGCAGCGGGCCCAAGGAAGGTGCTTCTCTCGGCACACGACACTTGCGACCATGCTCTTGATCGCTTGGCAAATGAGTTGACTGCGGAGACCGTCGTATTGCAGGCGGGCAGAACCTATCGGCTCGCCGACAGAATGTCGCCGAGGACTTGACGCTTACGCGAACACGCAATGCGGCAGGGCCGCAACCTGGAGGAGATTGTAGACTGGAGACTGAAGTCTGTAGTCTCCAGCCTCCAGCCTGCAACGTGTTTATTTCCGGCGCCGATGCGCCCCGACGAGCAGGCCGGCCAAGCCTGCGAGAATCATCGCCAGGGTGCCCGGTTCCGGCACCGCACGAACAGCCGCACCACCGGGATAGGGGCCTGCCTCGTAACCACCCTCCTGAAGCGCAACGACGAGATCCTGCGTTCCAAACCTCAAATCTCCATTCCAATCGCCGGTCGCCCAACCGGCATCCTGGCCCGTTTCATAAAGTCCGGCCTGCAGCACTTCGACGAAATCCTGCGTGTCGAACTTGCCATCGAGGTTCGAATCGCCAACCCAGGTCACCTTGAGTCTGTGCAGCCAATCTTCTCGATCACCAAAGTCCACGGCGCCATCTTGATTCAGGTCATAGCTGAGGGGACCTCCATCGAGAATCGCCTGCGCCTGCAGATCGAGGTCGCCCGCATCCAAATCCTGATTGTTGTTGTAGTCTCCCTCGATCACCCCGGCGGTTGAAGTCAGCGTGTAATTATCCGATCCAAGCGATCCCGACTCGGTGAAGTAGTCGTCAAAGTTCGCCCCATCCACGCCGCTCATTCCATTCGCCTGCAGAATTCCCTCGGCCCAGAGGTCCCGGTAGGACACCGGATCGAACCCCGTCCACTGACCGTTGTCATCCACATACGCATTGATGATTCCCGCTCGATCCACCGTCAGCGACCCGGGCCCGGTGAAGTTAATCGCGTAAGTCAACAGAAACTCTTCGGGATCGATTTCCGGGTTGAACTTACTCGTGAAGACCAGATCGCCCCATGCGGGAGCTTCGTCGTCGGCCGGAACGGTTCCTCCGGTCAAATCAACGGATCCGTTGTCAATCGTCATCGTAATCCGTGTGCCCGCCGGCGTATCATCCCATGAGCCGAACCAAAGCTCCCCATCATTTTCCAGGCGTCCGCCATTGGTAATCGAGATGTTGATGTCTGCGTAGGACAGCGGAGAGACCGCGAAGTTGTCATCCGCCCGCCAGGACCCAAAGATCATTGCGCCACCGGTGCCGCGTTCTTGACTTGTACTCCCGATCCGGCGGAACGTTCCGTTGTCCAGAGTCAGATTGGAGGCATCCATCTGGGTCCAGTTGTTCGCAGGCCAGGAATCGTCCGTAAGCTGCTGCCACACTGCACCGTCGCGAATGATCAGGTTGCCACCTTGTTTGACTTGAAAATCTCCAAATACGTCCGCTTCGTAGGTAACGGTACTTCCCGTTCCAATGAGAAACGTTTCTTCTTCCTGCAACGCGCCGCCATAGCCGTTGGTGCCGTTGTCCTTGCCAACGAGCGTAAACGGATCATCGCCCCCGTTCCAGTTCGCGTCGTTCCACGTTCCGTCTCCGCCGTCCCAGACGATGTCGATCGCCTGCACGGGCCCCACCGTCCAACACGCGATGGAGAACACAGCCAAACAAAGAAGTACTTTCGGTTGCTGAAACATCGGCTCTCTCCCTGAAACAAGTCCTCGTGGCCCAAGTGCGAGCGCACCCAGAATGAAACCTTCTGATCACTGCCGTGCGGCAAACAGACTCAAAAAACAACGCGAGACGAAAGGCTTCCGAAGTCCCATTGATCGACCTGAGTCATCAACGGCGCGCCGCGAACAGTATATCGACTGCGGGCAAGAATCGAACCCCGCAGATCGTCGTCCGCGGAGGCGCAAGCATGATAATACCAGTTTGCAGCGGCTTGTCCAGTAATTCCCGGCCTTCTTCCCGCCTCCCGCCTATTCCATGCACTGCGTAGCCCATGCCGTCAGCTGCTTGATGGCGGTGCCGAGCACGCCGGCAGAGCCGCGAAATCGGTTGGAACCCCGCGGCTGACCTTCCAAGGACCACCATTCGTGAAAGTCGCCCGTTTGCTGCACACGGGTCAACATGGGCTTCAATTCGCGATAGGCTTCTTCGACGAATCCATGGGCGATCAACTGTTGGATCATTCGCCCGCCAAACCAGCACCAGTCGCCGCCATTCTGATAGCCATAGGGCGACATCGAGGGATTCTTGAACGATCCGGCTGGGTACGGCGGATAGAGGGTCAAGCCGATCGAATTCGCTCCGGCCGCACGAACGTTGTTGCGCATCTGTTCGAGAGAATGTGCAATCTCATCGCGGCTCAACAGCCCCGCCTCGATCGCCACGGCGGTGCCACCATGGTAGAACACGGCAGACTCATCGAAGTCCGCTGGGAACGGTGATCCTTCTAGATAGATGTGTGGAATGAACTTCCGACTCGCCGGATCCCAGAGATGCGTGCGAATATTGCCTTTCAGCGCATCGCGTATCTCTACCCACCGTTCCTTCTGTTGCGGATTCTGCAGGAGGCTGATGTAGTCCTGAATCGCAATCACAATCATCGCATTATCGTAGATGTCGATCGCGCGATGCGAATTCTCGTCTAGCTCGACGCCCCAAGAATGCTCGGGTTGGACGTCGCCCCAATCCGCCGTCGTGGCGCCCCAGACGAGACCATGCTCGCGATCGAAACGTTCGGTAAGCACGTAGTTCAACGCTTGCCCAAGACGATCGACGACGCTCACGCCATCCACGGTCTCCGCCAAGATCGATCGATCCTCTGTCTGTCGTACGTACTTGGCCACAGCCTGAACGAGTGAAGCTTCCTGGTCGGTTTCGACGGTATTCTTGTGTGCCTTCAGGTCTGGAGCCAATGACGACGTGCGGAACTTATAGCCGTCGTGTCCTTTCGCCGCGGGAACGTAACCATCGACGATATTGCCATCTTGACCCTGAAAATACAGAAACACCAACAGACTTTCCCGTAGCCGATTCGGATCGTTGACCTCCAACGAGATTTCCAAAAAGGTGTTGAGGTCGCGGATCCAGACTTCTCCGTAACCGCCACCGGCATTCAGTCCCGTCTTCAACAGCTCTCGCGCTTTGTCCAGTACTGCCGGCAGGTCGGGATCGGCCAGGATCTGGCGCGCCAAAGCCACCTGATCCTGGGAGAACTCACTCTCTTGCGCCGCGACGACGGTGAACGAGGTAGCACCCAGCAAGATAGAAAGGAGGATTCTCATGACGCTTCACGACCCTTCTGGCCCCACAGTTTTTTGGCGTAGACACGCACATCGCCCCCTGATCTTATCCCCAATGCGGGACGGATCCAACCATTCGTGTGCTGTGGGCCTGCAATCTTTTTCGCGGATCGGACCCGGCAACGGCAGTCGGCTCCCACCTGCAAGACGGACGGCTGTACGAAGCTTTGAAGAATTGCATCGAGTCGTGTGCAGCGAACCGTCTCGAGTCGGGTTACAATGGACGGTGCCGACTGAATCGCCGCCGATGCCCTGCTCTGCACTGCCAGGCTTGGTCTTAAGAGCGGCGGTCAACGGCGGCCAACTTGAGACAAGTCGGCCTACATTTTGAGACAGAGCCGAACAGTGAAAAGGTTGTTCTCTCGGCAAGAATTCGAGCGACCAACGGAAGCGACCCCCACAGGCCACAGGCTACTACAGGTTGCGGCCCTGCTGTCCTGTGTGATTTGTCATTGATTTCAAGATTTTTCATCGAAATGCCGGCAAGAAACCTCTCTTGCCGGCGAATGAGGAACGAGAAACTCGCGATTTCCGGTGTTGATCCGGCCGAGGTGATGCTGCGGCATCGGCGGAAATCCTCGACGGAGCGAGTCACATGACCATTGGGCGTCCAGCAGCCACCAGGGAACCAGCGCCATGAGTCAATTCTTTGATTCGATCTTCCAAATGCCAGTGCCATTCAACATGGTGGTGATCATTGTCCTCATCGGTGCCGTCGCGGGCACCATCTCGACCATCGCAAAGGAAACACGAAAGTTCTTCTGCCATCGGAACGAGATTGAGTTGAAGCGAGAGATGCTCGAACGCGGAATGGAGCCCCAGGAAATCGAACAGGTCATGCAGGCAACGTCACCGAAGTCAAGTGAGCGTTGCTAAGTGATGACTCAAGAACATCTTCGGCATTTGGGTCCTCTCGTTTAACCGCGTGCCCAGCGGGCCGCGCGAGCAGTGCGGGCTGTTGCCCACTCGGTTAGACTTCGTGCGCGCGGGGCGATGCCCGCGCGGTTAAACGAAGAAGTTGTTTCTGATCCGTTCCTGAGGCTCCCGTGTGCTCAACCTCCAACCAGTCTTCGAAAGGATGACGATGCGAATCCTGACCTTCGTGCTCCTCGTTACCCCGCTATTCTGCCTCGAAGCGACCGCCCAGGACTCGTCGTTCGGTAAACTCGCCGAGGATTTCATGGACCGATTTCCGGCATTGGATCCGGTTGGGGCAACCGCTCTGGGCGACCATCGATTCGACGGCCGCCTGAATGAGGTCAGTCCGGATTCGCGCGCGGAACGGCGAGAGTTCTATCGAGACTGCCTGAGGCGTCTCGAAGAAATCGATCCCGGCGAATTGTCGCGTTCTGACCAAGTCGATTACGCACTGCTGAAACACGAGTTGGAAGGTGAGCTGTGGTCGCTGGACGTTTTGCAGGAGTGGGCGTGGAACCCACTGGTTTACACGCGTCTGGCGGGCAGCGCGATCTACCATCTGATGGCTCGGGAGTTCGCCCCTTTGCCCGTGCGACTGCAGCACGTGACGGAGCGCCTCGAGCAGTTTCCCCGCTTCTTCCCGCAGATTCGCGCCACGCTCGAGCCCAATCGCGTTCCACGAATCCATGCCGAGACGGCAATCAATCAGAACCGCGGTGTGCTGAGCATCCTCGACAACTGGGTCAAGCCGCACGTCTCGGCGCTTCCGGAGGACGAGCGCGCGCGTCTGGAAAAAGCCATGCACACGGCCCGCACGGTGGTCGAAGAGCACCAAACGTGGCTGGAGCATGAACTGCTGCCCAATGCCCAGGGCAATTTCCGATTGGGGCGAGAGTTATTCGATCAAAAGCTCGCTTTCACTCTCAAGACGCCGATGACTCGCCCACAGCTCCGAGCACGCGCCGAGCAGGAGATGGAGCGAGTGCGCGATGCAATGTACGAGATCTCTCAGCAAGTCTACAAACAGCAGCACCCGTACACCCAGTTGCCCGTCGAACCGTCGGCCGCCTACAAGCAGGCCTTGATCCGCGCGGCTCTCGAGATCGCCTATCAAGACACGCCGGCGGCAGACCAAGTTGTGGCTTGTGCCAGGGACACTCTCCGTCAGGCCACATCGTTCGTCCGAGAGAAGGATCTCGTGACGCTTCCCGCCGATCCCGTCGAGATCATCATCATGCCTGAGTTTGAGCGCGGCGTATCGCTGGCCTACTGCGACTCACCGGGCCCATTGGACGCGGGACTCAAGACCTTTTACGCGGTCGCTCCCCCACCTCAAGATTGGACGGACGCGCAGATTCGCTCCTTCCTGCGTGAATACAATGTTCGATCGATCCACGACCTGACCATGCACGAAGCCGTGCCCGGTCACTACCTCCAACTGGCCCATGCCAATCGCTACCCCGGCAAGCTTCGGGCCGTGCTCGCTTCCGGCGTGTTTATCGAAGGCTGGGCCATTTATTCGGAAAGGATGATGATCGACGCAGGCTACTTGGACAATGACCCACTGATGCGCCTGATCAACCTCAAGTGGTACCTTCGCGGAATCGCCAACGCAATCATGGATCAGGCGATCCATGCGGGCGACATGACGCGCGACGAAGCAATGAAATTGATGATGGAAGACACGTTCCAGGAGGAGCGGGAAGCCGCGGCCAAGTGGGTGCGGGCCCAGCTCACCTCCGCCCAACTATCGACCTACTTCGTCGGTGCCCTCGAGCATTTCGACCTGCGACGTGACATCGAACAGGCCTGGGGTGACGATTTCGACCTCAAAACTTACCACGACAAGATCCTGTCATTCGGATCACCGCCTGTCCAGATCGTACGGTCGCTGATTCTCGACCAGCCGGTTCCAAGCCTGCGCTAGTTGCCCAGTACGAAAAGTGGGTCACGACCAGTCCTGCGCGAGAGCGAGAACTCGGCCAGCCATCGCCATGCCACTGAGCAGCGCGCCTTCGACACGAGGGCCGCTGCACCAATCACCGCAAGCACCGATCCTCAGTTCCGAGTCAATCAAGCATCGGTGATCGAGCGGCTCCGTCGGAATCGCATAGCGCCAGCGGTGAATGGCCGAGTAGCTTGGCGTCCGAGCGGCGATACCCGTCGCTTGCCAAAACGCGTTGAGGAGTTGCGTCAAGGCCAGCTCCGAGTCGATTTCGATGTTTTGGGTGGTCCATTCCGGCGAGGCGTGCAATACCCAACACTCTTGCGCGGCATTGCGCCCGGGCTTCGTGTCATTCCGCGCGATCCACGAAAGAGGAGACTGATCGACGAAGGCGCCATCCAACGGTAGATCTAACTCCTTCTCGAATGCGATCATCGCAGCCCAGCAACCGCTCATTTGGGCCGATTGGGCAAGTTGCTGCAGACCAGGCACTGCGCCCAATAACTCGGCAGACTGCGGCGCCGGAGCGGATGTGATCACGCAATCGAATTCCCCGAGTTGCTTTCCTTGTTCGTCAGTCAGCCACCACGTGTTGTCGATTCGCCGGGGAGGATGGACGCGCACTTGAAACTCAACGTCCAGATCGGTGGCCAAATGACGACAAACCGCGCTCATCCCAGGGACTCCGACAAACCGTGGAGTTTTGTTCTCTTTCCACGCGAGCTGGCCGTTTGCGAGAGTCGCGATTCGTCCTTCCCAAGGCGCCACGATTCCGTCATGCGTCCATGATTTCAAGTAGCGATCGAAACGAGCATCACGCACCGTGAAGTACTGAGCTCCGTGGTCGAATTGAGGCCCTGCGCTCGTCCGACGCGTCGCCATCCGTCCCCCAACGCCTCGGCTCTTCTCAAAAACCTTGACCTCGATGCCATGGTCGACGAGTGTACGACCACACATGAGGCCCGCAATCCCTGCGCCCACGATCGCCACTCTCAGCCTGGACCTATAGAGTGGACGTGTCGTGTGCTTCGCGTAGCGATCGGGATCGAGTCGCTTGGCGTGTTCATCGGTCGATCGGCCTCGAACCGTTCCCAGAATGGGCTGGGCTGGTGGAAACGGGCGGTCGAACTGACCGAAACACCATAAGATGCCGCCGTAAGAGGCTGGATCGCGACCGTCGAGCGCGTAACGATGATTCAGGTCGATCACCGCCTCCAAGGCAGTTTGAGCGTCGCGGGTCCAGTGGAGCAAAGCCTTTCCCCAAGTCATCCGCACATTGTTGTGAAGCTCTCCATGGATCAGAAGCGATCGCTGGGCAGCATCCCACAACGCATCACCCGTCTTGCCACGCGCAAGTGTTTCCCAGGAATGCAGCGCGGGCCGAGAATCCGATTCGTGCTCGGCAAGCGTTTCGCGAGCCCAGGCTGGAAGAGCCGCCAGCGATCCGTGCTCGCGGCGGTAGAAGCAGAACGCATACGCCAGTTCTCGCCACACAAGCAACTCATCCAAATACTTTTCGGCGCCTTCTGTCTGAGATTCCGCCGCCTCGCGGGCAATGCGCAACGGCGAGACCATTCCGTAGTGCAGGTATGGCGACAGGCGGCTTGTTCCGTCGACGAGTGGGTCATTACGAAGCTTGGCGTACGACTCCAATCCGTCGGCCTTGAATTGCTCCCATCTGGCGTACCCTGCTGCCGATCCGCCGCGCGTATGCGGGACAGCAGCGATGGTGTGGTCAATTTCACACTCAGCGATGATCTCCGAGAGCTTGCTCGTCGAAAGACACAACGGTTCGAAAGGCAGTTCGAGCGTGGGCGCAGTCTGCCGCGACTGCACGTCTTGCCAAGGACGATGGAGCCGCTCGTCGTAGAGAGTTTGCGTTGCCTTGCGAAACTGGTACGCGCGGTCGTACGCTTTGCCGACCAGTTGCATCGGCACGACACACGCCGTATCCACGCACAGAATCGGCGTATCCGTCGTTGATCCCAAGTGGTCGGTCCATGTTCGCCACGGCTGGACCGGCAGCTCTTCCGTAATCAACACAGCGGCTCGATCGCAAAGCGCGCGCAGGTGGGGACCCTGCTGCTCACGCCGTTCGAGGTGAAACACGTAAGCAATTCCTCGCTCGTGGAATTGTTGCTCCAGATCCCGTGCTCCCTCCAAGATGAACATGTGGTGCCGATCGGACGCGTACGGATAACTTTCGGGCAGCGATTGGTACACAAGGAGAGGAAGACGGAGACGGTTCGAGATTGCCACAGCAACATCCAGCGCCGGATTCTCGTGAGCACGCATGGCGTGATGGAGCCAGTACAGTACGAACTCGCCAGAGACTTGCTCCAGCACAATCCGGAGTGCACGCGTGCGTTCCGCGAGATGCGGGAATTCTCGGAGCAATTCCCTATCGCTACTTGTCATCACAGAAAACGTCACTCCTTGTCACTGCAGAAACTGTGAGTTGTTCGAGGCGATTTGAAAACCGTTTTTCGGGAGGTTCGGCAGGTGGACTCACGACGCTCATCCCACCGTCGTTTGGCCATGGAACTCCACCGTCCGCGCCCCGTCCCAGCGGGGGGACTTTGAAGTTGCACAGTTCGACGACACGTAGCCGAATTCGTGAGAATTCGGGGGTTGTGTGAATGGGTCCCCCTACGAGCCCCCTCCGAATTCTCACGAATTCGGCTACGTGCAACTTCAAAACTGGCGATTCGGGTTTTTGTGCGGTGTTTCTCGGCATTTATGGATTGCCCCGACCGAAACAGGGCAACTCCAATACGGGGAAACGCTCCCAGAAGCTGGGCCGTTTCCCCCGCCGCCTCCGAATTCATTCCGATGTTTCCGAGTTCTTACGGAAATTTGTAGACGAATCGGGCTGCGGTCGTCATCTTAAGGGTTGGTGAACGAGTACCCAAGCACATTTTCCGAGCAGGTTCGTACTCAAGCGCTCCGCTTGAGCGGCGAAGGTTTGTGCGCGCTGGGGGGTCTGTTCGACCTGACTTCGGTTCGTCTCGTTAGATTTGCGACGACGATCACCCGGCAACAACAGGACGCGGAAGACGCCGTGCAGGCTGTGCTCGTGCGAGTGGCCGACCGCCCTCACCTGCTGGTGTCCGCCGCCTGTCCGTGGTCCTATCTGTTGCGCATGGTTCGCAATGAAGCACTCACGATTCAGCGAAAACGGCGGCGTTTGACGCTTTTGAGCAATCTAAGCGATCTGTTGACTCGCCATCGAGTTGACGAGGCGGAACGTGAAGAGGACTACCGATCAGTTTGGCGCGCGCTCCGTCGGCTGCCCCGCGAGCAGTCGGAAGTTGTGGTGCTGAAGATCTGGGAAGAGATGACGTTTGCGCAGATTGCAGATGTCCTGGAAATCTCGGCGAATACAGCGGCAAGTCGATATCGCTATGCGATGGAAAAGCTGGCTGATCGACTCTCTCGACTGCGTTCGGAGGTGCACCATGGCTGAATCGACTGCCACGGGGCGAGAATGGGATGGCGACGTCACGCAGGTCGAGCAGTTAATCCGTCAAGCTGCGTATTACGTGGATGTATCGGAGGACTTGAGGCCGCGAGTGTTGGAGAACGCGCGCGACCGACAGGTCCGGCGGAGCTCTGCCTGGAGGGCAACATTGCTGTTGGTAGCCTTGATTGCGTTGGGCAGTAGCTTGGAGAGGCTCAGTTCGTATTGGCGCGCTTCACCTGCCAGCGTCGTCGACGGGAAGGTTTGTCCCACCGCAGTCGACATCTTCTCGTTGACGGATCCGGAATCGCATTCACTCGGCGGTGCGGACGCATGGAGCGTGGCTCAGGCGTTTGTGGAGTTACGAACCCGGCAAGCGCAGCTTCTTTTGACCGCGACACAGTGACCGAGCCGTCGCGACCGGCGGGAATCTGGGGTTCTTCTGTCTCGCGATGTCCTCTGAGAGAGTCGCGCGGGTTTCACAAACCCTGTCGGGAGGGGCGAGGCTTGCCTGTTGAAAATGTTTTCGACTCGGAAACATAGGAAGTTCTGTCAGGCAATGAACAACCGAAATCCTAGCTCCCTTCTCCCCCAACTTTGCGGGGGAGAAGGGCTGGGGATGAGGGGGCACGGCATCGAAAAATCCCAAGATTCCTCGTGTATTGTGGCGAGTTGAAAGCCCCTCTCCCCAAAACGAGGTCGTGCAACTCTTAAACTGTTGGCTCGAAGTTACAGCACCCTCCCCGTGGCAATTCGTTTAACCCGCAGCCGTCAGGCGAGGACCGCTTCTGGATCCGGTTGTCGCTGGCCGTATATTCCGGAAACATGCGGTTCCCTACACGCAGCGTGAGTCTGCGGATCAACCATCCTCGCCTGACGGCTGCGGGTTAAACGAACCTCGCCACGAATCTTGTTCGGAGACTCCGGAAGAACCACCACTTGAAGGCTGAACAGTCTCCACCGCGGACGGGAAGTGTAACTTCGGATGAATAATCAACTCAAGAGTTACACGACCTCGAAACGGGGCGAGGGGAGCCAGAGTTGATCGGGTCCGCTACGGACGAGCCTGTCCGATTTTCAACAGACCAGGGCGAAGCTCCTGCCGAACCAGGATTGCCCGCACTTTTCGGCTCGACTGAATCCTCGTCTTCCCGGTCTTGAATCGCACTCTCGTGAAGCTGCTGGTTTTCCTAGACGCTGTTTGGAAAATGGCGTGGCACTGGCAGAGCCAGTGGCACACTCGGGAGCCCGGTTTTTCGTATTTCCCAACACGTTCTTAGACAAATCACGGTCTCGACAACGTCATGCTCGATGCAGTCTCCTCATCATGACCGACGGACTGCCGGACCGGGAGAAACGTGATGTCGACTCTGGAAGACGTAATTGCGCTGAATGAGGAGGTCACGTTGCTGGCTCAGGCCGGAATACCGCTCGACCCCGGTATGGTCCGGATTGGCACGAACCGAAAGCATGAATTGACTCGCATTAATGCCGCGGTCGCCCGACGAGTTGGACGTGGCGAGTCACTCGTCGATGCGGTTGCCGCGGAAGACGATTCATTTCCATCCGTCTATCAGAGCATCGTTGAGGCCGGGCTTCGCTGCGGGCGTCTGCCGGCCCTTTTGGAAGGACTCTGCGACTACTCGCAGTCCGTCACATCACTCAAACGCCGCATGGCGACAGCCTTGATCTATCCGGTCCTTGTGGCAGCAGTAGCGTACGGACTGTTTGTGGCCTCGCTGATGATTTTTCTTCCGAAACTGATCGAAACCTATCACGAACTCGAGGTTCCACTGGGGCCGGCGGTGGACATTTGCCGCTCCTTGCGAGCAACGCTCCCGTTGTGGGGCCCGATTCCGCTGGTGATCTTCGCGCTGCTGGTCATCACGTGGATTCGCAGTCGCCGCCATCCCGACATCGGTTGGACAGGGCTGCTGCAGCCGTTGTCGTGGTTACCGTGGATGCGACCGGTTCTGAAGGATGTCCGTTCTGCGAGCACGGCTCGGTTGGCCGCCCTCTTGTTGGATCACGGAGTGCCACTGCCGGAAAGTCTTCGGTTGGCCGCCGGCGCGACCGGCGACAACGATTGGCAGCGAGCGTTAACCGATCCAACCGCCGACAAGGTCGCAAGCGCTCAAGTTTTGCCAATGCTGCAATGGGCGATCGCTCCTCTCGCGGGCGACGCGGGGGTACACGAACGCATCGACTCATTGCGGTTGGCTGCCGACGTGTACGAGGCACGAGCGGAACGTAGTCTGCGGCGTCTGCGGCGGTGGGTTCCCGTCTTTGCGCTGATCTTCGTCGGTGGCGTTATGACGCTGCTCTATGTGTTGTCCGTGTTTGGTCCTTTTATTCAGCTGTTGCGTGGTCTGATGTAGTTTTCGTTTCGCGCGTCGGATCGATCCGCTCCGCACTGGGGAATTCGAATGCCTACTTTCCGATACTCCGCGATCTCCGCTGATGGCCAGTCTGTGACGGGCGAAATCGAAGCGGATGATGTCAAGAGTGCCATCGAACGGGTACTCAACACACATCGCAAGGTGGTGTCGATACAGGAAGTTGGTTCTTCCGCGGAACGAGCCAGTTCGGCAGCGCAGGCTGCGGAGGAACTGCTGCGGGAGCAGATCGGTCATCTGGTTAAGCGGCGTGACGAAATCATACCGGCTTGGGAGGCGTATGCCGCGGAGCTTCCAGCAGGAGTTGAACGAACGGAAGTCCGGGAAATGGCCCATCAGCTCCAACAGCCCCTTGCGACGGAGGAACTGTGTCACAACTTGACGCCGCTGTGGGCTCGAGTGGTATGCGCAAGTTTTCGCACGTTGAGTCCCGCGTATCTGACTCGGGCTCTCGATCGCCGCCACCGATCGGTCGAGGGAACGCAGGATACGCTGGCCCGAGTGCTGGCCTACCCGGCCGCTGTATTGTGCGCGTCCGTTCTCTTCTTCGGGCTGTTTGCCTACCTGGTTGCTCCTGTCTTTCGCGACGTGTTTGCTTCGTTGGGGGTTGAGCTTCCGCGGCTCACGAGGTTCGTGCTGCGTAGTGCCGAGTGCATCACCTCGATTGCCTGGTACTGGTACTTGCTGATTGCCCTTCTGGTCGCCGTCATTCTGTGGCGAACCTGCTGGAAAGGTCGCAGATACCGTGCTGACCGCATCGCAGTGGTTGCCACATTCGCGGAATCCCTGGCGGACCTTCTCGATGCCAGAGTCGCGGTCCCGACGGCGATGCGGCTCGCGAGTCGAACCGCCGAGCGGTCTCAATTCCGTGATGTGGCGGAGCAAGTTGCCTGGCAGGTCGAGACCGGCAGTACCGCCATTCAAACTGCGGGTTTGCCCAACACATTAATTCACGCAGTCACCCATACAGAGGACCCATCTGCGGCTGCGAGCCTGCTGCGAGAACTTGCCAAGCTTCTACGAGCAACACGCTATCGTCGAATTCACTGGGTGCTTGGTCTCCTGGAACCACTTGCCATTGTCGTTGTCGGGCTGATTGTCGGCCTCGTGTTTTTCTCCACGTTCTTGCCGTTGTTCAGTCTGATCTCCAATCTGAGTTGAGGGCCCGAGCGAATGAGTAGAGCGTATTTTCCCACGTTTGCGAGACTTGGCCGTCGGCTCTGCCCGCCCTGGTGGAGGCGATCGGGCGCAGGGTTCCAAGCGGGCGATGGGGGCAGCGAGGGGAACTGGGTCCGAGGCGACAAGGAAGCGGTCCTTCGCCTGATGGGTGTCGCAGCTCGGCATCGGATTCCTCTGGCACCGATCCTGGATTCATTCGCCCGGGATGTGCGCCGCCGCGATCAGCCACGAATTCAGCGACTGGCCGCGGAACTCGCTAGTGGCACTCCGTTGGCCGAGGCGCTGGAGCAGAATCCGCGGTTGGCGACGGACAGCACATTGCTGGCGATTCGAACGGGAATGCAGACCGGCACGTTGGGTCGTACGCTGCAGGCGGCCACGGCGCCCGGAGGGGACTCAAACACGGATCATCAACTCCCCGGAGATTTCACCGGAAATCTGGTCTACGTCGCCTTCGTGCTGCTAACGATCACTCTGCTCATCGCCTTCCTGGCAATTAAGATTACGCCGACATTCGAGTCGATCATGCACGACATGCACGTTGAGGCGCCCGCCGCATTTCGTCGTGGCATCACGGCTCTCCGCATCTTTGGCCAGTGGTGGTGGTTGGGTGCGTTGGCCGTCACGGGCATTGCGTTTTTGGCGCTTAGCGGACGGATGCAGCGGTCGTTTAACCGTGGCTGGTTGGGCCAGCTGTTTCAGCCCTGGCTCGGTAACCAGACAGCCGACGTGCTTCGAAATCTCAGCGTGGTGTCTGACTGCGGGCGTCCCCTCGCCAGTGCGATCTCGACCATGGCCCGATACCACGACTGCCCTTCGATTCGGCACCGGTTGCTCTTTGTTCGGAATGAGCTGGAACACAACGTCGGTTTGTGGCCGAGCATGCATCGAGTTCATCTGGTTAACGGTCGAGAACTGAAACTGCTGGAGACAGCCACTCGCGTGGGAAACGTGCCTTGGGTGCTGCGCCAAATCGCGATGCAGCACCGGAATTCCGCCTGGCAGCGGCGACAAGCCCTGGCGCAGATTGTTTTTCCCGTATGCATTGTCATGCTCGGAGGTTTGGTACTGTGGGTCGGTCTAGTCATTTTCACTCCAATCATCAACATGATTGCGGGTATTGCGTAACGGGCTCCAATATCGGACACGCCAGAACGATGAATCGTTTGATCCCGATGACGAAAAGCGAAACGTGTTTGCACAGGATGCCACGTCGGAGGTGCGGTACCACGTTGGTCGAGGTACTCGTTTCCTTCTCTCTGCTGGCAACCATGGTCACTCTGTTGACGTCCACGGCAGTACACCACAGTCGCCTCCGCCAGTCGCTTCGGCACGAGCGACTGGCAATGGACGAGTTGTCGAATCAATTGGAGTTGCTGAGTGTGCTGCCCGACGCGGAGCTTTCGGCAGCGGTCGCTCAACTTCAGCCCGGCGATGTGGTGCAGGCAAGCTTACCCGGAGTGGAACTGAAGGCGGACATTGAGGAGTCGGACGGCGGCACGCGAATGACTCTGCAGATCGCGTGGGACTCTTTCGGTCGCCGAGCAAACCCGTTGCGACTGACGGCATGGCGATTTCCTTCCGCCGACAAAAGCACTACAGATGACTCGGCACCCACCGCACCAAGCGTCCGCGCGGAGAATCAAGCCGCAAGGAAACCCACTTCCACTCAAGGCGGTTTCGCAATCGTTGTTCGGGAGGGCGAGGCTCCTGTTTTGAAGTTGCACGTAGCCGAATTCGTGAGAATTCGGAGGTCTCTAGCGGGGGGACCCAGCGACAAAGCCTCCGAATTCTCACGAATTCGGCTACGAACTAACGAAACAGTGCAACTTCAAAGGGCGCCTGCCGGGCAGGAATTCGCGCCAACGTTGGCTCGGCAGGAGCCTCGCCCTCCCGGTTTCGCACCGCATTCTGAGGAGGCGATTCTGAAATGAAGATGCGTCGAGGAATCTGCCTGACGGAAATGCTGGTTGTGATGGGCACATCAACGGTCGCGCTGCTGGCTTCCATCGGGTTGTTACAGCAGGCGCTGACACAACAACGTTACGCGGAAGAACAATGTAGCGTGCATCGTGTCGCGGAACGACTGACGATGCAGTTTCGTCAGGATGTCCACGCAGCTCGATCGGCCGAGTGGACGGGCGCAGCGGGTGAGGGTGTGCTGCGGTTGCGATTGCCAGCGACCGCAGCTCGCGCCTCGAATGCCGATGTGCAGTATGCCATCCAGGGTGGAGAGGTGACTCGAGTCGTCCGGCCGTTGACCGTCGACGGCCAACAAGATCCATCGCAACCTTTGCATCGCGACTCGTTCGTATTCTCGAATGGATATCGAATTGAGCTCCGTCGGTGGGATACGCCCGACCGGCTGCAACTCTTGATATCGCATGAGCGTCTGCCGCAGGCAACGGGTCGCGCGACGACTAGTGAGAGCTCACGCGGCGACGCAGGCGCGAGGACAATCGCCCACGTTCTGGCGATCGTCGGGAAACAGGTCGAGTTTCCGGTTGCCGCACCGGGCAGTGAGGGAGAGCAGCCATGACCCGAGTGAATCGAAGACGCGAGCGAAGTTCAAGGCAGGAACGGCGAGGTGCGGTGCTGGTATGTGTCTTGGTGTGTCTGTTATGCGTCAGCGCGCTCGTCGCAAATATGATGCGATCGATCATCCGGGTCCAACAGCAACTCAAGCTGGAACAGGCGAGTCGCCAAGTCGAGCTGCTGTTGGATGCGGGTCGAACTCGCGCCGCCTACCGGTTGGCGACCGACACCGCGTATCTCGGCGAATCATGGCGGCCACAACCTGGCGCCTTCACGCCCAATCGCGATCCGGCCGTCGTGACAATCGGTGTCGAACCGGCCGCCGACCAACAGACCTACCTGGTGCGTGTGACAGCGGAATATCGAGGCGTCTCACCTCACTCCGTTCGTCGGAGTCAGCGTTTTGTTGTATCCACCGTACCCTGAATTCGTGGTGCTTCCACCGTATGCCCATACCCATCGTCCATGAAATCCGAGGAGATATCCGATGTGCTGGTTGATTCCTGATTCACTTCCGTTCCGGAGACGACACACGAAGGAGCGAGCGTTCACCCTAATTGAACTCCTGGTGGTCATCGCCATCATCAGCATTCTGATCATGCTGCTGCTGCCCGCGGTCAATGCCGCGCGGGAGGCCGCCAGGCGGGCGAATTGCTTGAACAACCTGGGCCAACTGAGCTTGGCGTTGCACTCGTACGAGTACCACTTCGAATCGCTGCCGGCCGGCGTGACAAATCCGACCGGCCCCATTGAGAACACACCATCCGGCAACCACACGAGTTGGTTGGTCCACGTGCTGCCTTATCTCGAGGAGAACGTCCTCTATTCGAAATACGATTTCGACGCGGGTGCGTATGCGGCCGAGAACTCGCTAGTCCGCGATGCTTTCGTAGCCACCTTCACGTGCCCGTCCTCACCCTATGAAGCCGAAGGCCCCGCTGTTAGCAACTACGCGGGCTGCTACAACGACACGGAAGCACCGATCGACAGCGAGAACAATGGACTGATGTTCCTGAACAGCAAGATTCGCTATAGCGATATTTACGACGGGAGTACGCACACCATCCTGGTCGGCGAAATGCGTCTGGATGATCAGGAGGAATTGTTGGGCTGGGTCTCCGGAACCAGAGCGACGCTCCGCAACACCGATACCTTCCGCCGCAATGTCTTCCCGAACCGCGCAGTTCGACAGATGGAGGAAGACGTTGATGAGGACGTACCACCGACCGATCCGGAAAGCCGTTTGTTTGTCGGCGGTTTCGGCAGTTATCACGCCGGAGACGTTGTGAACTTTGCCTTCGCGGATGGCTCGGTGCGCTCGATCTCCAGTAGTATTGACGGACAAGTCTTTCGCTGGCTGGGGAATCGCGCGGACGGCGAAATCCTGCCGCGATTTTGAGCCGC
>CAZFWV010000118.1:0-17738 GCA_964522605.1 uncultured Pirellulaceae bacterium
ATTGCGCCGAACGCGGTAGCACGCCGTTTGGTTGCGGCCGAAGGCTGCGCTGCGATTCCTGGATTCTCTGAGCACCCCATGCGACCCATCGTGTCAAAGAAAAAAACTCTCGCCTTTCATCCCCGGGATCGATGGAGTTTCTGCCTGGCGCTGTTGGTGTGGTGTGCGATTCCCTTGAGTCTGGAAGCTCAGCGCAGCTTCGAGCTGCAATCCAGCGCAGCTCAGCCCGCGGCTGTCAACTCAGGCGAATCGAGTGCGGGGTCGGGAGACCTGGGCACAACAGGGACGGCGGCCGAGGCGGACTTGCAGCAGAAGGCGGAGCGTCTGGAGCCGGTGATCTACCGCAATCCGCGCCCCGGACGAACGTTTGATCTCTGGTGCCAATACTTCCTCGATGCCGGCAGCCCGGAACGACTGCAGCAACGAGTGGACGAAAAGGCGACCGGCAGTACCGATTATCGTGCGCATCTTGTTCAAGGGCTGGTCTGCGAACGTTTCGGGAAGACCGAAGACGCCTTGAGCGCCTATCGCAGGGCGTGCGAATTGGATGATCGGCAAGCCCTGCCGCACATGCTGTTGGGGACGCTGCTGCAGCAGCAACAGCAATGGGAGGCGGCTGCCAAGGAACTGTCATCCAGCTTGTCGCTTTCCTCGTCGCGTCAGGATCAGCTTCAACTGGCTCGTCAATTGGCCGTGGTCTATCAACGTCTCGGGCAGCGCGAGCGAGCTCTCGATCTCTGGAAGACGATCGCTCAGCGTTTCTCGGGCGATGTGCGCGTTCTGACGGAGTTCGCGACCCGGTTGCAGCACGAGGGTCAGGCCGAGGCAGCTCTGGCCCTCTGGGAAAACGTCCGCAAATTGGCTGCCTCGGATCCAGTACGGCGTGTTGAGGTCGAAATCCAGATGGCCGAACTCTATTTGCAGACGGATCAGTCGGAGGAAGCCTTGGCGCTGTTGCGTCCGCTGTTGACACAGGTTCAGACAGGGAATTGGCATTGGGACCGGCTCAACCGTCTGATTGAGCAAGCGACCTTGCAGCAGGCCGGTCCAGCGGGGTTGGTCGAGTTTTGGCAGCAACAGGTCCGGAGCCGGCCGAATGATCTTGCCGTGCAGATCCAGTTGGCGCGCGCCCTCGCGCAGGCGGATCGGGTCGACGAGGCCCATCAGCAACTGGAGGCGGTCTTGAAACGGGCACCGGATCGTCAAGATTTGCGACAGGAGTCCATCGACCTGCTTTGTCGCGCGGGCGAATTCGACAAGGCGCGGATCCAGGCTGAGCAATTGACGCGTCTGGCACCGCAAGATCCCACGGTCTGGCTGCAACTTGGTCAACTGCAGTTACAGTCTGCCGAGGGCGAGCCGCAATCGTTGCAGCGGAAAGCGGTCGCAGCGTGGCAACAGATGACGAAGGTGCGTCCCGACGATGCAGCGCTGGCACTTCAGGCGGCCGAGGCTTGTCGAGCGGCGGTCGAGGGCCGGTCGATCCGCGCCGAGCCCCCTTCACCGCTCGAACGACTCTCGCCCGGCTTGGGCGAGGCCAATGGAGTCCTGTTGCAAGCGGCGGAGGATTTCTGCCGAGAGGCAATCCGGCGCGCTCCTTCCAACGCTCGGCCGCGCGAGGTGTTGGGCGAGCTGTTGCATTGGATCGGGCGTTCGGAAGAAGCGGTCGCGACCTGGCAGCAGTTGGCCGAGCCGGGAAACGGAGCGCAGCTGGACGAGGCGTCGCGGATTCTGGCGCGCCACGGTTACCTGGATCCGGCCATTTCGCTCGCCGAGCAGGCGGCGCGAACCGATCCCCAGAAACTGGACTATGCCCGACACTGGATCGAACTGTTGATCCAAGACGAGCGCGCCGATCAGGCGCTGGTGGCGGCCACGTCCTTGATCTCCCAACCGTTCCGCGGACGCGCCGAGGCCGACGTGCTGGAGCTGTTTGTCAGTGCGTCCGCCGCCGCGGGGGTCGTGCCACAACAGATCGCGCAATGGCAGCAACTGCCGACCGGTGCCGATGAGTACCGCAGCCACTGGCTGCACGGACTGTTACTGGCAGCGCGCGGCGAGCGACAGTCGGCGGCGGAGGCGCTCGATACCGCGTTGCAGCTGCGTCCGGACGATCCGCGAATCGTCCGCGCCCTGGCGCAACTCCACGAACAGGCCGGCAACTCGGAACTCGCAGTGCTGCAA
The DNA here is from genome assembly GCA_964522605.1 of uncultured Pirellulaceae bacterium. GTDB lineage: Bacteria > Planctomycetota > Planctomycetia > Pirellulales > Pirellulaceae > CAVZLD01. The sequence goes on from CAZFWV010000118.1 coordinate 2,185, forward strand.
TACGAACGCCTCGTCGTGCTGGAGCCCGATCGACGACGCGAGGATATCGCGCGCATTCTGCAGCTTGAGTTGCAGCAGGATCATTTGGATCAGGCTCAGGCCGCCGCCGATGAACTGGCCAGGTTGGCACCGGATGATCCGGCCGTACTGCAGCTCCGGGCAGCCGTCGCATTGCGTCGCGGCACACCGCAGGATCAATTGGCCGTGCTCGAGCAAGCGGTTCAGGTTGCGCCCCGCGATTTGCCGTTGCGCCGTCAATGGGTCGAAGCCTGTCGAAACGCCGGTCAATTGGACCGAGCATTCCAGGAAGCACTCCAATGCTTTGAACTCTCGGAGTCCTTATCCGAAAAGCGATCCGTGCTGGCGTGGATTCTGGATTGGACAACCGAAAACAGGCACCGAGAGAAGTTGTTGGCGGAGCTACAGCGGGCGTGTCAGCAAGATCCAGAGTCCTACGAGCTGGCGCGTTGTCTGGCGGATGCGCTGATCGCAGTCGATCGTCCCGAAGAAGCCTTGCAGCAGCTTCAGGCGTTACAGCAGCGGTATCCCGGGGATGTCTCGCTGTTACGAGATCTTGTCGACGGGGCGGAAGCGGTCCAGCAATTCTCAACGGCCGTGCGATACCAGGAATTGCTCCTGCAGCGGGATCAGTCGGTGAGCGAGCGCGAGCGATTAGCTCGATTGCTGCGCTACGATGATCGTCGCGAAGACGCATTGGCGGTTTGGGACCAGTTGCTCCAGCAGCCGATGTCGGAGGGCGAAACGCTGTCGGTCGTCGACGGGTTATTGCAGCGGCAAGACCTGTTCCAGGCTCAGCGGTTTGTTGAGTGGGGATTGGCTCATTACCCCGAGAACTGGCGACTCGCCTACCGTTCCGCATTGCTCCACCTGGCGCTCAAACAACCGCATGCCGCGCGCGCAGCGCTGGAATCCATCCTTCGACTGCAATCCGCGCCTTCCCGAAATCGGCGCTCCGCCCAAGATCCGGCGGTGCTGATTGATGACGAGTTACTGGCCACCGTGGCAGCTTGGCAGCAATGGCAGGAGCTGCGGTTGCAGGTGGAGCGTTCGGGCGCGAACAGTTTGCACAGCCTGAATCTGTTCTTTCGTCCTCCAGTCCTCAACGCAGGTGGCGATGAGAGTCTTCCTCGCGTGCAGTTGTACAGCGCCGTTGCGCTATTGACCTGGGTTGCCGAAAACGACGATCAACTGACCTGGCTGGGGTCGGATTCGAGTGAGGCGGGACAGAATCGAGATTGGATCCGGACAGCGGCGCTGGCAACCTGGGTAACGCACCGCGACGCAGACTGCCGCGCTTTGCTTGAGCAACTCGCGCGGCAAGCTCCCGACGACGCACTCCCGCGGCTGATGTGGATCGTGGATCCGCCATGCACGTTTGATGCGGTTGAGGCTCAGGACCCGTCGGCGTTAACGGAACTGAATACAAGCTGGCGGTGGCTCAGGACCGAGTGGCCTGACCTGCCGCGGCCGTTGCATGATCTGGCGGTTGCTCAGTTCATCTATTATCCGGATCGGGACGCCGTCCTGAACGTCGCGCACGAGTATGTGGCGTCGGCTCGGACGTTGGCGGATCTCGCCGCGTGGCTTCCGTTGTATCGACTCCTCGGTGACCGGGCAGACCAGGAGGCGTTTCTGCAGCGGGCTGCCGAAATGGTTGCCGAAGATGTCTCCTCGTCGGTTGCGGATCGTCAGGACCTGCTTGCTTTCGCCGTTGATGTCGAGCCGTCGGGAGCCGGGCCGATCCGCCTGCCGCTTCAGCGTCTGCTGCAGGCGGATTTGTCGCGCGGGATGGAAGATTCGGCACCTGCCGAATCGGTACGCTCGATCACCCGTTCTGCGGCGCGTTCCGCCACGGCTCTCCTGGCAGCGCTGCGGAAGCGGGCCCAAACCGAGATCGAACTATCGGCCATCCGACCGGCGGAGACGGAATCAATGCGTCGATTCCAATCGGCTCGGTTGGTTCGCGCTCGGCAACAGCAGGATGTCGTGCGAGGCGCGATGACGGGGGAGTTTCTGCGAAACGGCCAGTTGCTGGCCACGCGTCCGCCCGTCACGCAGCCTGTTGCCGAGCAACTGCCGCGCTCCGTTCATTTTCCAAACGCGGGTGAGTTTTTCAGTGACGCAAGCTTGTCACTGCTGCAGCGAGTGGCTCAACAGAACGGAAGCCCGGGACGAACGAAATGGCTCGTAGAATGGTTGGGAAAGCAGGCCGATCCGGGCGACCCTGTTCCGCTGCAGATGGCGCAAGCCTACGTCCAGTGGTGGGACGATCGAGCCGACGACTCGTTGGCGACTCTGCGGCAAGTTGTTCAGGCTCATCCCCACCATTCGCGGGTACGATTGGAATTAGTCCGCCTGTTGTTGGCGGAGAACCAGTTGGCGGAATCGCTCGAAGAGTTGGATGCTGCCTATGCGACGAGTTCCTGGGATGCTCAAGGCATCGCGCTGCGCGATGCATTAGCACGACGGTTCAGTGAATTGGCCTTTCTGCGCGACTGTCTGGGACATTCGGGAGTTGTCCACAGTTTGGCGTTCAGCCCGGACGGCCGGATGCTCGCCTCCGCCAGCGTCGACGGGACCGTTCGATTGTGGGATGTTGCGTCGGGCCAATCGCGGTTCACCTTGCCCGACCACAAGAATATCGTGCTCGCCGTGGCGTTTTCACCGCGCGGTGATTGTCTCGCTTCCGCGGGCTATGATCGATCAGTCCGTCTTTGGAATCCAACAGATGGCACCACCCTCGGTTCGCTGCCGGGCCACGCCGCCGCAGTTCGCTGCCTCGTGTTCTCGCCCGATGGACAACAGCTCATCTCGGGAGCTGACGATCACTCCATTCGGGTGTGGAATGTTGCGGAACAGCGCGAGATGGATGAGCTTCGCGGACACCGTGACGCAATTCTGTCACTCGACTTCCTGCCGAGTGGGACGATGTTGGCATCCGGTAGTTCCGATCATACGATTCGCCTCTGGTCCTGGCCCGATGGCGAGTTGACCACGACGCTGACGCTTCCTGGCGGTACGCCGCAGGATCTCGTCTGCCTGAAGGAGAGCCAATTGCTCGCCACGACCGGTGGATCACAGCTCGTCTCCTGGCAGCAGGCGGACGAATCGTGGACGTCGACCGAATTGGCGTTATTCGGCGCACCTCGATCCGTGGCCTATTCGCCGGTTGCCAACCTGTTGGCAGTTGGCTGCGAAGATCACGGCATCCTGATTTGGGACTTGACCGCAGATCGTGAGTGCATCCTGCTGCGAGGTCACACGGGACGAGTGTTGTCGGTCGCATTCTCGCCCGACGGCAGGCTGCTGGCCTCCGCGGGTTTCGATGGAGTCGTCAAGCTGTGGCGGGTTGACGCGGTCGTCGAATCGGCCGCCCAAAACGAAGCAGCAGCCCGAGCAGAATCAATCCGCCTCCGACCAGGGTCCACCAGGCCGGCCGTTCGTAGCTCGGGTCATGTCGCCACGCCAGCCAAACCCAAACCGGTACAAGAATCGGTTCCAACAGCACGATAAACGACGCCTGATGGCTCGGTATGCTGCGCACTCCCCGTGCGAACAGGACGTACGGAAGCCCCATCTGCAGAATGCCAAAGGCGGCCAACCAGCCCAGTTGGCTTCCGGTGGGTCGAGTGCCCCAGCACAGAATAAACGGCAGAAGGACGACGGCAGTGACCAGGTGATTCAGGCAGATCAGCCAGGCGGCGTCGAATCGGCGAAGTGCACGCAGCGAGAGAATGACCGTGGCGTAAAACAAACCTGAGGCGATAGCCCACGCGACGCCGTCGAGCCGCGTTTGGCCGCTCCGCGCGGAGCGACTTTCGAAGAACAGAATCAGGCCGAGTCCCAACACAATGGCCACCAGCATCCACCAGTCTGCACGCTGAACACGTTCTCCGAATAGGCTGACACCGAACAGCAGGACCCAGACCGGTGCCGTGTTCTGCAGCCAGATCGCGTTTGCGGCAGTCGTTCGGGTCATCGCGGTGAGGTACGAGATGCTCATCACCGCGAACACTAACGTCGAAGGAATCAGCCACCAGGACCACTGGGGACGCCGGATGAATGGGACGAGAAACAGCCCGGCGAACAAGGTCCGCCAAAACGCGAGCACCAGTCCGCGTGTCTCGAGCGGGAACGAGGTGAGCAACGGCGCCTTGGCGAACAATCCGCTTGTACTCCAAAGGATAGCCGCTGCGACAACGAGCCAGCGAGCGTGCTGGGAAACCGAATGCGTGGCGTCAAGGTCCTTCACGGGCGCATCATTGCTGCGGGAAGAAGAGATCTGTTTCATCGATATCCGGGATCCCGACGACCAGCACGCGCATGCGGCCTTGAGCGGAATGGATCACACCAGGTGGGATGTGGACGAGTGACCCGCGGTGGATCGGATGCGCCTCGCCGTCCAACCAGATCGTACCTTCTCCCTCCAGCACGTAGTACAGCTCAGTGCCCTTCTGATGATAGTGCGGTTGGCTGTCCTGGATGTCGACCACATGCGCCCAGGCCGCGACATCGGAATCCTCGCGGCTGATTAAACGATATCGCCAGCCACACGTACTGCGTTCGCGTCGGGAATCGTCTTCGTGCCGTACGAGAACTCCGGGTCGTTCGGTTGGCATGGGACTCACTCCTGATCACTCGCAGTAATTCGCATAGCGTTCGGCGACTCGTCCGGCGGCGACGTCACCGCGGTGGACCAGGATCCCAACTCGCTGTTGGAGAGATTGACCTTTTTCGAGTCGAAATCGCTGGCCACTTTGAGCCTGAGTGCGGCGGGGCCCGAAGGTCCCGTAGTCTCGGGTGAGCCACAAGTGTGGTCGCGCGTTATCGGGGTGACTGAAAATGGTCAGGCCGCTCGTCTTGCCGTCGACCGTGTTGCTGTAATCGATCCAATCGGCGGGTTTGTCGTGGGTCCCCTGTTGATTGATGCCTCCGGCGGAGTTGGTCATCGTGCCGCCTTGATCGACGGAAAAAACCTCGTTCATCCGCAGGTAGGGCCAAGCATAGTGAACATGGTCACTGACGAAATCGACGTCGTCCTCCGACGCAGTCACGCGAAACAGGATGTCCAACAAGTACTCGCCGCCGCCGAGGGCCAGCAGGCGCAGCGTCCGATGCTCCTGGAGTACCGGAACATCATTGTCAATCTCCCAAACAAGATGCTCCTCCAACTCAGCCTGCCGGTCCGAAATGACGATCTTGTCGAACCGGATGTGACGTACATGATCGCGAAACGGTGGACCTGGATCCTGTCGTCCACCGGGGCCGGTATAGAAGGCTTCATAAAAATCCCCGACGCGCAGTCCTTTTCGTTGAACCGTATCGGCAAACCAGAACGCGCGATGATGCGGATAGGGTTGCGGATGCTGAACCAGCATCGACTGCCCGAACGGGCTGCGAAGTGGATAAAAATGCGGTAGATCAACATCCGATCCGTAGTTGAAGACGAATGCCTCTTGTCCGTCGATCGAGACCCGCAACGTTCCCTGCGCGTCATCCTGTCGCAACTCGATACCTTCACCCGCGGCCTGTGCGGCGCACGCACCGATCAGGCACAGAACCATCGCGGCAGATTGGATCGTCTTGAACAAGCAGATGTTTCGATTCATCGTCGAGACCTCGAGCGAAGCGGCGAACAGGGTGGACTTGGGGGCAGAACGGGAAAGGCGATGCAAACTGAGACGCGCCACTGTGCGACTCAACCAAGCGAATCCCGTGGTGCCAACGCCGTGGATTCCATCCGGCGGAACCGCCACCAATTATGACCGCTTGGTTCGCGAGTGGATACTCCCCTAACGTTGCAGACATTCTGTGGTAGGACGGATTGGTAATCCGTCCATGGTCGACCGCAACGCTCGTTACTACATCACGGCCAGACTTCGTCACATGTGCAATTTGGCGGAAGCCATTTTTTCGGTTTTGGTGCGATATACTGGGGACGGATTGCCAATCCGTCCTACTTTTTCTGCAACTGGAGCGTGAATTCGTTGCTGCTTGCCCGCCGCAGTGCATGCAGCCGAAACACGATTGCGGTTCCGACTGGATATTGGGGCCGAGTCAAGGCACAATGGTTGGAGCATTCTCGGAATCACAAACAGAGGAGCTTACTGATGAAACGGGCAAAGCCGCGCGAGATTACCCGCCGACAGTTCCTGGATCGTTCCAAGAGTTTGCTTGCCGCGGGAGCGGTGGCGCCCTATTTCGTTCCGGCGAGTGTTCTGGCCGCGCCGGGTCGAGTTGGTGCGAACGATCGCGTGCAGGTGGGTTATCTGGCATTCGGTCGACGCGCTGCCCAGTTGACGCTCACGAAGGATGCTGTTCGCGTCGCCGTTGCGGACTGCAATTTGAAACGTGCCGAAGCCACGGCAGCCAAGGATGGTTGTGCCGCATATCAAGATTATCGGCAACTGTTGGATCGTCAGGATGTCGACGCCGTCGTCGTCGCATCGCCCGACCACTGGCACACTCTGCACTCGATTCATGCCTGCCAGGCCGGCAAAGATGTCTATTGTGAGAAACCCATGACGCTCACCATCCGCGAGGGGCGGCAGTTGGTTCAGGCGGTGCGGAAATATGATCGCGTGCTTCAGACCGGAAGTCAGCAACGGTCGATGGCACCGAACCGACTGGCGTGCTCGCTGGTCCGTGAAGGAAAACTGGGACGCGTGACGCAGGTGATTGGCAGCAACTATCCAAGTCCTTGGAATGGAGCTCTATCGGAACAGCCGATTCCCGACGGCCTGGATTGGGATGCCTGGTGCGGCCAGGTTGAGCTGGTACCGTATCACAACGACCTGTACACGCCGCGCGCCAATCCGGGTTGGATTTCCTTTCGTCGATTCTCGGGCGGGGAGATGACCGGCTGGGGTGCCCATGGGTTGGATCAAGTGCAGTGGGCACTCGGAATGGATCAAAGTGGTCCCGTCGAGATCTGGACGGAAGGTCCTGCCTTCGATCCGCCGACGTATGAACAGCCCGAATCTCGCGCGCGTGGCGACCGAATCTGCGGTTCTCCCGAAGTACACTTCCGCTATGACAATGGCGCCGAGATGGTGTTGCGCAATGGCGCACCGGGTGGCGGGGCGATTTTCATTTGTGAAAACGGCAAGCTGACGGTCGATCGGGGTTGGTTTCGCATCGAGCCGGAAGAACTGGCGCGAGAGTTGGTGCCCGATCCTGCCGCGATGCGCGGGCAGGCCGAAAACCACATGCAGAACTGGATTGATTGCATTAAGTCGCGTGAGCGTCCCGTGGCTGACGCGGAGACCGGGCACCGCTCGACAACCGTCTGCCACCTGGGCAATATCGCGCGGTGGCTCGGTCGGCGCGTCCGCTGGGATCCACAAGCCGAACGATTTCCGGACGACGATCAGGCCAACGAGTTATTGCAGCGATCGCAGCGCGCACCGTATCAGATTCCCGAGGTGATCTGACCGGTTCGGCCCGTTGAGAGCCCGGGTGCAACCTTGGGGGCACGAAGATGACATCGACGACACGACTCAGCAACCGCCGTCATTTCTTGATCCACTCTGCCGCGACGGCCGGAGCGCTTTGCCTGCCGTCGTTCAGTTGGTCCCAGGAGTCTGCCGTGAAGATCGACCGGATCGATGTGTTTCCATTGCGGTATCCGATGACCGGCTATTTCAAGTTTTTCGCCGGGGCACGAGGAGAAGCTGGTCGTGCCGCCGTGATCGTGAAGATTACCGCGAGCAATGGGGTCGTCGGTTGGGGCCAGAGTGTGCCGATCGAGAAGTGGAGTTACGAAACGCTGGAGGCGGCGACGGTGGCACTGCGGGACTATTATGCGCCGGCTTTGCTTGGGCAATCGGCGACGGATCTCGCCAACGCGCATGCCGTCATGGACCGGACGATCGCGCCCGGTTTCTCCACCGGCATGCCGATCACGCGCGCTGGAATTGATATCGCATTGCACGATCTTCTGGGTCGACTACAAAATAAGCCGCTCCACGAAATCTGGGGCCTGCCGCGCGGCGAACCGGTCCTGCTGAGCTGGACGATCAATCCGCGGTCGCTGGATGAAATCCCCGCCCTGATGCAGGCGGGGAGGGAACGCGGCTATCGACACTTCAACATCAAGGTTGCTCCCGATCCCCAGCTGGATGTGGAATTGGCGCGACAGGTTCGTCAGGCCGCTCCCGACGCATTTCTTTGGGCCGACGCAAATGGCGGCTACGATCAGGACACCGCCCTGCAAGTCGCACCTCAGTTGGCGGATGCGGGCGTCGATGTTCTGGAGGCTCCGCTGCGTCCGAATCAGATCAGTGGCTATCAGGCGTTGCAACGCCAAGCCGCGTTGCCGATTTACATGGACGAAGGCATCGTCTCGACTGTCGAATTAGAAGAGTTTATTCGTCTGAAGATGCTTCAGGGAGTCGCGATGAAACCGTCGCGCTGCGGCGGACTTGCCTCCGCAAAAGCCCAGATCGACCTGCTCCAATCGCGTGGTCTGGGTTGGCTCGGCAGCGGGTTGACTGATCCCGACATCTCGCTGGCCGCAACGCTTTGTCTGTATAGTGCCTACGGACTGAAACGTCCCGCGGCGCTGAACGGCCCGCAATTCCTGACCGCTGATGTGCTCTCGAAGCCGCTTTCGATTCGCGACGGACTTGCCCAACCTCCTTCCGGCCCCGGACTGGGGATCGAAGTCGACGAGCAGAAGATTCGCGATTTGATGCAGCAGTCCGACCGAACCGGCTGACCCGTCCGGACGCTTACCCGCCTCAGCTCATCGGGCAAGCACATCGTGCGCCGCTCAGTCAGGTGGCCGCGGAAAAACGCGGAACAGGGCGGGGGCAGACCAGATCGACACCGAGAAGGCGATCGCCGGCCAGTCAATGCAATGGTGGTCGGCTCAAGACACGAGCGATAGAGAATCGCATTCAAGTTAGACCTAAGCGATGACTCAAGAATCACTTCGTTGTTTTCCAACGAGGGTGGCTGGGGTCGAGCGCAGCGAGCCCCCAGATCACACGGCCGTTTTGTTTGGACCGAAATAGGAGAGGAAACCACGGATTGGACGGAGGTTACGGATCGGCACCGACAGATCCGTGGACATCCGTGTCGTCCGTTCGGTCCGCGGTTCCTCTTCTCGATCTCTTAAGGCTCGTTCCCAGGCCGAGGAACCTGGGAATGAAAAGTTTGGGGCCATCTCCCAGATCGTGCGAGCTCGATGCTTTGCCTGCCCGTCAAGATTCCGACACCTCGCGCGGTCCTTAACTCGCCGATCCGAACTCGGATTTCACCTCAAGAATCGGAACTCCTTGTTCGTCAATCGCCGGCTCATTTCTCGCACCGCGAGTCGGGTCGTGCTTGCCGCGCCGATCGAATTCGAGACTTCGAAGACGCACAGTCCCGAGCGCGGGAGGCTGATGTGTTTTCCAAGGAACCATCAATTGGTGGCCGGTTCGCCGTCTAGGTTGTGCAGGATCATGATTTTCTGCCAGATCTTTCGCGCCAGCCCGGTGGTGAGTGTCTCGACGTCGTTCGCTGCGGTTAGGGCGACGGCGTCTTCGAAGTTCTCGACGTACAAGGCGGCGACTTTGCTCGTCAGCGAAAGCATCTCGCTGCAGTAATTGAGGTAGCGCTGCAGTTCAAATGCGGTCATCACGTGACGTGGTGAGTGGGGAGTCAGCACCCACTTCCGCTTGATGCGTTCCGGATCCTTGGTCAATTGGTGCATATCGATGATGTGCGCGATGGAGCGCAGTTCGTGAATCGCTCCCAAAGCGCGTCGTCGTTTGATCCGCCGTTCAATCGAGACCAGGAAAAAGACGCCGGCGCCCAAAATGATCAATTCATTCGTTCCGGCCTCCAGGGTCTGGACCAACTCGGCAAAACTCTGGATCCCCGCCGACAGTTGCAGTTGGATAATGCTCCAGGTCAGAACAAGTGCGCTGATCGCCAGCAACGACCAGATCGCCAATCGCAGACTGATGATCGGCTGAGCGATCCACCGCGCCCGCTCTTGAGTCTGCCGACTGATTTGCAACAGATCGTCGCACACGCGACTCAGGTCGGAGGCGGGGAATCGCTCGCTGATTCGTTTCCGCAATTGATCGATGGTCTGGATCACCCCTTCTGCATCCAGGCGGCCGGCATGAATCTTCGTTGCCATGAATCTCACCAATGTTCTGGGAACTGAACCAGAGCTGTTATCGAAGAAACGGCTTAGAAACCTTTTCCTCGTTTAACCGCGTGGGCAACGCCCCGCGCGTAGGAACCGTGCGGTGGGTGTCTGCCGGTAAGCGTAGGCGCAGTGAGTGTGGGCCGCAAGTAGCATTGCCTCAGATTAGGACCAACGACCGAAAAAACGCGACAGGGTGCGAACCCGTGCGCATTGCGTGTGCGCGCCACCACGGTGTAGGATAAGGCCTCCTGAAGTTGTTTCGCGAAGCCCGTTGTTGAAAGGGCGGTGATTTCATGTTGCGTTCTCTCTTCGATCCACCATACCATCATCTAGCGATTGTGATTGTGTTGCTGATAGTTGGTAGCGCACACGGCCAGCTCTCGGAATCAGAATTACCTCGGCTGACTCTTCCGTCCTGTGAAGAAGAGTTGCAGGCCGTAGTCCCATTGCCGCAGAGTATTGATGTTGAAGCGACCGCCGCGTTTCAACTCGAAGAACTTGATGCAGCCGATTCGTCTCACCTGCCGACCAATCGAGTACCGCTGATCGGGACCGATGGATCTTTGGTTCATCCGCGAGGTGCGATCGTTTTGCGTATTCCTGCAAGCGATAGCAAGGAAGAGCAGCGTCAGTTCCTGCTGCGAAGTGTGAATCCATCGGACTGCTCCGCTGGTGAGATGGATGCCGAATTCAAATGGGATCCGCCCACCGAGAACTCGGTTCATCTGTCGCAGAAGGGTGAGCCGGTTTTGACGTACAACTTCGGACCCGTGACGGAGGAATCCGTCCCTGAGCGCGATCATCGACGCGTCCGCGGATGTTATGTGCATCCGCTGTGGGGCCTGCAAGGCGAACAGTTGACCGCCGATTTTCCCCGTGACCATTTTCACCACCACGGACTCTTTTGGGCGTGGAAGCACATCATCGTAGGAGATCGAGAGTACGATCTGTGGGAGTATCCGAATATCGAAGATCGATTTGTTCGCTGGTTGTGTCGAGAGACGGGGCCAGAGACGGCGACCTTGGGCGTGGAAAATGGTTGGTTCGTCGACGGGGGACAGATCATGGTCGAGCGGTTCTGGATGCGTGTCTATCCGGCGGGAGAGGATAGTCGCGCGATCGACCTGCAGTTAACGCTGATTCCCACGGACCAGCCAGTGTCTTTGAGCGGTGACGAAGGCAAGAGCTATGGAGGAATGACACTCCGATTTGACGTCTGGCCGCGGCGCGACGCAGTGATCCGCACTCCGGATCGGACGATTCGCCATGTCGGTTCGGGGCTGGAGTCTGCCGAGGATCTGTCGAACACGGCGCTGCCCTGGGCGGACCTCGCCTCCGAATTCGCGGTCCGTACCGGTCGAAGTGGAGCAGCCCTGTTGATCCACCCACAACATCCCGATTATCCCCCGACCTGGTTGACTCGTTGTTATGGTCCGTTGTGTGTCGGTTGGCCGGGAACAGAACCGCAAACGCTTCAGCCGGGCGTCCCCGTGACGCTTCGCTACCGGCTGTGGATTCATCGGCAGGAAGTTGAGCACTCGGTCCTGCAGCGCGTGTATCAATGCTACGTTGCTTCCTGTCGTGCGAACTGGGTTTCGTCGCCCTGATTGACCGACCTTGCGACCTGCCTTTACGATGGCGCGAGTAGTATCGCGCTTCTCAAGACGACCCGGAATTTGTTCCAGCAGAATTTGGGATTACTTCTCGACGTAATGGAAATGAGAGTTTGTCGATGACGGAACAACGATTCGAACCTTGGCGACGCCCCAGCCGAACAAAGATCGTCGCGACGGTGGGCCCCGCCTGTGGCGACCGCGATCGACTGCGAGAGCTGATTCGTGCGGGCGTGGATGTGTTTCGAATCAACACGGCCCATGGCACGCGCGAAGAACACAATACGCGACTCGATCAGATTCGGCAGGCAAGTCAAGAAGCCGGACAGGTTGTGGCAGTCCTGGTCGATCTGGCGGGTCCAAAAATCCGACTTGGCGAATTAGCCGGCGATGAACGTCAGTTCGTGGCTGGCGAAACGGTCCGATTCGTTCGCGGGGATCATCCGTCATCTCCGGATGATCTCACGACGACCTACGATCGCTTGCTCGATGAACTCGAGATTGGAGATCGGATTGTCCTGGCGGATGGAATCGTGACGCTCAATGTCGAACGAGTTGAGGCCGAGGCCGCAACGTGTCGGGTGATCCAGAGTGGCATCGTTCGCAGTCGGCAAGGAGTGAATCTGCCCGGGGCGAAACTGAGCGTGGCCGCGCTGTCCGAGAAAGATCGAGATAACGCGGTGTGGGCTGCTCAGGCAGGTGTGGATTACATTGGCCTGAGTTTCGTGCGACGGGACGATGAACTGCGCGAACTCAAGGCGATGATCAGCAACCAAGGCTCTCATGCGGGCGTCGTCGCAAAAATCGAAAAACCGGAAGCCTTGGAAAACCTCGATGCGATCGTTCAAACTGCCGATGCAGTGATGGTCGCCCGTGGCGATTTGGGAGTGGAAATCGATATCGCCCAAGTGCCGATCGTGCAAAAGCAGATCGTTGCCAGTTGCCGACTGCATCGGAAACCAGTGATCATCGCCACGCAAATGCTCGACAGCATGCAACGGTCGCGGATTCCCACACGGGCGGAAGTCACGGACATCGCGACCGCCATCATCGAAGGTGCGGATGCCTGTATGCTGTCGGGGGAAACCGCCGTCGGTCAGTATCCACTGGAAGCCGTCGAGATGATGCATCGGATCGCCGTCGCCATCGAGGAAGATGCGAAACAGCAGGCAACTCAGCCCCATGACGAGCCGTACTTGGAAGGGCTCAAGGAGATTACCGAAGCGACAACTTACGCGGCGGGTCGACTCGCCGAAAAACTGGAAGCTCGTGTCTTATTAGTTGCTTCCCAATCGGGTCAAACCGCCCTGGTTGTCGCCAAGCATCATCACCATGTTCCGGTCATCGGTGTGAGCGATTCCGAGGAGGCATTGCGTCGCATGTGCCTCTACTGGGGCGTGATTCCCTTGGCAGATGCCCCCGTCGAACAAGGAGACAAGCTCCTGCAACATGTCGTCGAACGAGGCCGCGCCTCCGGGGCTCTCGCTGCAGGCGACCGCATTGTGATGGTCTTCGGCACCGGTATCCGCAGCAGCCAGCACAATATGATTGTTGTCCATCAGATCGATTAGAGCGCAGGTCACGACACAGATTCACCGCGGGAGATCGTGCAGGTTTCACGTGGTTGGTTGGCAGGCATGAACAAACCGAAATCCTTGCTCCCTTCTCCCCCGGCTTTGCGGGGGAGAAGGGCTGGGGATGAGGGGGCAGGGCATCGGGAAGTCCCAAGATACCTCGTGGATTGTGGCGAGTTGAAAGCCCCTCTCCGAAACGGGGCGAGGAGAGCCAGAGTGGATCGGGTCTGCTACCAACGAGCCTGTCAGATTTTCAACAGGCCAGGGTGGAGCGCACAACACATTCGGCGCGTGTTGCTCGTGCAGAAAAGACCCTCCCCGGCCGCTGCGCGTCCGACCCTCCCGCACGCGGGAGGGTGAAGTAACTCTTTCTGAAACAGCAACTAATAAACTGCACGACCTCCGGAGGGGGAGTGAATCCTGTTTGTAAACGCTGGTCAGACCAACACGTAAAAGCCGCACGACCTCCCACGCCGGATGGCGTTGAACCGAAAGAGACTCCTGACTTTTCCGAAAACCGTGACCGCTCCTCCGAAAACCCTTGGCAGAAAGCACGAGGACCCACGCCATGAAAAACTCGATTCTTGTCTTCTTCGCATTGTGGTGCTGTGCCAGCGGGATCAGTTCGGCGGCCGAGAGTGATCTCTTGATTGCTGACTTTGAAGCGGCCACCTATGGTGACTGGACCGTGGAGGGCGACGCGTTTGGCCCTGGTCCGGCAACGGGTACGCTGCCAGGCCAAATGAACGTGAGTGGCTTCGAGGGACAGCGGCTGGTGAACTCCTTCCATCAGGGAGATGACACGCAAGGCGTCCTCACGTCGCCTCCCTTTTCCATCCAGCGACCGTACATCAACTTTCTGATCGGCGGGGGAGGTTATCCGGGGAAAACCTGCATGGATCTACTCGTAGACGGAAAGGTCGTTCGCACGGCAACGGGACCCAATACGGTTCCGGGGGGCAGCGAGACGCTCGATTGGCAATCCTGGGATGTGAAGGACCTGATCGGACAGCCGGCCACGCTTCGGATCGTCGATCAGGCCACCGGGTCGTGGGGGCACATCAATATCGACCACATTGTGCAATCGGATCGCAAGCTTGCCTTCGAAACGCTTGTGCGCGAATTGGTCGTGGACCAGCCGCATCTGCATCTGCCGGTTCGCAACGGCGCCCCAAAGCGAATCATGCGATGGAAAGTCGATGGCCAACTGCAGCGCGAGTTTGAAATCGAACTGGCGGAAGGACCGCCAGATTTCTGGATGGATACCGACGTCCTGCCTTTCGTGGGGAAAACGCTGCAAATCGAAGTGGACCGTATGCGGAGCGATTCACCAGCTCTTCAGGCAATCCACTTGGCCGACGGCCTGCCGGGTGGAGAGCAGCTTTACCACGAACGATTGCGGCCCCAGTTCCACTTCTCGCCGGCGCGCGGTTGGACCAACGATCCGAACGGGCTGGTGTATTACAAAGGCGAATATCACCTCTTCTTCCAGCACAATCCGTACGGGACCCAGTGGGGTAACATGACCTGGGGTCATGCGATTAGTCGCGACCTGGTTCACTGGCAGCAGCTTCCAGATGTTTTACACCCCGACGAGCTGGGGACGATGTTCTCAGGATCCGGCGTCGTCGACGATCGGAATACAACCGGCTGGCAGGACGGCGAGGAAAAGGTGCTCGTCAATATCTACACTTCGGCCGGAGGCACGAATCTCCTCTCGCGCGGTCAGCCATTCACACAATCGATCGCCTACTCAACCGATCGCGGACGCACGTGGATCAAGTACGATCACAATCCGGTGCTCGGGAACATTAATAAGAGTGATCGCGACCCGAAGGTTTTCTGGTACGCACCCGAGAATTGCTGGGTCATGATCTTGTACTTGGATGAGCGCGATCATTTCGCCCTTTTTCGGTCGTCCGATCTCAAGTCGTGGACGAAGCTCAGCGATCTGATCTTGCCGGAAGGCCACGAATGTCCCGACCTGTTCGAGTTGCCCGTGGATGGAGATCCGGCCAACACTCGATGGGTGGCCTGGGAAGCGGGTGGACGTTACCTGATCGGGCGTTTCGACGGCAAATCGTTCGAGACGGAGAGCGGCCCGCATGAATCGAAGTACGGTGCAAATGACTACGCGGCCCAAACGTACAGCGACATTCCATCAGCCGACGGCCGCCGAATTCAAATCGCCTGGATGGC
>CAZFWV010000119.1:0-17693 GCA_964522605.1 uncultured Pirellulaceae bacterium
GTCAGGCGAGGACGATTTGCCTCTTATCCTCGCCTGACGGCTGCGGGTTAAACGATGAGCCATTGGGAGGGTGGTGTAGTCATCTCTTTCGAGCCATCAATTTGTAAACTGCACGACCTCCTTGCAGCAGCTGCGTCCTCCCGTGATCTCGCTGGAGACGCGCAGCGGACGCCCGACGGTCCGTCAGGAGCGACATTTCTGGATGGTGCGCAGCACGGGCTTGACCTGGCCTTGGTCATCCAACAATCCGGCCTTCCACTGGGGTTGGTCACACAGCTGATCCCAGACGATCCCATGTACCGAGCTTCGGCTGGCGAAGAGTCGCAGCAGATCCTCCACGTATTGCAGGTCGGGATGGCCCTGATCGGGAACCTGGGTCGGAGTGGGCATCGAGAGGAACAGAACGAGGGGCAGTCCGAACACCGACCAACGGTCGATCATCCGGCTGAATTCCAGCAGCGACCGATGAAGCGTTTTTCCGGGAAGGCAGTCGAGCGACAGTTCCAGGCCGATCCCGGACAATCCCAGATCGGCGCGAACAACGATGTCGGCGAATTGCCAGGGCGACAGATCCATTGGGGCCCGTCCCAGGTATTCGCCCCAGGGTTGTCGGATGCTGATGATCGCCGGCGTCCGGGAATCGGCTTGACGGAGCGATTCGAGCGCCCCGACGGTCAGTCGAAGTCGCTGTTCTTCCGACATTTGTAGAGCGTCTTCCGCGTTGGTTGCGGCGGAACAGTACCAGAGTCCAACGCGATCGGAAAACTGTTGCACGACGGCCGCAATGTAGGAAACGACATACGACTGAATCGCATCGAAGTCGTCGCCCCACAGATAGAGCCAATCCGGGAGATCGTCGCGTCCGAGTCGCAACAGGGGACCGCATGCCAAGCGGACGCGAGTCCGCCGCGCCGCCTGGAGCATTTGCTCGATCGAAGACCAGTTCCACTCGGCCGGATTGGGCTCGCAGTCCCGCCAAGTGGGACGCACAAAGCAGAAATTCAGCGGCGGATCGATCACTTTGGGCAGCGCGGAGATGTCGCGCGGATCGTCCAAACTGGTGGCCCACAATCCGGGGGCGGTGGGCACCGACCAGCTGGTCGTACAGAAGGCGACGACTTCGCGACTGAGTTGGTCCAACACTCGCAACGACTGCTCGAGCGACGCATTCGCCTCGGCGGCACACTTTTCCGTATCCGACTGACTCAACGAAGCGCTGACGAAATGCTGCACCGCCTGCGTCAGCGGTTCGCGCATCGGTCCGCTGATCTGCAGTCCGCGCGATTCCCAGAGTGCCAACTGGCTCTGCAACTGATTTAGCGTCCCACGGCTCAACTCCAATCCCAGGTGATACGGTGTATCGGAAGAGATCAGACTCGCCGTCGACAGAGCGACGCAACGTCCGTCGGCCGCCGGCCAAGGGATCACGAATCGGCCCGATTCTTGCGTCTGACGAGTCACGATCAGGCGATCTTCGCGGGCCACCACCTGCGTCTGCCAGGGAATCCCGTCGCTGCCTACCATGTAGGCACAATCCACGGCCTCCCGCGAGAGCGGAGGTCGGCGCGCGATCAGAAAAACCATGGAACCCATTCTGGACCGCTTGATCAACTCGCGGGATTACCTGTCCTCATGTCGTTCCCGCGCAACCCGTCGAAACACCGTCAGCAACTCCCGCTCAGGGTACCACGTGGAACCGCGGGGCGGTAGCCGATCCGGCGGCGGCTTTGCTATACTCCGTGACTTCATCCACGATGCCCTGCCTGGAGGAGATTGACATGAGCGGGTCGGCTCTGCTTGAGACTTCCTTGTCCGGTTGGAACGTCCGACGCGGAAAAGTTCGCGATCTATACGACCTGGGCGACCAGTTGTTAATGGTCAGCACCGATCGAATCAGTGCGTTCGACTATGTTCTGCCCACGGGAATTCCTGATAAGGGACGCGTGCTCACGCAAATCAGCGCCTTCTGGTTCGATCGACTCGACGAAGAGAACCATCTGATCACGACCGATCTGTCCCAGGTCGACTTACCGGATCACACCGACCGCAGCGCCCTCGCCGGCCGCTCCATGCTCGTGCGCAAGACCCAAGTTGTACCGATCGAGTGTGTGGTGCGCGGCTACTTGGTGGGTTCGGGCTGGAAGGAGTACCAGCGGACTGGCGCGGTCTGTGGCATCTCCTTGCCCACCGGCCTGACCGAATCCGCTCGATTTGATGAACCGATTTTCACTCCGGCGACCAAGGCCGAAACGGGACACGACGAGAACATCTCCTTTGACCGAATGGTGGAGATTGTCGGGCGAGACGTGGCGGAGGAGCTGCGGGAGCGCAGTCTGGCGATCTACAATCAGGGCGCGCGGGAAGCGTTAGAAAAGGGAATCATCATCGCGGATACGAAGTTCGAATGGGGGCGAATCGGCGACCGCCTGATTCTCATTGACGAAGTCCTCACTCCGGACAGTTCCCGGTTCTGGCCTGCGGATCAGTACCGCGTCGGCAGCAGCCAGCCTTCCTTCGACAAGCAATTCGTGCGGGACTGGCTCGAGACGACTGATTGGGACAAGAATAGTCCTCCCCCCGCCCTGCCAGAGGAGATCGTGCAGAAGACCCGCGCGAAGTACATCGAAGCCTATGAGCGTCTCACCGGGACCGCTTTCGCCTGGAAGTAGGTTCCCGGTCAGTTCTCAGAAGCAGCGGTTTGGACAAGCTGTTCGGCCAACAGGCGTGCGCGAACTTGGCTGCCGGCGGCCAGCGGGCCTTCGTCCAGCGACCGATACGTCTGCACCGCTTGCTCCAGTGACGCAAGGTTGTCATCACGCCAGCCAATCGCCTCCTGGCAGCGTCCCAGATTGTACTGGGCGCCCGCCTGCCAGGGTCCCGCGGCGTCAATCGCCAACAAACGCTTTTCGAAATAGTCGATCGCCACTTCGTATTCGCCTCGGTCATAGGCCACAAGCCCCAGCCAATACGTCGCGTTCTGCTTCGTCCGCAACATGTACTCCTCCAGCGCCGCACCTAAACCCTGCGAATCGGGTTCCGACTCCGACGCCTGTGGGGAGGAAGATCGCAAGGCACGGCCGATCTGATCGATTTGCGACTGAGGCGTGCGGCACTCCAGGTAAAGCGCCGTCGCGCCCGGACGATCATCGCGATTGTCGAACTGGCCGCGGAAGTGCAACATGCGAGCTCGAATCAAGGGCGTCCGACGGTCAAACAAGGCATGTTCGCGCGCCAGACCAGCAGCGCGCGCCGGATCCGCTGCCAAGGACGAACGCTGCAAAAATGCTTCATAGGGCAAACTCCAAATCTCCACCCGACTGACGCCGCGGCAGCGACGCAGCGCCGTGGAAAGCGCAGAGGGAACCGTTGACAAAACTAACTTTTGATCGCCGAGCAGAGCCGCCTCGAGAACCTTCATTCGTTGCGACAGATATCCCGGGGTCGCGTCGATCATCGCGACGATCGACCGCAGGTCCGATGGAGCCACGCGGTAGGTCTGTTCGGCAGATCCGGTCATCCGGGACAACAGCTGCGGATCGTCGATGACTTGGTCCAACGTCGCCACGCCGCGCCCATCCGCTCCACGAATCGCGAGCCCGAGTTTCATGTCGAGTAAGAACAACTGGTCGCCCAACAGAACGGCGGGCAACCAGGGGCGGGGAGCCGCGTCCTCCGAGTCCGCAATCCCCAGCATCACGACGTTGATGCCCAGTTGCCGCGCGAGCAGGATGAAGACCCGTGATTTCTCTTCCGCCGTACCGCGCCCCATCAGAAGCGACTCCCACGCCTGCAGAATTAAGTCGGAACCAAACCGCCGGGAACCGTTCTGTTCCATCTCCTCCAACTGCAGGTTGCGGACCGTCCAATCAAACAGCCGAAGCGCGTGCATCAATTGCGTCTGCCGATCCGGCTCCACCAAGGAGATTGTCGCATCCATCCGCTGCTGGAGATCCGGCGGAATGGATTCCTGCCGCAGCACCGACTGGGCCACGTCACGCAGCCAAGTTGCCTCCTGCAACATCTGAACGTCAAAAGGCTCGATTTCGAACCGCGCCAGTTGCGTCTCGGAAACCAGCGGCTGATAACGCTTTGGCAGACGACGCGCCAGAGGATCCGCCACCCATTCCGGATTCGGTGGCTGTTTCTTAATCCATTGTCGCAAGTGATATCCGATTTTGTTCTGCGCCTGCCTCGTGTCGAACTCGTCCATTCGGTTCAAGAAATCGAGTGCTTGTCGTAAATCACTGCGGCGTTCGAGTTCCGTCATTCCCACCGGCTCCGACGGAATATCGAATGGGTCGGATGTCCCACATCCGTTAATGACAACGAACAACGTCAGCAAAACTAAGGCAAACCCAACGTTCCGTTCCAACACGATCAAGACTCCCCTTCCGCGCGTCACACCCAATCCGGGACCGCTTCGCGGATTGCCAGTACCTGACGGAGCAATTGTTCCACTTGACCCAGCGGGACCATGTTGGGACCGTCACTGGGAGACAAATCCGGGTCGGGATGCGTTTCGAAGAACAGCCCATCGATTCCCACTGCGACAGCCGCCCGGGCGAGCGGCGCCACCATTTCCCGTTGCCCACCCGTCGCACTGCCAAGCCCACCGGGCTGTTGGACACTGTGGGTTGCATCGAAAACCACGGGGGCACCCAACTGTCGCATCTGCACCAACGACCGCATGTCGTTGACCAGTTCCCCATATCCGAAAAATGTCCCGCGCTCGCAGAGAAGGATGTTGTGGCATCCACCCGACTCGAGCTTCGTGATGACATGCCGCATGTCTTTCGGAGCCATGAATTGGGCCTTCTTCACATGCACGGCCCGCTCGGTCCGGGCGGCCGCAAGCAACAGATCCGTCTGGCGTGCGAGAAAGGCAGGAATCTGCAACAGTTCACAAACTTCGGCCACCGGCGCCGCCTGCTCCGGCAAGTGAATATCGGTCGTCACGGGAATCGCCAGTTCGTCGCGCACGCGCGTCAGAATTCGCAGACCATCTTCCAGCCCCGGACCGCGGTACGACTCTCCACTCGTCCGATTCGCTTTGTCAAACGATGCCTTGAACACGAGGTGAATCGGCATCAATCCCGCCAGTTCGCGCAGGTGACTGGCAATGTGGAACGCCCCGTCTTCATCTTCCAACACGCAAGGCCCCGCGATCACGAGCAAGGATCGCTGCCGCCCTACCTCGTAGGGCCCTACCACCGCGGGATTATTCACGTTGAGTCTCCTTTCCCCGAGATCCCCACACACCCTTGTCTGAAGGAAACAGTCCGGCCGCTCCCCCTGCAATGGCCCGTCGCACCATGAATCTCAAATTGAGACAACTCACGCCGACCGGCGACGGACTGACCACGACTAGGGCGTCTTGAGACAGTGACTGCCGCTAGCGTATCGATTTAGCTCCCCCGGCCGGCGGTGTCGTCGAAAACCAACGACTACTTCGAGACTCCCGATCCAGCCGCCTAACCTACAGCAAGAAAGCAACTTACACCAGCGAAGCAAGAATCCGGCCGTCTCGTTTTTAGAACCGGCACGGCGCGTGCTTTTTGTTTGTTTCGCCATGGGCTTCGCAGCCCAGGTAGCTGGCCCGTGGGGCCTTTGACGATCGGTACACCGGATGGCTGCCTTGCCCCTAGCCGTC
This sequence comes from uncultured Pirellulaceae bacterium, assembly GCA_964522605.1. Lineage (GTDB taxonomy): Bacteria > Planctomycetota > Planctomycetia > Pirellulales > Pirellulaceae > CAVZLD01. Next base: position 5,651 of record CAZFWV010000119.1, read on the forward strand.
CAGTTTTGCCAATCGAGATTGGCACGTCAAAGGCCTCTTTTTTTGACTCGACCGCCGCACCGAAGCGGAGTGGTCGCGGGGTGTGCGAGTGGGTTATCGAGGGACCACCCTCGGGCTGGTTGCTCGGTTTCGTTGGCTTTCCACATCGCTTTGGCATCATCCACTCGCACACCCCCTGGCCGTTCCAGGTCAGGTGCACAGCAGAACGCCTTAATCGCGCGGCCCGATCGGCTGCCGAGTGAGCCAAATCACGAGCGGGACGGTCGCCGCGTCTCGACGAGGTTTCGACATGTCGATCGGGCGAAAGCCGGCTCGCAGGGGATGGCGTTCGAGCGGCGACGGCGACGGCGACGGCGACGGGAAAAGGCGTTCGAGCGAAGCAGCCGTCGGACCAGAATCAACACGATCCTGTGTGGCCTGTCGCAACTCGCTTTCGGCAGCAAAGAAGACGAACGCGGCGATCAACAGCAGCATCGGATTCTGCAGGTACAGTAGCGCGGCGATTCCCAACAATCCCGCCATCACTTGCCCAACGCGGACAGCCCAACGTGTTGCCATCCCATAGTCGGCCATCCCCATCGCGAGGATGGAGCGCAGCACGCGGCCGCCATCCATGGGGAAGGCGGGAATCAAGTTGAAGACCACAAGTACGATGTTGACCAGAAGAAGACGGACAACAAACCCGCCGCCGATCAATCCCCAGGGGGTGATCTGCCCCAAACCGTAGAAGGCAATCACCAGCGGAAACAACAGGGCAGCGATCACGATATTCACTGCGGGTCCCGCCACGGCAATCGCAAATTCCTGCCAAGGATTGCGAGGAATGCGATCCAACTGAGCAACGCCGCCGATCGGCAGCAAGGTGATTCCATGGGTCGGAATGCCGAACGCGCGGGCCGCTAGCGCGTGCCCTAACTCGTGCAGCACCACGCAACCGAACAGCAAAGAGATGAAGACCGTCTCTCCCACGGCGCGCGACAGACCACCTGCTGCAAGACTGGACATCAGTACCCACAGCAGCAGGAGCAGGAAGGACCAATGGACGGATAAATCGATCCCGACAATACGCCCCAGCTTCCACGAACCGCGTATCAACTTCTTATCCTCGACGAAGAAGGGAAAAAACAACCGTTTGTCAAAGATACGTAGCATAGGAACGCACGGTTCGCGCTCCATTCCGGTCGCATCCTTCCCGGATCCTCTCAGAGCATAGCGCCCGAGTTACCGAAGTTACCGAAGCGCCCGCCGATCCAACCTCGTATTTTCTCGACGTGCCGGGATGTCACCGAGGCAGACCGGTGTTAGAGTGGAGTCCGAGGAAAGAACCTGCGTGTGGTCCCAGGAGGAATCAGCCGGATGAGCCACTCCGATATATTTCGCAACCTCTTGTTGATGGCGGCGGCTGACGGCCGCATGAGCGAAGCGGAGTTTCGCCTGCTGTCGCATCGCGCGGCCGAGTGGGGAATCACGGACGAACAGTTCGAACAGGCGATCCAGGATGCAATCGCAGGCAGGGCGGAATTAACCATCCCCACGGATCCGGAAGAGCGAACGGAACTGCTGAAGGAGATGATCCGTATCATGGCGGCCGACGGCCACATGGCGGAAGAACAGAAGCAACTGTTTGCACTCGCTGCAAGCGTACTCGACGTTTCGATGAAAGAATTGAATCGTCTGATCGACTCGGTGCTCACCGAGGATCATTGCAGCTGACCGGTCGCCTGCTCAATCGTAGAGCAAGAATGGCGCGACACGGGACCACCATTGCTGGTGATCCACAGCGACGAGATCATCCAACGCCGGTGGATCGGCAATTCCTGCGTCAAGGCCCAAACGCAAATCCGAACTGCCATGCAGGATGTCGATCGGCATGCGTTGGAACTCGTACTCATACGGTGGCATTCGCCATAGCGGCGTCTGCGGCCAGAGTCGACGGACGGAGGCGAGCAGGGCCACCGTCATTGCATAGGAGCGGACAGCGCGCGGCTGCCACACGTGCAGCGCGACGCCACCGCATCGCGTCCCTGCCCATTTGTCCGAGGTCGGCCGAAAGCAAACCGGCCGAACGCCCACCCCAGGCAGCTCATGCCGCCGTAACGCTTCCGCAAGGGCGTCCGGATCGACAAACGGAGCACCAACCAATTCGAACGGCTGCGTTGTTCCTCGTCCTTCGGAAAGCACGGTTCCCTCCAGCAAGACTTGCCCGGGGTAGAGCAGCGTCGTTTCGAAACGCGGCATGTTGGGCGACGGCGCCACCCAGGGCCTCCCCGTTTCGGGAAAGAACATCTTTCTTCGCCAGCCGCGCATCGGAACAACTTCCAGTTGCGCTTTGAGATTCCGTTCCTGATTAATCAGACGAGCCAGTTCACCCAGTGTCAGTCCGTGGCGCATCGGAATCGGCAGAAGTCCGACGAAGCTGGTGAAATCCGTTTGCAGCATCGGACCCTCGACGACCCATCCGCCGACCGGATTCGGGCGGTCGAGAAGGACCACCGGCAAGCCGACGTCGGCGCAAGCCTCCAGGCAGTAGAGCACGGTCCAGATGTAGGTATAGACCCGAGTGCCGACATCCTGCAGGTCCACGACGAACAGTTCCAGTCCGTCCAACATCTCCGGCGTGGGCCGCCGCGTCTCGCTGTACAGACTGTGGATCGGGATCTTCCAACGGGGATGCACGCCGTGGGGTGTCTCGTCCATATTTGCCTGCTGCTCGCCCCACAAGCCGTGCTGCGGGCTGAAGATGGCGGTTAACTGGCCCGGCAGGGCGTCTGCGAGTCGATCACAGGCCGAATGGAGATCGGCGTCGACGGAAGCCTGGTGCATCAGCAAGCCGAAGCGCGCCCGGCCGATGACCTTCTGCGGGTTTTCCAGGCAGCACTCCAAACCAACGCGCACGGCAGGAATTCGACGACGAATTCGCGGATCACGTCGCTCCGCTCGCATGGGCTTTCGCCCGCTCGTTGTTCCCTTCGCTCGCTTACTCATTCGTCAAGCTCGACCCGAGGTAACTTGCGCACCATCCGACACCGAATGTCGCCGTCGATCCAATTGCCGGCAGCCAGGTCCACGCAATCGTCCACCGCGGATCCCACCAAGGAAGCACGAATCGTACGGTCAATAGACAGATCAGTCCTGCGAGCAGCCCGATGAGTACCGACCTTTCGTTGGCTCGGCGGACGAGCACCCCCAAGGCAAAGACGCCCAACAAGAGTCCTGCCGAGAAGCCCGCGATGGCGAGTGCGTCGTTCACCACACTCTGAGTCAAGTGGCGAGCCGAGATCCCCACCGCGATCTGGACGATTCCAAAGAGTATGGTGAACAGTCGACTGACGCGAAACAAATGGGTCGAACTGAGTTCGTTCTTCCACAGTGGAGCGTAGAGATCATTGACGGCGGACGCGGCAGACGAGTTCAGTGAACTGGAAAGGGTGGACATGGCCGCGGCGAAGACGGCTGCCAATACAATTCCAATCAACCCGACGCCGGCAGGCAGTTGGTGAACAATAAAGCTCGCAAACACATGATCGTTCGTGGGAAACTCTGTCGTCGGCGGAAACGTTGCATAGAAGCAGGCAAGCCCGACTCCCAGCAGCAGGAACAGCGTGAATTGGACCAGGACAACGCCCCCGCTGAGAATCAGAGCGCGCCCCGCATCGCGCAGAGACCGCGCGGACAGGTATCGCTGCACCATCATTTGATCCGTACCGTGGGTTCCGAGAGTCAGAAAGGTACCTCCGACCAATCCCGCCCAGAATGTGTAGGGGTCGCTCCATGACCAATGAAAATCGAACACCCGGAATTTGTGATGCAACTCGCCGAACTGCGCAACGGAGGACCAACCTCCCGGGAGCTGCTGCAGGATGATGGCACCGGCAACGAGCCCTCCCACCATGTAGACGACGAACTGCAGACAGTCATTCCAGACCACGGCACGCATCCCGCCGAAAAACGTGTAAGCGATCGTCGCCACTCCAATCACTACGATGCACGCGGGCAGCGGAACGCCGGCGACCTTTTCCAGAACAATCGCCGTCAGAAACAGCCGCAGACCATCGCCCAGGTTGCGAGTGACGAGGAACACAATCGAGGCAACGCGTTTGGTTACCCCGCCGAATCGCTCCTCCAGCAATTGGTAGGCGGTGAACAACTCGCCGCGGAAATACCAGGGCAAGAGAAGCCAGACGATCAGGATTCGCCCAACGATGAATCCCAGGGCGAGTTGCAGAAAACGCAAGTCGCCCTGCTCGGAGTCAAACGCCATCCCGGGCACACTGAGAAAGGTCGCGGTACTGGTTTCCGTCGCGACAATCGACCCCAAAATAGCAAACCAGGGCAGATGGCGGTTCCCCAGCAGATACGTCGACAGATCGCGCGTTCCCCGCCCGACGCAGACGCCAATCGCCACGACAGCCAGCAGATAGACCACCAAGACGATCAGATCGAAACCGGCGATGGAAAGCGTCAACACCCGGTCCTCCTCGGGTCAGTAGCCGAAGGTCCTCCGTCGGATCGTACGTGAACCGATGCCGCTCGCCAAGCCACCTATGCCCGTGGTCCGGATTTCGGGGTACATTAGGCAGCGGATATCACTTCCCGAGGAGATCTCCCATGTCGATTTGCCCAATGACCCTTCGGACATCGAAACTCCGTCCCAGCATCCTCTTCTTGTTGTTGTGCACCTGCTCTGCCTCGGCGCTGCCAGCCGCTCCCCCGGGTGTTCGTCAAATGCGATGTGAATACCTTGAGAACCCGGAGGGCATCGATGCGGCTCAGCCGCGACTGAGTTGGGTAGTCGAAGCGGACGAGCGTGGCTGGAAGCAGTCCGCGTATCGCATTCGCGTTGCGTCGACAAGCGAACGATTGGCCAGCTCGGAAGCCGACCTCTGGGACAGTGGTCGTGTCGCCAGCGATCAGACGGTTCATGTTCGATACGAAGGGAACGCGTTGCGATCTCGTCAGCGATGTTTCTGGCAGGTCGAGGTGTGGGACGCGGGGGGAAATTCGTCGGTGGTCAGCGACGTTGCCCGTTGGTCGATGGGTCTGTTGGAGCCGTCTGACTGGCAAGCCAAATACATCAGCTACCGCGATGAAACGCCGGTGTTCAACGACCGCGATCAGCTTTTTCTGCCGGCAGCACACCAATATCGCAAGACCTTTCGCGCACCGGCGAAAATTCGTCGCGCCACCTGGTATGCCACGGCGTTGGGTATCTACGAGCTTTCGATCAATGGTCAGCGAGTCGGCGATGCGTACTTCGCTCCCGGCTGGACCGATTACCGTCAGCGCGCCTACTACAACACGTACGATGTGACGTCGCTGCTCACGGAAGGCGAAAACGCTCTGGGCGCGTACGTCGCGGATGGTTGGTACAGCGGCTATCTCGGGTTCGGTCTGTTGACCGGCATCGGAACGGAACAGATCGGCCGATACACGTATGGCAAAACGCCGAGTTGGATGGGTCAGCTGGAAATTGAGTACGAGGACGGCAGCCGTGCCGTTGTGGTAACCGATTCCAGCTGGAAAGTTAGCGGCGACGGACCGATCCAGGAAGCGGATTTCCTGATGGGCGAATTCTACGATGCGCGCCGCGAACAACCGGGCTGGGATCAGCCGGGATTTGCGGATGACGATTGGCCGACCGCGATCCTCGCGACCGACAACGGCCATCCTGAAGCAGACTTCTATGAATTCCGGAATGCCGAACCCGGCGGGCAGCCGGAAATCAAGTCGAAGAACGTCGACCTCGGGTTTCGTCGGCCACCCCGGCTCGAGTCATTCCCGGGCGTCCCGGTGCGCGCGATCGAAGAGATTCGTCCGGTCGCCATGACCAGTCCGGCGGACGGAGTTTACATCTTCAACCTGGGGCAGAATTTTGCCGGAGTTGTGCGTCTGCGAGTCCGCGGCCAAGCCGGGACCACGATCCGACTGCGTTACGGCGAAATGCTGCATCCGGATGGCCGGCTGATGACCGAGAATTTGCGAAAGGCACGAGCGCACGACGTCTACATCTTGAAGGGTGATCCCGAAGGCGAAACGTTTACTCCGCGGTTCACCTTCCATGGATTCCAATATGTCGAAGTCTCTGGATTTCCCGGAGTTCCCACTCCGGAGGCAATCACCGGCATCGTCTTGCACTCCGATACGCCGCGAACGAGCGATTTCCGCTGCTCCGATCCAATGGTCAACCGCCTGTTTCAAAACGTGGTCTGGACACAGCGTGCGAACTTCATCGATCTCCCGACCGACTGTCCTCAACGTGATGAACGGTTTGGCTGGACCGGCGATGCGCAGGCCTATGTGCGCACCGCGACGTACAACGCCGATGTCGCCGCGTTCTACACCAAGTGGCTGCGAGAACTGATGGAGTCACAGCGGCCCAGTGGTACGTTTCCTGGCTATGCGCCCTACCCCTTCCAACACGGCTGGGATTTCGGGACCGCTTGGTGCGATGCCGGAGTGATTTGCCCGTGGACAATTTACCACGTGTACGGCGACCGGCAGGTCATCGAGCAGTGCTGGGAACCAATGACACGCTTCATGCAGTGGCGCAGGAACACCAGTCAGGATTCTCTCGGCGTCGTCCACGGTAACGATTGGGGAGATTGGCTCGCCGTCAACGAACGAACGCCTCTCGATTACATCGATACGATCTTCTTCGCCTATTCGAGTCGTCTGATGGCCGAAATGGCAGAAGCGACCGATCGGCAAGAGGAAGCGGAAGAATATCGCCAGTTGTACCGGCAGATTGCCACCGCTTTTGCGAAGAAATACGTACATCGCGACGGCACACTGGCCATTGACACACAGACCGCATATGCCTTGGCATTATTTGCCGATCTGATTCCGCCAGAACTGCGTCAAGCCGCCGGAGACCATCTGGCCCAGAAGATTCGCGACAATGAAAACCGCATGGCAACCGGTTTTCTGGGCACGCGTCCTTTACTGCCGGTCCTTTCCGCCGTCGGCCATCATGATCTGGCTGTCCGACTGCTGCAGAGTCGCGAGTTTCCTTCCTGGGGTTATGAAATTGAGCAGGGTGCGACCACGATCTGGGAACGATGGGACAGCTACACCAAGGAAGACGGGTTCGGCCGCCATAACGCATCGATGAACTCTTTCTCGCACTATGCGTTTGGTGCCGTCTGCGAATGGATGTTCTCGACGCTTGCGGGAATCGAGCCTCAGTCACCCGGATTTCAACAGATCCGGATTCACCCGCGACCGCCGGCTCCGGACAGCAATCCGCAGCATCCCGCGATTCACTGGGTGCAGGCCCACTATGATTCAATTCATGGACGGGTGGGCGTTGCCTGGGCGCAAGACAACGGACGGTTTCGACTGGACGTCGAGATCCCCGCCAATACGTCGGCCCGGGTCATCTTGCCCGCTTCGCGCGACGCCACCATTCAGGAGAGTGGCCAGGCCCTTTCGATGGTCGAGGGGATCGAAGTCATGCGGCGAGCAGACCAGCAGGCCGAACTCTCGATCGGCAGCGGCACGTATCAATTCGTCGTGCAACCGGCCGATGCGCCCCACCAAGATCGTTAGCGCAAGACGTTGCAGGCGTCCTCAATTTCAATAGCGATAACCGCCGCCCACACCGGCAAAGAAATCCTCCGCGTCGTCGTCCAACCCCATGCCGACGCGAAAATCCACGACCAGATTATCCGTCATGTAGTGATCAAGTCCGATGTTGAAGAACACCGGATTGACATCCTCCTCCAATCCATTGGTGAAGACGCCGAAGAACTCGGCATAGGCGGTATTCCGCTCGCTCATTTCCCAACCGACCGCCACCGACTCGGTCCAGGCAATGAACCGATCTCCCGCTGGTTCTTCCGGCAGGTAGCCAAAATCCGCGAGTGCGTCCGTCCCAAAGCCGGTGGACCCGTAGAGGGCGATCGTCTCCGTCAGTTCCCATCCGTAGATGTAATCCAGTCCGAACTCGACTCGTTCCGTCGTCCAGGCTGTGCCTCCTGTCGGCACGGTAAAACGGACTTCCAAAGCACTTTCGGGAATCCAACCACGCTGCTCGGTCATGCCCAGCTTAAAGGCCCACCGAAGATCCTCGGCACCGTCCACGTCGTCTTCTTCCGCAAAGAACCGCCAGGCATAGTTCCAGCGCAGTCGGAACTCAATATCCTCCGTGATCCCATAACGCAGCATGAGTTCGGGCGTCGTGTGAGATTTTTCGGTGTCGAGTTCTTCGTTTTTTTGGAAGTAGGAGTAGCCGGCTTCGAACTGAATCACGCCGAAGCCTACCGTCTTCGTCGATTGCGTGAAGTCATGTCGATCGGTTTCGATTCGCTCGTCGTACGGATTCCGTGCCGCCGCCCCACTTCCCCGACCACAGAGGTCATCCAGGAACGCCAGAAACGGTTCCTCCTCACCGTCGTGTGAGCACATACACGCCGCGTTCGTGCTGGCAGCCGGCAGCAACCAGCCAAAGCTCCAAAGAGCGAACAGGAGGAGGTATCGCATCCATGAGTCCTCGCAAAACGAACCATCGAGACAGGCCTCTTACGGGCCGACACACCAATTATCCGGAGCCGGCAGCCGCCGACAGCTGCCGCGCCCGAATCGCCAGGTGATCCCCGCACCGACCCAATACGACTCGAGCGATGTGGAAGTTAGGTCTCCCAACTGTTCGGAGGCCTCAAACATGCCACCTCCCAACAGGTCGAGGTCGATTCCGGGAAGCACATCGCGAATACCGATGCCCGCACTGATCCGATGCGGATTGACCACAGCCAACGTCCCTTGAACGTACTGGATCGCGTTCACCGCACCCGGTGGCGTGATTCCGCCAGCGGATAGTCCCGGATCGGGATCAATCGGGTTTTCCGCATACGCATAACCCATTCGCAGTCGAACTCGCGGCGACACGCTGTACTGTGCACCAAGTTGCAGGACCCATTGATTGTCATACAGTGTCTTGAACATCGCCGCATGATCCCAGTTCTTAAAGAGCACGTCTCCCGCCAGTAGCAGGCGTCCGTCCATCAGCGATCGGTTGGCGATTCCGAGTCCAAAGTTGTCGGGTAGATCGAGATTTAGATCCTGGGTGATTCCGTAGTTGCCACCAGGCAGCAACAGTTGGATGGAATCGTCGAAGTTATAGCGTTGTCTTGTCTGATAGTAGAACCCAAGGTCGGTGCATGAGCCGAGACGGTAATTCAACCCTAGCGCACCACGAAGTGCGTAGTCATACGCATACGCCCCGATTCCAACGAAGGGAGGGTCAATGCCCCCCGTGCCCAGGCTCAGCGAAGCACCCGCGGAAAGTCGCTCGGTCAAATCAACGCCGACCGCGCTGCCAATGTCGAGCATCGAGATCGTCGTGCCGGTCCCGCGAGTGTTCGGAACGTCCCGGAAACTCAATCCCGCCCCGGCGGTCGCCCCAAGGGTCAATCCAATCGTCGCGGGCACACCTAGTGCGCTCACGTCCTGCGTCAGCGCAAAACCGCCCAGCGCAGAACCTTCCGCTTCCGATTTTGCCGCGAACGGCCCCAGACCGGGCAGGAAGCCGCCCGTGTGCGCAAGGTTGTAGGTGGACTCCGCCCAAGTTCCGCCAACAATGAACTGAGTCCCTTCAAACTGGGTGAGCGTGGCGGGATTTCCGTTGACTGCCGCCATCGGATCCTGCGGGCGGGCAAGACTGGTTCCTCCCATCCCGCCCGCTGCCGGCGTGATCGTATTGTGCAGCTCGATCCCGTAACTCTGCCCCCATGCCGGCTGACAAATCGCGAGCAGCGCTGCTCCCACGAAACCGATCCATCCCAGGTCAACACGTCGCATCTGCCCCCTCCTTGAGCTCGGTCGAGCTCCGGCTCGAGCCGTTCATGCCGTTCCATCGGTCACAAAGCAAGTCACCACGAAATCTGCGGCGCTCGGTGAACCCGACGCGCGGCGTCCCAAGACCAGGCTCTGTCTCAAGACCGTAGGCCGACTTGTCTCCAGTCGGCGAACATTCCGGAATTGCCGACTTGAGCCAAGTCGGCCTACGTTGACCGTCGCGTTTGAGACAAAGAATAGTCCTCGTATCGACTTGCCGAGGCCAACGAGGGCTGGCAAAAGTCAGCGGTCAAAGCAGGCAGCAAGCCCGTGAAGCCCAAAGATCCGGTACAGATTGCCGGGTCCCCTCGAACTATGAATCGATTCGGAAGACTTTTCCATTCACGAAAGAAATTCCGACTCGGGGAAGTCGCCAATCAACAAGCGTCGGTTGGAACGGTAACGGGAGGGAACGCTGCCACCGAGCCTGTGCAACGCTGGCCGAATCGAGACCCAGCGGCTACGATGCACGGGTTCTCGGTGAGGCCACGCTTCGCGGTTCGCTGCCGGCGACATCGGGCGACGAAGCTGGAACCAGGAGAGGGTCGCAGCGCCCAGGTACAAACCCAAGACTCGAAACGACGGAAAGGACGACACATGCCAGTCGAAAAGTCAGATTTCACACCCGAAGAATGGGCGCTTCTGCGCGATACGCCGCACTTGGTTGCTGCAGCCGTCGCGTCGGCGGGTCAGAGTGGACTCGCGGGAACGCTGAAAGAGGCGATGGTTGCCTGCCAAACGGTGTACGCCGGGCAGGAGGGCGCGGGCGATTTGGTGCAAGCCGTTTCCGCCGCTGAAGAAGCAAAAGTCGGCCAGGCATCCGTTCGAGAAGCCGTACCTCTCTCAAGTGGCGCTTCGGCGGCAGAGAAATTGCGCCTGGCGGCGGTCGAACGATTCAGCGCCGCGCTCCAATTGCTCGCGGTGAAACTTCCCGATGAGGCCGCCCATTACGGCACCTGGGTCACCGGGATTGCCCAGGCTGTAGCCGAGGCGGCGAAGGAGGGTACCTTTCTCGGCTTTGGCGGCAAGCGAGTGAGCGATGGAGAAGCCGCCCTCCTGACCGAACTGCACCAGGCGTTCGAAACCCATCGCACGAGCGAACCGGAATCCGCGTCCTGAAATCGAAACGAGCCGGGCATCGCATGATGGATCCCCGGCTCGCCTTGTTCGGTACCGCTGCAATCCAGGTCGCAGCGGCAATTCAGCAGTTAGTTCTCGAGCGCATCATCCACGGCTTCGACCGCGTCATCGACGGCTTCGTCAGCCGCATCAACCGCATCCGCCGCAGCGTCTTCGGCATCGTCCACCGCACTGCTTGCGGCGTCTTCGACGGCCTGACCGGCTTCCTGCGTCTTCGTTTGGGTCTCGGAAGAGCAACCCAGCATAAACCCGGAAAGGCTAACGCAAATCAAAAACAAGCCCAGCTTCTTCATGGTTTTTCAACCTCCAGAGAAATCGCACTAAAAACCCTTAACAACTCCAGGCGACATGGCCTGGTCATCTGCTGACCTTACTGATGCACCACCGCCATCGTTTATTCCCACAAATTACTGCGAAGGCGAGGAACCCCCGTCGGGACATCTTCGAGGTGACCTCATCGTTTGCTCTCGGTCCGACCCTGTGGGCAGAAGGTCGCCGGTCACCCGGCCCGGGATCTCCGAGACACGGGGCGACCGTCGAGCGGACAAATTCACCTCTTCCCAAGATACATTGGGCCAGGCATGCGAACACTTCCGCGAGGGTGGGACATTTAGCGGGCCCACCCTGGAGATCGCCGAACGCAGGGGTCGTAGGGCTTTTATGACCGGTGCGCCGTCCATGTCCGCGCGGAGTCAGGGCCGAGTCAAAGGGAAGAGTCGCAACCTAAGGACACGCACCGGTGGCGTTTCTGGTGCCTGCCCGGCTTGCCCCCGCGTTTTTCCGCGCTCCTCCGCGGCCAGCCTTTTTTCATCCGCGCCTCACGAAGTGGCCGGCGTCTCCGAATTGAGCGCGGCAACCACGAGATCGCCGACTTCGGTCGTCGAGTGTCCCATTTTCCCGGCCGCCTGGCTCTTCATTTTGGTCCCCGTCACCGATTCCACGGCCGCCAAAACGCGGGCACCAGCGGACTCCTGGCCGGTCTGCTCCAGCAGCATCGCCATCGCACTGATCGCGGCGATGGGATTGATCACATTCTTCCCGGTGTATTTTGGAGCACTCCCGCCCATCG
>CAZFWV010000120.1:0-17675 GCA_964522605.1 uncultured Pirellulaceae bacterium
CCGTTCATTCTTCTGTCCTCGCCTGACGGCTGCGGGTTAAACAAACCACCACGAATCCTGTTCGGAGACTCTGGAAATACCACCACTTAAGAGCTGCACGACCTCTGATGTGGGGAGGGGCAACCGAGGCCAAGTCGTTGAGGCGGCCTTTTTCCCCAGGAATCGATAACCATACTCCGAAGCGCCAGCGATGAAGAGCTCCTGAGGCGCTAGCCCAGGCTACGGTGAGAAATGGAAATGGCCTTCGGCCAAGATCATCGCAGATATGTTCGCCTTCAAGCTGACGCCTCGGGGGAAGTCTTCGCGACGATCCTCCCATTTTGACCATTTCTGCTGTGAACGATTTGGACGATTTCCGGTTTACTCCCAGTGCCCAGTCGGGCAGGAGAATTTACGATCAATTCGCGTGCTAGGGGAGGTTTCCGGATGACTCGACGTTTCCAGTGGACGGTTGTGCTTGCTGTTGTTTTACCCCTCATTTCTGCCCTGGGAGGGCGTGTTCGGGCCGATGATATCGTCGACACGGCTGTTCGGGCCGGTTCGTTCAAGACCCTCGCTGCGGCGCTCCAGGCCGCGGACTTGGTCGACGCTCTGAAGGGCGATGGTCCGCTGACGGTGTTCGCACCGACGGATGAAGCTTTTGCCAAGCTGCCCGAAGGGACTGTTGAGTCACTCCTAAAGGCGGAGAATCGGAAGCAACTGATTGATATTCTCACTTACCATGTGGTCGACGGATTTGTGCCAGCTTCGAAAGCAGTGAAGCTGACGGGAGCGAAAACGCTGAACGGTCAGCGGATTGACATCTCGGCCAAGAACGATTCGGTGTCTGTCGACGAGGCGAGTGTGATTCAGGCGGACATTGTGTGCGACAACGGCATCATTCACGTCGTAGATCAGGTACTTCTGCCCGCCACCGACAACATCGCGGCGACTGCTTCGAAAGCAGGGCAATTCTCGACGCTCGTCGCGGCCGCCAAAGCTGCCGGCCTCGTCGAGGCTCTCTCAGGCGACGGTCCGCTCACCGTATTCGCTCCAACGGATGACGCGTTCGGCAAACTCCCGGCAGGTACGGTTGAGACTCTTTTGCAGCCCGAGAATCGAGCGAAGCTGGCATCCATTTTGAAGTATCACGTCGTGCCGGGACGCATCTACAGCGAAGATGCCCTCGCGGCGGGATCCGCTAGGACGTTGCAAGGCGAGTCGATCCAGATCGGACGGTCAGGAGACAGTGCAACGGTGAACGATGCGAATCTCGTAGCAACGGATCTCGATGCAAGCAATGGGGTGATCCATGTAATCGATTCCGTCATTCTACCGCCGGAGCGTCAGACGTCGGCTCACCCCCGACAGATGATTGAGACCGCGATATCGCAAGGTGCTCCGCTTTACAATTCTGGCCATGCCGGTCAATGTGCTCAAATTTACATGAACACGGCACGTCAAATCCTCTCGATGAGTGACCACGGGATGTCCAGTTCTGTTGCTCACGCCTTGCAGACGGCAGTTACGTCTTCGGAAGGCACGAGCTGTACGGATACGCGAGCGTGGACCATGCGACGCGCATTGGAACTCGCTTACCGGGATCTCCGGTGAGTGCTACCGTGTCGAACTCATGGGCGGACCAGCGATCAACCGACAAGATGCGTAGCGATGTTTGTCAAACTAACCTAAGCTACTGCTCCCATCGGCTTGAAATCGCAAGATTACTGCTAGCGTGAGCTTTGTAACACCGGATGTGCCCTATGCCATGGACTTGGTATTCTCGATACGCTGCCGCCGTCATCAGTGTGCTGCTCTCGCTAGCTGTGCTGCCCACGAGTGGGAATGCACACGAGATCGAGATGATGACGTCGGAAGTTGCTCCGACTGAATCGGCGACAGATCACGCGTCGATGACGCGATCGGCCGATTCGGTCATTGTGCACCCCGCCGCGCCGGGAAGCCGGTCGATCTCCGAGTTATCCCCCGAGGCGATTAAGGAGTTGATGCGTCCCAATTTCAACTTCGTTGCGGAGTGGCAGGCCGAAACCAGCGACATTGGTATTAATCTCTATGAAGCGGGTCTCAGCTTCCCGACATACCCAGTATTCGGTCCTCCACCGCCCTTCATCAACATACGGTTTGCGTACACGGACATTGAGGCACCGGCTGTTGTCGGCCTGCCCGCCGATCTGTACGAAACGGAATTAGGTCTAGCTTGGTTGCGACTTCTGAACGATCAGTGGATGATGCACTTCATGGCAGGTGCTTCCTTCGTGACCGACGGCAACAACGATTCCAGTGATGCTTGGCGATTTCGGGGTGGGGCGTTTGCGATTTACCGTCACAACGAAATCTGGACTTGGGTGGTCGGAGCGATTGCACTTGGTCGAAACGACATACCTGTGGTGCCTGCAGTAGGCGTCATCTATCAGCCAGATTTGACGAAGCGGCTTGATCTCATTATGCCACGCCCGCGGCTGTCTCTTTTACTTCTGGATCGAGGCGCGCGGCAGCAGTGGGGATACATCGGAATGACTCTCTCCGGCACGACCTGGGGAGTCGAACGGTCGGAGAGCTTCGATGACCAGCTAACTTACGGGGACTGGCGGGCGGTTCTCGGATGGGAATCGACGCCCAGGCAGGAACCTGGAATTCCTTTCACTCGCGGGAGAAAGCTCGGTGTCGAACTGGGGTACGTATTCTCGCGCGATTTCGAATGGGATAGCGACGGTTCCGAGATTGGCCTCGATGACACATTGATGTTGAGAGGCTCGTGCAGCTTTTAGCTTCTGTCTTCGGATCAGACGCGCAGTCTGCGGGAAATCGAAGCTGAATTGGGGGATTCTCAGAGCATTCTCACGAAGCGCATGTAGGCAATTCGCCAATTCTTACACGGCTGCGACGTCCGTGATTTCTTGCTGCCTCGGACGGTTCGTATCTTCTTTGCTCGATTCCCGGCGTGTATCTTGTCGGTAGTCCCTGCGGGGCGGGTTGCAGGATTAGCGGGGAGTGAGCGATGGAAATGGGAAACGGTTCGATTTCGGCGATCGACACGGTCATTGTTGTTGTCTATCTGCTTGGGATTCTGGCCGTCGGCATTCTGGCAGGCTACCGAAAGGACACCTCCCCAGATCAGTTCTTTCTAGCCGGACGTTCACTGCGTTGGCCGCTGATTGGCACAGGCTTGTTCTGCGCCAACATCTCCACGATTCACCTCGTCGGCCTGGCATCGTCGGGATACAAAGACGGACTGGTGATTGGTAACTTCGAGTGGATGGCCGCATTTTGTCTGATTTTGCTGGGGATGTTCTTCGCCCCGTTTTACTTCCGGAGCAGGATTAGCACGCTGCCGGAGTATGTCGAGAAGCGTTACGGTAGTGGTGCGAGAACCTTCTTGGCCTTGATCTTCGTGATGTCAGCGCTGTTGGTTCATATCGGCATCAGCTTGTATGCCGGAGCTAAGGTGCTGGAGGAGTTCTTTGGGATTCCGTATGTTGCTTCCATTCTTGTCATCTCAGCAATCACGGCTATTTACACCATTCTCGGTGGTCTGCGGGCCGTAATGATCACCGACGCGATTCAGGCCGTGCTGTTGCTGTTGGGTGCGGCGATTCTGACCTGCACGGGCCTTTGGGCATTACGGGAAGCGGGAATAACATCGTGGAGTGATTTCAGGGCGGCATGTCGCCCCAACCAGCTCAGTATGATTCAGCCCATCAAGGACCCATCTGCGCCCGGTAGCCTGGGCTTGCGCGAATTCTCCTGGTACTCAATCCTCTTTGGGTATCCAGTGCTTGGCATCTGGTACTGGTGTACCGACCAGACCATCGTGCAGAAAATCCTGGCGGCTAAGACGGAAAAGGACGGTCGAGATGGCGCCATCTTCGCCGGCTTCTTGAAGATCTTGCCCGTCTTTCTCATGGTCCTGCCGGGTGTGATTGGCTACGTGTTGTTCCGAGAACAGATCGGAGACGACAATGATGCGACGTTGATGGTCATGATGAAGGAGTTACTTCCGGTCGGTGTTCGAGGTTTGATGGCGGCTGGTCTTCTCGCTGCGTTGATGAGCACGATCGAGGCCGCGTTGAATAGCACGGCGACGCTGACTGCTGAAGACATCATTAAGCGGCTGTGGCCGGACACGCCTGACGCGGCACTCGTTTCGGTAGGTCGGATCACCGCAGGTGTCGTCATTCTGCTCGCCATGTTCTGGTCGACTCAGGGGGCAAAATTTGGAAGTATCTTCGAAGCCATCAACAAGATTCCGATGGCATTTGCACCGGGGATCACAACTATTTTTCTGTGGGGCGTGTTCTGGCCCCGCGGGAATAAGCAGGGCGCCATGGCCGCCCTGCTCTTCAACGTGGTCATCGGTCTTGTCTATCTCGCAATCGACATTCCGTTAATCGGGTCTGAACAAGTCGTCGCTCAGCGAATTGGCATCCCATTCATGCAAGTCGGCTGGTACCTTTTCCTGATGTCGAGCAGCGTGTACGTTGTCGTCAGCTGGCTGACTCCAGCGCCGACGAGATCGCAGCTCGATAACCTCTGCTGGACTCGTCCGCTCGATGCCTTGCGGGGCACGATGGAAGGCACTCTTACCGATCCCCGCGTTATGGCGGCCGTCCTTTTTGCCATCATGGGCGTACTGTACCTCCTGCTTCATTAGCGTGTACGCCGATTCGAGGCGGCGAAGTTTGTGCTGCACGGCCGGGGCGGCGGACCGACACTCGACAGAAGCCTCAACTTTCGAGTTGGGAAACTGCAGCTCGATTGGCTTTCGCTAGCGGATGGCTGTTACAATGCGTACCTTGCGGTTCGGCACATCAGCGATGTCAACTTAGAAGGTCGGAACTACAAATGGCACGGATCACTCACATCACCTGGTCAATTGTCTTGTTGCTGAGCGCAGGCATCTCGATGGCTTCCGAGTCATTACCGGTCCCGAATCGAGGGTTCGTCAGCTCGCGACCCGCGAAGACCTGGGAGGAGGGCTTGATTTGCGGTAACGGGACGATCGGAGCGAATGCCTTAAGCCGACCGTTAGACGAGCGAATCATTTTTTCTCATGAGCGGTTGTTTCTGCCGATGGGTGCGCCCGTCATGCCGCTCGATCAATCCGCCCGCTTGTTCGAGATCCGGCGGCTTATCGACCGAGGCCTCTACAAGCAGGCCTGTCAGCTTCAATTCGACCTCTCGGGTCAAGATGGTTTTATGTATCCGGACTTTTTTGTCCCCGCCTTTGATCTCACAATCCGCACCGAGGCGCAAGGCGAAATCCGCAATTATGGCCGCTCGGTGAATTTCCAGACGGGTGAGGCGACGGTGCGCTGGACCGACGACCGTGGAGTCTTCGAGCGGCGAATGTTTGTTTCTCGGGCGGACGCAGTCGCAGTCTTGCTGTTGACAGCTCCGAAATCGGCACTCGATTGTCGACTTGCGATGGAGCCCCGCGAACCGAGCGACGAGTTCAATTCGGATTCCGACATCAATCAGCGGTCTGATCAGGTTTTTCAGGAGCACGTTTCGGACATACGCCGTGGTGCGGGAGCTTCATGGTTGACCTACGGCAATCGCTTTACCAAGGCCTACCCTGGCAGTATTCATGCTCTGGAGAGCCACGTGCGGACGGATGTGAGTGGCGGAGCGACGATGCCGCAGGACGACGGATCGCTTGTCATCTCCGGTGCGGATCGCGTTCTGCTGCTCACCGACATTCGGCTACTCTACGATCCCGAAAAATCGGCGGTGGAAGAAATGAAGGATGCTCTCGATAAGCTTCCTTCCGATTACGCGCAACTCCTCGATCGCCACGTTCGGCTTCACGGCGAGCTATTCAATCGGATGTCACTCGACCTGGGCGGTGGCGCCGACCACCAGCGGACCACAGAGGAACTGCTCGAGCTCTCGAGCTATGAGAATCCGAATCGGGCACTGATTGAAAAGGAGTTTGATGCGGCCCGTTACAACATCATCTCGAGCACAGGCGAATTGCCGCCGACGCTGCAGGGAGTTTGGGGTGGGACGTATGTTCCCGGTTGGGCCAGCGATTTCACCCACAACGGAAACGTGCCCTCGGCGATCGCGTCGTATTTGATGGGCAACACGCCCGAACTCATGCTGGCCTATACGTCTTATATCGAATCGATCATTCCCTGGTTGGAAATCAACGCGAGGCACCTGTTTGGAGCCCGCGGCGTTGTGCTGCCATCTCGGTCGTCAACGCATGGCTTCAATAACGCACTGAACGCTGATTTCGCCGGAGGCATGTGGGTTGGTGGGGCAGGTTGGGCCGCCCATTTCTTCTACGACTACTATCTCTACACCGGCGATCGGGAATTCCTCGCCGAACATGCGCTGCCATTCATGGAAAAGGCTGCTCTGTTCTTCGAGGACTATCTCGATGAGGGACCGGATGGAAAGTACGTTTTTTCACCCACTCAATCGCCAGAGAATACACCCGGCAACTCAAATTCCCAAGCTTCCTTCAACGCGACGATGGACGTCGCGGTCGCCAAGGAACTGCTGAGGAACCTGATTTCGGCTTCGCGCGAAATGGACCGCAACCAGGATAAGATCCCGGTCTGGGAATCGATGTTGGAAAAGATGCCGGAATACATGATCGATGATAACGGCATGATCAAAGAGTGGCTTACGCCGCGACTTGAGAACCGTGACAGCCACCGCCATTCCTCACAACTCTATCCGTTGTTTGATGGCATGCCGGATGAGATTGCACGCAATCCAGACCTTCAGGCTGCATTTCGCAGAAGTATCGAGTACAAGCTCGATAAGCATTGGAAGGACAATCAACGCGGGTTCATGTCGTTCGGACTCGTGCAACTGGGGCAAGCAGCCAGTAGCCTCGGTGAGGGGGAACTAGCGTATCATTGCCTGAGGCATCTGGTCAACCGATTCTGGTTGAATAACCTGGCCTCGATGCACAATCACCGTTCGCTATTCAACATGGATATCAGCGGTGGCATGCCCGCCGTGATTATTAAGATGCTGGTCGCGTCCGAACTTGGAAAGCTACGCCTTCTGCCTGCCCTTCCCGCGGCCTGGCCTGAAGGACGGATCGAAGGTGTGCTGTGCCGAGGCGCAATCGAAATCCAGAGTCTGCAGTGGGACCCAAGACAGGTCACGGTGACGCTACGGTCAAAGCGGCCCCAGAACGTGGTTTTGGAGTTCCCGTCGCAGGTCGATCAAGTCTCGGTTAACGAAGGCTCTGCGAAGCTGAATCCCCCTGAACTCGCGAACCAGTGTTCGATCGCGCTTCCAGGCGGTGAGTCGGTTTCGTTGGTGATTCATCTGCGATAGCGAACTCCGGTCGGCCAACGCAACAGATCGCACAGCCCTCTGGTTGCGGCGTGGTCTCAAGTCATCCTCACTTGATATGAGTCAATTCGGGAACATTGCGAACGCGGAGCCATGGAATGAAAACGAGTCGTGCTCTTGTATGTGTTTTTCTGGTCGGGACACTCCACATTTCCGCCATCCAGGAAAATTGTGCTGAGGCTGATCAGAAAGTCCTGCTGAAGATGGCAGAGTCGCGACTGCGAGCCATTTACGATCGAGATGAATTTCGCGCGAGACAATTTCGTGCAGATTGGCTTCCGGACAGTTCCGGGTACACGACCATGGAATCATTGGGCCAGGGAGACAAAGACGTTCTGGTGCGCTATGACGTAGCGAGCGGTGCGCGTACCCTGCTTGAGGCACTGCCTGAGGAACCTTCCGGCAGGTCCGGAAGTGTTTCGCCCAATGGACAGAGCGTGTTATTTGTCGACGACGGCGATCTGTACGTGCGCGACCTGAAACGCGATCAGAGGATTCGTCTGACCAGTAAGCCAGGCAACAATGCGGTCTCGCACGGAAGGGCAGTCTGGAGTCCCGACGGGAGGTGGGTTGCCTTTGTCCAGTCGGACGAATCTGAAGTGCGACTCCGGCCGTTTCTCGTTCCGGGCGATCCGACTTATCCAGAGGTTCGAGAAGTCCGATTCGCTCGAGTGGGCGAAGCCATACCGAAACTGCGAGTCGGTGTCGTTGAGGCCCAGGGGAACGAGACTCGCTGGCTCTCGATTCCCATTCCAGCGGAAGGTTTCTATTTGGGGCAGGTTGAATGGGCTGGCAATTCGCATGATTTGCTGGTCGAGAAGCTAAGTCGATTTCGGAACGAGCGCGAGTTTCTGCTGGCTGACATCCGCACCGGGACGATTCGACGCATTTTTCATGAATCCGACCCGGCCTGGGTCGTCGCCAGCTATGGTACCAACTCCGGTCTCACTTGGATTCGGGACGGCCAAGCGTTCATTGTTTTGAGCGAGAAGGATGGTTGGCGTCATGCTTATGTCTACTCGCGCGACGGACAGGAGATCTCCCTGCTGACACCCGATCCGTATGACATCATTGAACGCGCCGTCGTGGATGAGGCGGGAGGCTGGTTCTACTACTACGCATCACCCGAAAACGCAACGCAGAAGTACCTTCACCGGGCACGTCTCGACGGAACAGCCAAGACCGAGCGAGTGACGCCTGAGAACCAGCCTGGTACGCATGAATATGAGTTTTCTCCGGATGCGAGATGGGCCTTCCATACCTACTCGACGTTCGACATGCCTCCGGTGACGGAACTCGTAGACCTTCCCGATCATCGAGTTATTCGCGTGCTGGAGGACAATCGAGAGCTGCGCACGAAGATGGAGGCATTGATTACTCAGCCAACGGAGTTCTTCCAGATCGAAATCGGTGACGACACGGTCCTCGATGCTTGGATGATCAAGCCAAGTGATTTCGATCCCTCAAAGAAATACCCGGTTCTCGTCTATGTTTACGGAGAACCCCACGCGCAGACGGTGCTCGACGCGTGGGCAAAGGTCCATGCCGACTACCATCGACTAATTGCTGATCTCGGTTATCTGGTTGTTTCATTTGACAACCGGGGCACGCCCGCGCCGAAAGGGGCCGAGTGGCGGCGGGCGATTTTTGGCAGCCTCGGTCCGCTCTCAACCGAAGAGCAGGCGGCAAGCGTCAATGAACTGGCGCGTAACCGATCGTACGTCGATCTGTCTCGAGTCGGGATATGGGGTTGGAGTGGAGGCGGTTCGAACACGCTGAATGCAATGTTCCGTAAACCGGACCTCTATCACGTCGGGATCGCGGTGGCCCCCAAACCTCAGCCTCATCTCTACAATGCGTGGTTCCAGGAAATCTATATGGAGACCCCTCAGACGAACCCGGACGGGTACGACCGCGCCGCTCCGATCAATTTCGCTGAAGGCCTCCGAGGCAACCTTTTAATCATTCACGGTACGGGGGAAACCAACACGCATCTTCAGATTACCGAAGGCCTGGTCGACCGTTTGATCGAATTGGGCAAGCCTTTCGATTACATGGCGTATCCCAACCGAGATCACGGACTTCGGGAAGGTCGCGGTACATCAGTGCACTTGCGCTTGCTCATGGCGCGGTACCTCATCGAACATCTTCCACCGGGACCACGCGATTGACCGCCGGCCAAGTCCATGATCCAGGACCACCAACCAGAGTTCCGCATGGGCGAGTTGGCATCGCCGACAAGAAATCATTATTGACAGCGTCGAATGGTTGGGGACTCAGCGTTTCCACCCGAACCCACGAACAAACACGAACAAAGACACAGACCTCGCCCGGGAAGAATGCGGGGACTGGGCTTTTTTGGGCGTCAGCCCAATGTGAATCACTCACCCTATTGGCCACAGGATACCGCAGCCACCTATTCCCCCTTCGCGAGGTCTGTGTCTTCCCAAACCCGTGTGTCTTCCCAAACCCGTGTCGTGCTGAGCCGGCCGACCAAATAAGCTGAAAAAATTGGAATCAACATGCGTCGCTTCTTTCATTCCCTGATCGGTCTGTCGATCCTTTTCGGTCAACTCCTTCACGGCGCGGCGCCGGAAACGGACAGACATGTCATTCGTGTAATCATCAGCAGTCAAGATGGCTCCCGCAGTCTATTGGAGGAAACCCCCAAATCGTGGGAGACCGTGCACCCAACGGAAGCACCTGTCATTCTGGTTGATCTGACGAAGAAGCGGCAGTCACTCCTGGGATTAGGGGCATCTTTTGATCACGCGACTTGCGAGAATCTCTTCAAGCTAACGCCCGAGAAGCGAGCTGATGTTCTCGAGAAGCTTTTTGGCCGGGAGGCCGGCATTGGCATGAATCTGATGCGCGTCTGCATCGGCACGTCCGACTTTGTCAGAGAAGAATACTACACGTACGATGATTTGGCCGAAGGAGAAACGGATCCGGAGCTGGCGAAATTCTCCATCGACAAAGACCGGGCCTACGTCTTGCCGATCATCAAACTTGCACAGCAAAAGAATCCGAATCTACTGCTGTTTGCCTCGCCCTGGAGTCCGCCGGCGTGGATGAAGACGTCGAGCAAACTCGGTACCGGCCGGGTCATGCCGAAGTTCTACCCCGCTTTCGCAGAATATCTGCTCAAGTTCATCCAGGCCTACGAAGCCGAAGGCTTACCCATCTATGCGATCACTGTGCAGAACGAACCTCAGCATCAAGATGCGCGGTATCCAACCACACTTTGGTCGGCGACCGAGCAGCGCGACTTCATCCGGGACCACCTGGGCCCATTGTTCGAACGGCAGAACATTCGTACCAAGATCTGGTGTTGGGACCACAATTGGAACCAAATCGACTTTCCTCGCACAATTCTTGCCGACGCGCAGGCCGCTCGGTACGTAGATGGCACCGGATTTCATCACTACGAAGGAAACGTAGAGGCGCAGTCCATCCTTGCGAGGGAATTCCCCGATAAGCACATTTACTTCACGGAAGGCTCTGTGTTTCGAACGCGGGGCGCGCTGCGCCTGATTGACATCCTGCGGCATGGGTCGCGATCCTACAATGCTTGGGTCGTCATGCTCGATGAACATCGTAAGCCGAATCGCGGTCCGCACAGCGCCAGCGCAACGTGCGTCGAATTACTGGACGATCGGACTGTCCGATACAACTACGACTACTATATGCAGGGGCAATTCATGAAGTACATCCAGCGCGATGCGGTGCGATTGGAAACTCCGCAACTGGAGTTGCACGGATTCGGGCATGTGGCGTTCATCAACCCGAATGGACAAGTCGTCCTTGTAGCGGCAAACGCACGTCGTGATCCGCAAACTTTCGCGATACAGTGCGGTAATTGGATGTTCGAGGCTGATTTGCCGGCAGAGAGCGTGGCAACATACTTGTATGATGCGACACCCAATGTGTTTGGACAGATCAACCGCTAATTGACCTGCTGGCGATCTAATTATGAATGATGTCCGAGATTCATCCGAAAGCTTGCGTACTTCGGCAGGGCTTGTCCTTGCGGTTGCGATCAGCCTGGCCGTTCCTCCCCACGTGGCACTGTCGCGTGCGACGGATGCCGAACTTGAACCAACGAGCGTCCAGCGGGCGCGCGATGGACTGCGCCAGGCCGTAGCCGAAGGGAAAGTCGCCGGCGCGATCCACTTGGTCGGACAGAACGGCCGAGTTCTGATGCTGGAAACTGCGGGTTACGCGGACTTGGAATCCAAGGCGCCGATGACCGCCAAATCGCTCCTGCGAATCTACTCGATGAGCAAGCCCATAACATCCGTGGCCGCGATGATGCTCTATGAACAAGGGAAATTCGAACTGGATGATCCGGTGACCCGGTTCCTGCCCGCCTTTAGAAGCGCGATTGTGCTCGAGATGGCCGAGGGCGCATCCCATCAGGTTCGTCCGCATCGCCCGATCACGGTCCGCGACGTATTGCGGCATACAACTGGCTACAGCTACGGCGACGAATCGGTGGTGCGTGCGTTCTACGAGCGGGAAGGATTGCGGTACTGGGGTCCGTCCGAGCTATTCCCTCCGAGAATGACGGTCGCCAAGGCCTCTGAATCGCTCGCTCGCATTCCCGCCTTGCACCATCCGGGCGAGCGATTCACCTACGGTTTCAACACAGACTTGCTCGGTCGATTGATCGAGATCTGGTCCGGTGAACCATTGGATCGCTTTCTGCGACATGCCCTGTTTGAACCGCTGGAAATGGTTGACACCGGGTTCACCGTGCCGGTTACAGCGCGTGCTCGCTTCACTTCCTGTTACACGCGACGCGACAACGTCCTGGCGGTCGAAGATCCCGCGTCAACAAGCCCCTTCCATCGAGGATTCGAATTCCTCTCGGGTGGTGGTGGGCTAGTATCGACTGTGCGTGACTACGCCAACTTCTGCCAGATGCTGGTAGATGATGGCGAGTTCGGCGACCATCGCCTGCTCAAGGAACGCACGCTACGGATGATGTTCACCGATCAGCTCCAAGAAGCAGACGCCGAATCCAGATTCGGCTTAGGTTTTGGGATCGATAAAGTGGAGGTGAGCTTGGGCGGACAAACGCGTGCCGTAACGCGTCTCCGCTGGGGCGGTTATGCCAGTACGGAGTTCGAGATCGTTCCGCAATTGAATCTCTTTCAGATCTTTGCTTTACAACAGGTGCCATATCATGACGAACTGGCCAAGCAACAGTTCGCGATCCTCCGCACTGGATTGACGTTTCCCACGGTCCTTGACAAGACAACGCCCGATGCCGCTTCGGAAACCCGACCGCCGCTCCAACAGTAATAGCGCGGTACGGACAGGTGCTAGGTCGTGTATCGCTGGTCTGTCGCAGGTGTCGACAGAGGGGCTATCTTCACGTACTTCATTCGCGAAGCTACGATAGAGCTTCCTGGATCAATACGTAAGGAGCTTCGGATGAGGCACATCAACCGTCGACGATTCTTGCGCTGTGTGGGTGGAGTGGGGACTGTGGCAGGATTGTCTGCGGGCAGACTACTGCAATCGAGTTGGGCCCAAGAAAAGGAGGCGACAACGTCGTCAAATGCAGGCGTGTCTGACCTTCGATCCGTGACACGCAACTCGCGAGCGTTGGGAGCAATGGTTGCGATCACGGTGCTGCATCACAACGAATCAAACGCACGTCCTGCAATTGATGCGGCCTTTTCAGAACTGGAGCAAATCGAGGCTTGCCTGAGCCTTTACCGACCAGACAGTCAAGTTTCGCGACTAAACCGCCGTCGAGAGCTCACTGACCCAGATCCCCGCCTGATACGCTTGCTGCAAGTTGCACAAGATACATCGGAACGGACGGAAGGGGCATTTGACATCACCGTGCAGCCACTCTGGGAGTTATTCTCGAAAACACAGAAAGCTGGTCACCTGCCGTCGGAGAGCGACGTCGAGATTGCGCGCAGGAAGGTGGATTGGAGGCGGGTCAAATTTGATCGCGATCGCGTCTGGCTCCAGGGCGAGGGAACCAAGATTACGTTAAACGGGCTGGCGCAGGGATTCGCAGCCGATCGAGTCCAGGAAGTCTTGCAGCATCACGGGATCGAGCATGCGTTGATCGATACCGGGGAGATCTGCACACTCGGAAATCGTTCGCCGCACGAAGGGTGGACAATTGGAATTCAGCATCCTCGCAATGAGGAGGCCTATGTCTCACTTGCAGAGTTGGCTGGCCGATGTCTCGCCACCTCAGGTGATTATGCGACGACATTTACGCCGGATCGCCGTCATCACCATTTATTCAACCCGCTTACCGGTCATTCGCCAGCGGAATTCTCGAGTGTATCGATCGCCGCCGAAACGGGCCTGACCGCGGACGTGCTGTCGACGGCGTTATTTGTAATGGGGAGTGATCGTGGAATGGCGTTTCTTGGTGAGTTCGCAGAGGCGGACGCATTCGTGGTTTTGAAAAACGGACAGACAATTAAGACTCCCGGTTTCCCCGTTGTTTAGCAACCTCGTGAAGAGGAAAGTCAATATGTCGAAGGCTTTCTGTTGTTCGGTCGTCGTCACGCTGTTTAGTTTCGCGGTGGCTTGCCCGGCTGACGCGGAGGACCTCGTTGAGTTCCTGAGTGGCGCAAAGGCTCGCGGAACGGTTCGGGAGATTCGAA
Organism: uncultured Pirellulaceae bacterium; assembly: GCA_964522605.1. Classification (GTDB taxonomy): domain Bacteria; phylum Planctomycetota; class Planctomycetia; order Pirellulales; family Pirellulaceae; genus CAVZLD01. Next base: position 13,965 of record CAZFWV010000120.1, read on the forward strand.
AGGCGGAGCAGCAACTCGACTTCGAGATTCAGATTGGCGGTCGCGAATTCCTTCGCACCTATACGTTTGACAAGATTCACGCCGTGACGATGAACGGCAAGAGACACGTTCTGAATCCGATCGACCAGGGACCAGCGGCCGCGGAAAGGCAGGGTTCTGGCAATGTCAGAAGCGAGGCAGAGGTCCTGAAGCTGATCGACACGTCTGGAAATACACCACCCGACTGGTTTGCTTCGACACCGCTCGATTATCCGGAGACACTTCAGCTGGACTGGCCACTGAAACCTGTGGATGACGGCTGGGACAATCAGAGGAACTTCGGTCAATTCAAGTGGGACATCATCAATCCCAACCCCGGCCGTTGGCGTTCGGGGGTGCGACTCATGCATGAGATCATGGCGCTTCACAAAGACAATCCGACCTTACTTCGACGCGACATGCAGACGCTCGGCGAGATGTATTTCGAGCTCTTTCAGGATTACGCGCGAGCTGCATTTTGGCTCCGTCGAGCGGAGGTAGAACTTCCCCAACCTCAGGCGATTCAACTGGCCGAATGTTATTGGCGACTGGGAAACAAGCAGATGGCAACCGAGATTCTCGATGCGCGTCGTTTGCCCATGAATGCCATCAAGCTGCTCGGTGAAATGGGCCAGACGGACCGCGCTGTCAGGCTGGCAGAGTCGTTCGCCAAAAGCTATCCAGATCGCGCTCACGAACCTTGTCTGCTTGCGGGTGATGCGTGTCGCCGAGCCGGACGCTACGATCAGGCGATCCGCTTCTATCAGAAAGTATTGCAACTAGGTCAGGCACGGAATGAGGATTATCAACGGATCTACGTGGGCCGGGCGCAGGACAGCATCGACGCAATGGAGTTGTTCGATCGGGCGGACGTTCGCAAGGTGGCGGACGGCGTATACCACGCATCGAGTACAGGCTATAACGGGGCGATCGAGGTTGAAGTAAAGGTTGCGAGTGGGAAGATCGAGGATCTGCGTGTTACGAGCCATAACGAGAAGCAGTTCTATGCCGCCCTAACCGACACGCCGAATCAGATCATCAAGAAGCAGTCAGTTAAGCAGGTGGACGCGACGAGCCGTGCCACGATTACTTCCCAGGCGATCGTCAATGCCACCGCGAAGGCGCTCGCCAAGGGATCCCGCTGATCCCAGCACCCCCGAACGTGCATCCGCGGCTTCACCCGCCGCGTAATCGACTCGGGAATGCAACGGAACACAGATATGCAGCTTAGAGTAACGACCATTGGAATTGTGGTCGCGGCAGCCATCCTCCTCGTGACCGGCTTGACTTTGGATTTCGGTGAGGTTGTTCCGGCAGGCAAAATTAACACGGTGATGCTTCTGGTTGGTTGCCTCCTGATGGTGATTGGCTGGGGGCTATGCTGGGCACGGAGCGGGTGGGCAGCAAGGCACCAAGGGCTGCTACTCAACTGGTTCCTGCCAAGCTTGAGAAGTCCGAGGGCTGGCGAAGCGAAGCCGGCAAACGCTGGGACCAGGTTCCTACGGCGGATTCTGCCAGACACACTTTTCTCGGACCACACGACCAAGCGACGAGGCTTGGCGCGGCGCGTGCTGCGCCGGATGGGCATTTCCTGGCTCGCGTCGCCCGTCCGACGATTGGTGCAGGCTACTTGTCTGCTGGTTTTCCTGCTCCTGTTCTTCTGGGTGTGTTGGCCGTACACCGCGCGGCCAGAGCCGGCCGGTCGAGTATCCGAGGGCTGGCAGCTTGTGGAACTGGACGGAGGCGATGGAACACTGCGTTTCCAAGCTGATGTCGTGCCACCGTGGATCCGCCAGGAGCAAGTGGTTTTTCTAATCGACGAAGACGCGTCGAATCCCGACGAGGAACGCGCGCTGCCCGTCACAGTTCAGCAAATGGACGGTCCACACGTCGCGCTTCATCCGAGAGCCGAGTTAACCGAGTCGCAGTTGGATCGCTTGCTTACGATGACGGGAGACTGGTCGATCCATGAACACAATCCGGAGGCCTGGCCAACTCACTACGCAGATCAGCTTATCCAGAAACAGTTCCTTCCCGCAGACATTTTCCTCATCGCCGATCCACTTGTCAGCCTTTCAACAGCGGTTGCTTCGCGAAGCTGGATCTGGTCGCTCGCTTGCGCGGGTGTCGTACTCGGCGTCTGTATCCTGGTGCCGCGAGGGTTCTGTGGTTATCTCTGCCCGCTGGGGACCTTGATTGATCTGTTTGATTGGTCCATCGGCAGCCGGATCAGACGATTCCGCGTCCCCGAAAACGGCTGGTGGGTACACATCAAGTATTACTTGCTTCTGGGCACGATGATCTGTGCGGTATTCGGTGTCATGGTGGCCGGCTACGTGGCTGCGATTCCTGTGGTTACGCGCGGACTGTTATTCTGCTTCGAACCACTGCAAAACGGTGCCGCACGCGGCTGGCATCTGGTGCCGCCGCTGCATTCAGGGCATCTCCTTTCGACCGCGCTGTTTCTCGGCGTCTTTGGCTTGGGATTCTTGCGGCCTCGGTTCTGGTGCAAGTATGTCTGCCCGAGCGGAGCAACCTTTTCCCTGGGAAACCTGTTTCGTTTCTCTGAACGCAAAGTGGAGGCGTCTTGCATCCACTGCAACAAATGCGTAGAAGTATGTCCCTTCGATGCCATCAAGTCCGACTTCACCACGCGTGTGACGGATTGCACGCTTTGTCAGACATGTGGTGGCGTGTGCCCGACACACGCGATAAAGTTCGTTGAGCGATGGAACCGAGTCGAACTCAAGGTGGAGGGTGATCCACCGACGGGTGAATCTTCGCTTGGACGTCGCGGCTTTCTGTCGTTAGCGGCTGGCGCGGCTGCTGCTGCCGTGGGTGGAGTCGGGGTTGTGCTTGCCACGGACGGTTTTGGCGCCAACTTGGACGATCCAGGCGCATTCCGGCCCGTGCGGCCCCCAGGTAGCGTGCCGGAACACGAGTTTCTGCAGATGTGCATCCGTTGCGGTGAGTGTTTCAAGGTTTGCCCGAACAATGTCCTGCAGGCCGAAAGTTTTCAACAGGGACTGGAGGGCCTGTGGACGCCGCATGTCGTTGCAGATTGGGCAGGCTGCGAATCGAGCTGTAACGCGTGTGGACAAGTTTGCCCCACCGGCGCAATTCGGGCATTAAGTATGGAAGAGAAGAAGGCTGCGCGAATGGGTCTGGCAATCGTCAATGAGCAAACGTGCCTGCCGTTCGCAGATCGCGAGTCGTGCCAGATCTGTGTCGATGAATGTACGGCGGCCGGCTATCAGGCAATTGAGTTCAAGATGGTCCACAGTCGCTTCGATGAACAGGGAACTCCGCTGCGCGGTAGCGGCTATTTGGCTCCGGTGGTGCTTGCCGAAAAGTGTGTAGGGTGCGGCCTGTGTCAGACTCGCTGTTACGGTATTAACGTCAAAACGAAGCAATTGCTGACCAAGTCGGCGATCATCATTGAGGCCGGACCGGGAAAGGAAGACCGGCTGATCTCGGGCTCCTATGTCGACTTGCGCGCAGCAGAAGCCAAGCTACGCGCGCAGAAGCAACGGGCAGCTACGGGCGGCAGCGAGTTCTTCGTGCCGCAGCCTTAGTGATGACTCAAGAACAACTTCGGCATTTGGGTGCCTGGGGTCGAGACGCGAGGAACGAGCGTCGAGCCCCCAGATGCGTGACCTGGGGGCTCGCTGCGCTCGACCCCAGCCACCCTCG
>CAZFWV010000121.1:0-17481 GCA_964522605.1 uncultured Pirellulaceae bacterium
TTCGCTGGCTGGGGAATCGCGCGGACGGCGAAATCCTGCCGCGATTTTGAGCCGCCGATCCGAGTATCACACTTGCGCACTTCGCATGTATCCGAACCCGAAGCCCAAGTTGTAAAGTGGCACTTTGTCGGCCGGAGCAATCCATAAACGCCGAGTAACACAGCACGGAAGTGTGCAACTTCAAAACTGGCGATTCGGGTTGTCGTCCGTCGCTTCCCGTGGTCCCTGGAGTTGGCGGCGCGGAATACTGCAACTACAGAAGATGGGGGCACGGCCGTTGACAACCCGCGAAACCCCGTATCTCGATAAACGGGCGTTCCATGGCGAGTTAAGAGTCGCGATTGCGACAGTATGACGCTGTCAGCGTCAATATGACGGCCGCAGGATCGACGACAATACGACTCGCCCGCCGCTTCAGACCGTTCGATTGGCGCGAAAAATGCGGATCTCTTTAGCGTAGCACTTGCTGGGCACAGCCCAGGATGTCTGTTTATGCTTCCGCAGCCAGGCTCGAGGCTGGCTCAACGCGCCGAGTCGTTGCTTGACCAGCGACCGCATAACATCTGATACACTCGATCATGAACTCAGAGAATCGCGTGGCTGGACCGCCTGTGAACAATCCGACCGAGGATGAAATTCGGACTGAGCCATGGCGCGAACTCGACGAAATCATCGAGCGGGGTGCGGTCGCTGAACTACTTGGATTCCTCGAAGGTCTATCGACGGGCGAAAAGGCCCGTGCTATCTCGCGGCTCACTCCGGAACGACATCGCCAGTTTTTCGGTCTGTTGCCGGAGGAACGAGCAGCCGAACTCGTCGATGAGCTGTCCGATGCTCAGGTCATTCAACTGCTCGAGGAATTGCCCGACAAAGACATTGCCGCGATTGTCGATCACCTGCCAAGCGACGAACAGGCAGATCTGATTAACTGCTTCGATGAGAAGCGGGCCGAAGCGATCCTGGAGGAGATGCAACCGATCGAGTCGGCTGACGCTCGGCACCTGCGTGCATACCCTGAGGATTCCGCTGGCGGTCTGATGGTGACCGAGTTCCTCGCGTGCCCGGAATCGAGCACTGTGGGCGAAGTCACCCGTTCTCTGCGAGATCGCATCGACGAATATGAAGATTACAACGTGCAGTATTTATACGTGGTCTCCAGCAATGACAAATTGGTCGGCGTGCTGCCGCTACGCAATCTCGTGTTGTCGCGTACTGAACAACGCATCGCCAATCTCATGGTTCGTGATCCCCTTCACCTATCCCCCGACACTCCGTTGGATGAACTCGACAATTTCTTCCAACGGCACGCATTCTTCGGCGTACCCATCATCGACGAACAGGGGGGACTGCTGGGTGTTGTACGTCGGTCCGACGTGGTTGAGGCGCGGGCCGAGCGAGCCGATGAAACCCTTCGGCGATTCAGTGGGCTGATTGGCGGCGAAGAGTTTCGCAGCATGCCTGTCTATTCTCGTTCACTCCGTCGCATGATCTGGTTGTCGCTTACAATCGTGCTAAATCTGATCTCCGCCAGCGTAATTGGTTTCTATCAAGATACACTCAATGAAATCATCGCCCTCGCGGTCTTCCTGCCGGTCATCTCCGGAATGGGCGGCAGTTCGGGTAATCAGGCGATTGCCGTCAGCATGCGCGAACTGACTCTGGGTCTAATCAAGTCGTACGAACTCACGTGGGTCCTGCTGAAAGAGGTAAGCGTGGGCATTATCAACGGATTGCTGCTGGGAACCGCGATCGGCATCGCAGCATGGATCTGGAAAGGGAACGCGTATCTCGGCTTGGTCGTCGGCACAGCCATGGCGCTGAGCAATATCGTCGCCGTGTGCCTCGGCGGCGGATTGCCCCTGTTGCTCAAGCGGTTGAAGCTCGACGCGGCACTGATTGCCGGCCCCATCTTGATGACCGTCGCCGATGCGTGCGGCTTCTTTCTTGCCCTCAGCTTTGCCAGTATCCTACTGGAACGCCTCAGGACGTAGGCACGCGGTATCACCATAGAAATTCCAAACCTGGACGTCGGCGTGGCGAACCCCATAACGGGCTCGACACGATACGAGTTCGTTTCACAGCGTCTCTCGAGATCTGAACGGAGCCTGGATGCAATGACCCAGAACCTCTACATCGCCACGATGGCGCCGCAAAGCGGCAAATCTCTGATTTCACTCGGCATCATGGAATTACTTTCCCGACAGATCGAGCGAGTAGGTTTTTTTCGCCCTGTGATCCGATCGGATTCGATACGCGACAACGACGTCGAACTGATGCGAAAACATTTTTGCCAAGAGCAGCTCTATGAGATCTCCTATGCGGCGACGCACGCTGAAGCACGGCAAATGATCGCCGATGGCGAGCAAAAAGCGCTGCTGAACCGGATCTTCTCCCGCTACCGACAGCTCGCCGATCAATGTGATTTTATTCTTTGCGAGGGCACCGATTTCGCAGGATTAGACACGGCATTCGCATTCGACTTCAATGCCGACGTAGCCAGTCAACTCGGCTGCCCGGTCCTGGTCGTCGCCAACGGTCAGAACAAGACAACTGCCGAAGTGATCAGCGGCGCGGGTGCCGCCCGCGAAGCCTATGCCGATGAGGGCTGTACGATTTCCGCGACGATTGTGAATCGAGTGGATCCCGATGTGTATGCGCAAACAGCAGATGAATTGCAGCAGAAATGGCCGCACAAGGACCCTGTGTTTATCCTTCCCGAGCACATTACGCTGGGAAAGCCGACGCTTGAAGAAATCGCCACACAGCTCGGCGCTCGGATTCTCCAGGGCGACAGCAGTTGGCTTAAACAGGAGGTGATGGGAACGAAAATCGCCGCAATGCACTTAGCAAACTTCCTCGATCACGTCCAAGACGGTGGTCTGGTAATCACGCCTGGTGATCGATCCGACATTATCCTGGGCAGCCTTGCCTGTGGTTACTCGGATCAATATCCCACGATTGCAGGGATCGTCTTGACCGGTGGATTGCAGCCGGCGCCCCAAGTAGCGAAGTTGGTCGCGGGCCTGCAACGTGTGGCGATCTCCATTTTCTCGGTCGCGGAGGACACCTACGACACGGCAATGCGCGCGAGCTCCGTCCGTTCGGTGATCGCTCCGGACAATGAACGGAAAATCGCCACTGCCCTGGGTGTATTTGAGTCGCACCTTGACGTCAACAAATTGCAGGAGCGCATTGCTGCCTCACCGTCGAATCGGATTACCCCATTGATGTTTGAGCATGACCTGATCGCACGAGCGAAAGCGGATCGACAACATATCGTGTTGCCGGAAGGAACTGACGAACGGATACTGAGGGCTAGTGAAATCCTTCTACGCCGCAACGTCGTAGAGCTCACGTTGCTGGGCAACGAACAGGAAATCCGCTCTCTTGCCTCTTCTCTCGGCCTGAACCTCGAACGCGCGACGATTCTCGATCCAACGACCTCGGGCGATCACGAGGAATACGCGCAGACGTATTATGAGCTCCGAAAGCATAAGGGAATCACGCATGATTACGCGCAGGATGTCATGCGTGATGTAAGCTATTTCGGGACGATGATGGTCTACAAGGGCGTCGCGGACGGCATGGTATCTGGCGCTGCCCATACGACGGCCCATACGATTCGGCCTTCGTTCGAGTTCATTCGAACAAAGGCCGGCGTTTCCATCGTCTCCAGCGTCTTCTTCATGTGCCTCGCAGACCGCGTACTCGTATATGGGGACTGCGCCGTCAATCCAGATCCGACCGCGGAACAACTGGCGGACATCGCGATCAGTTCGGCCGAAACGGCGAGGATGTTTGGCGTTGAACCTCGCGTGGCAATGCTCTCCTACTCGACCGGTGAATCCGGCGCGGGGGCTGACGTGGAGAAAGTTCGACAGGCAACGCAACTCGCGAGGCAGCGCAGTCCGAGCCTGATACTCGATGGCCCGATCCAGTACGACGCGGCGGTCGACGCGAGTGTAGCTCAGGCCAAGATGCCGGGAAGTGAAGTCGCGGGCCGTGCAACGGTCTTCATCTTTCCAGATCTCAATACGGGTAACAATACATACAAGGCGGTTCAGCGCTCGGCCGGAGCCATCGCCGTCGGACCGGTGCTTCAGGGCTTGAAGAAGCCAGTGAATGATCTCAGTCGCGGTTGCACCGTTCCCGATATCGTCAACACGGTCGCGATCACTGCCGTTCAGGCCCAGTGCCTCCGGAGTGATTCCAAAGAAAGCAGGTGGCGGAATTCGTGAGTATTCGGGGGCGGTACAATTGGGTTCCCCCTACGGAACGGCTCAGAAACAACTGCCTCGTTTAACCGCGCGGGCATCGCCCCGCGCGTCGGGAGGGAGGGATCTCGCACGGCCCGCTGGGCACGCGGTTAAACGAGGAGGAGCGAGATGCGGAAGATCCTCCTGAGTCATCGCTACGAGATGCCCCCGAATTCTCACGAATTCGGCTACGTGCAGCTTCACAACTCACGCGTCGGGTGACGGCGTTGTACCACCCTTCGGCAATTCCTCAATCGGCTGTCGTGGTGTCAGCAAGTGTTCGAGCACGATTTCACCGACGCGAAGACACGCAGACTCGACATAGACGCCCAGCCGGCCCCGGGAGTATGTCGGATCGGCAAGCGTCAAAAGGACGCGTCCGTCGAGCGAAAACTCGAGGTAGTTCCCGACTGCCAGCAGAGTGATCCGCGTCGCACGACTGATATCCGATCTCCAATAAGCCGCCTGCAACGGTCGGAACCGGAAGACGTGCTCTTTCGTTCCTCCAGACTGTTGTCCCCAGTCCCTGAGTTGTGCCAGACCTTTAATCAGATCGAGTGAGAGGTGATATCCCGAGGCCGTTGCGGGATCGAATCGAAAGACGAACCCGCATTTCCCCAGGCCATCCAGATGGATTGCCGCGTGGAAGCGAAAGCAATTCACATCCCCTCGAAACAGAAACGCCTCGACACCACCTTCCGAACGAAGTCGTAGATCTCCTGTCGCAGGGTCCAGGTCACTTTCGCCAAGTGGATTCGCTCGCAGTGTCTCCATCGGCAAAAGATCTTGCACGCCCAAACGCGCCTTCCGTAAACGATCAAATTGCTCAAACGTGGTCGCACGCAACAATCCGGCATCATCGACTTGGAGTCGCTTGGGCGGCGGCATCAGATTGTTGACGGTTCGATCCAACACTTCGGCGGTGAAGAAATTCCAGACGAGGGGACCATGCTCGTCCCAGCCGATGCGTGCAGCATAGTTCCCGGCAGGCAGCAGTACGTTGTCGAAAAAGTTCCGCCACGGACCCATGAAATCATCTGCATGCCAGTATCGGATTTTGGCGTCTTCGCGAATGCTGCCGACCAGGTAATATCGTCCGTCCAGTTTGAGCAGGTTCGGGACCTCGATATCGTCGTACAAACCCGGATGATGTAGTGGAGGCAGCAGTTGGAATTTTTCGGGGGCCGTCTCTTCGGCAATTCCCACGCACCCACGTCGGATCAACGGGCCGTCCGACGTTCTGGCAGTCATCAACAGGTAACCCCGATTCCCTTCACGGTAGTAGAAGGGATCGCGAAAACTGACCCAGTGCCGTCCTTCATCGACCGAACTTTCGTAGTGCGGCGCGGCGGCTTCGAGTGGAAAGTGACTGTCCGGATCAAAACGGCTGCTCACACCTTCCGTTCCCGTGTCTCGCGGCCCCGAGACCGAACGCCAACAATCTGCGACTTTATACCAACGACGAAGGTCCGTACTGCGCGCCAATCCAATCCGCTGCACATCGCCCCGATCCCTCCGAGCTAATCCGGTATAGAACATACGCCATGAGCCGGGCTGGTGTGGATCCTCCGTGACATGCATCGTCCACAGCATGTGATCGTCCCAACTTCCGGGATGACCGATGAACAGAGCATTCTCGATTCGCTCCCAGTTCAGACCATCCTCACTGATCGCATGTGCGACGAAATCATGATTGGGCAGCACGAGGTGAAACAGATGGTAGAGGCCATCGTGCCAAAGCACATCAACATCGCCCATCGTCTTGCGGTGGGATATTGAATCACTGTACATCGAATGTCCGCTCCCAGAAAAAAACATACGGGAAGAAGTTGACAACGCCATCGTAACCCTTGAGGTACGATTAGCCCAGACGAGGTAGTGTCATTTACTATTTGTTGCGACCGAAGAGGTTGAATTCGTGAAAATCGGGCTGCACACTCAAGTACCTTGTTGACATTCTCTCGGCAAAGCGTTGACATTAAGCGCCGAGTGGTTGCGCCGGTCGACGGAGAACGAAGCCACAGCATCGATCGATCCTTTTCCATTCTCGTGTGCAACAACTTTTGTTCCCATCTGCACACGCCATTCCGTCGTCGATTCACGGCAAGTACGTCGGTATTCAATCGTCGTTCTCAGGGGGTAACATCATGCGGAGCGAATCGATCTTGCGCGTTCGCAAACGCGCCCTTCGGTTATCGTGCAGGGAATCACGCAACTTCAGTCTTGAATCACTCGAGGATCGTCGGCTGCTGGCGGCAGGTGACGCGCTCGTTCTGGACGGAGTCAACGATTATCTCTCGGTGACTCCCAGCCCGGATCTGTTTCCTCAGGATACGATGACGCTCGAAGCCTGGATCCAACGCGCGGGTGGCGACGTATGCGGCACGATCATTCAGGGTGCCGATGACAATGCGTATTCGCTGCGGTTGTGTGCGGGGCGAGTTCAGTTTGAGGTCGGACAGACTACCGTCGCCGGAGACACACTCATCCCACCAAACGTCTGGACGCATGTCGCCGTTACGTGGGAAGTGAACAGTCGGAGTCGGATCTACATCAATGGCGATCTTGAGGCAGAAGCTGTCGCCAACAGCAGCATTCCTTCGGACTTCAGCCAATTGTCCATCGGTGCGAATCCGGGGCGGCTTCTCAGCACGGAGGATTTTGGTGGGTACATCGCCGAATTGAGACTTTGGAATGACGTGCGCACCGAAGCGCAAGTTCGACGGAGCATGCACACGCTGATCGAGACACCGCGGCCCGGCTTGGTCGCGAACTGGAGTTTCTCGAACGGACTGACGGACATCATCGGTGGACATTCAGTGACTGCATCCGGTGATGCCACGGTCACCGGGGCGCTGAATCGTCCGTCTCCGCCCGCACCACCCTTACCGGAACGCACGGCTTTCGACGAGAATTTCAACCAATTGCCCGATGACCGATTCGGCGCCGCTGCCGTACTTGTACCCGATCGAAATCGCGTATTGCTGATCGGTGGTGCGAAGGCAGATCAGAATGGAACGGTCACGATCTACGACCGGGTGGACACGGTTGATGCGGCAGCAGGGGCGACGAATCAGCTTGCGACTTTGCCGACGCAGTTGCTCCATGCCGGCGCGGCCTACTCGCCGGACCAGAAGTCTGTTTATGTATTTGGCGGTGACACGGGCGCAACCGGCGATTCCTTCGCCAGCACCATCTACCGGATCGACCCGGTCTTCGGTCAGGTGACGACATTGCCGGTAACACTTCCACAGGGAATGCGCGCCATGGCTGCGGTGTACCACCCGGGAGTGAAACGCATCTTTCTGATTGGAGGTGAGACGGCGGAAAGTGGATTTGGCGCCACCAACCTGCAGACAGTTTACAGTTTCGATCCAGTGAGCGAGACGCTTGTCAATACGAGCATCACGCTGCCGGCCCCACTCTCTCACTTGGCAGCCGTCTATTCGGGTGCCACAGAAGGGATCTATCTGTTTGGCGGTCGACCCGGCTTGACGGGCTGGTCAAGCTCGATTTACGAGTTGCAGATCGATGATGATGGGTCATCCGGCAGTGTCACGCTCCTGCAAACACAATTGCCACGTTTGGAATTTGGCGCAAGCGCGGTTGAGGATCCGATCAGTCGGCTTGTGTATGTCGTGGGAGGTATCGAGCCACGCCTGCTGGCATTTGATCCGGTCGAAGATCGGTTGTGGAAAACACCTATCGAATTCCCGTCGAGCCTAGTGAAAGAGTCTTCCATCGGGCCATTCGCCAGTGTCGTTTACGATACGCAGAATCGCCACATGCTGATTCTGGGTGGGGCGGCGAATCGGTTGTTCTACTCAGGACGATCGGACATCTGGCGCATACCGCTAGGGGACGGACCTGCCTTACCGATTGGCAGTTGGGATGTTCCGGGGCGCCTACCCACGACGAGCTTATTGACTGCGATCGATGGCGACGAAGACCGCGTGATCTTTGGTACGCGGACAGATGGTGCTTTTCGGTATGACGCAGATAGGTCACTCGAACACTACACACCGACTGAGCTTGCGGGCCGTAACGGCTCGATCAGCATCAATGACGTTGTTTACGATTTCGCCAACGACCGAATCTGGCTCTCGACAAATCGTGGCGCGAAACGCGACAGTGAAGGAACAATCACGACTTATGACGAAATCGACTTGGGCACGGACGATGTCTTAACCGTCGATCCAGTTCGCAGCATCATTGGTACGGCGGGGGAAGGCGTGAAACTACTCACGCCCGGGATCCCGAATCCGCTCTGGCGAACGTATCTGCCCGAGCGTTGGGTGGGCGCGACCGCTCGTCGTGATCGGGATGGCGAACTCTGGTTGCTCGCAGGAATCATCACACCGGATGCCACATATCCTTCCTATACCCTTTGGAGAATGACCTACTCCGGTGGATTCATCCCGATCGTCGAAACCACGGATTTCGGAGCCCCTGTGGGCAATGGCGAGGCTCTGACCGGTTTGGCATTCGACGGAAACAAGAATTGGTGGGTCTCCAGCACAAATGGAATCGCATACATCCCGGCGGCGGAAACGCCCGATCAATCCATTACGAACGTCCTGACGCCACTCATCGGCGCGTCCGCGGACGATGTGGACGTTGATCGAGACGGCCGGATCTGGGTGGCCATCCGCGATGATGGAACGCACTCGGGGGGATTGGTTGCCTACGAATCGACCGGCCCAAACTCCGTATCCACGGAGGAATACAACTGGCTGAATGCGCCCGTCGGAACAAACCAGCCGATTAACTCGCTGGTGTGGGACAGTTCATTCTCGGCGGTCGCCGCCGTGGATGAACGAATATGGGCCGGTCGAGCCGATGGCAAATTGATCACCGTCACCCAGCGTTGGCAGCAACTCAACGAGAAGAACAATATCGACCAGATGGTGATCGAGCGCGTCTGGACAGCGCGCGGACGGACATTCCTCGCGACGGAGGACAGCTTGCACGTCCTCTTGCCCGACGGAACGACTTGGGATAACCGAGATGACTTGCGCGTGCATTCCGTCATGTCCGATCAATCGGGCCGCATCTGGATCGGCTCCGATAACGGCGTGCAGATCTACCAGACCGATGGCTGGCTTCCGCTGACCGATTTTGGCGGGACCGCGCCCGCTGGTGCCATTCACGCGATCGTCCAGGATCAGTACGGTGCGATCTGGATTGGCGGTACAGAAGGGTTGACGATTTTGCATGATGACCAGTTTCTGTTCACACTTGACGCAACCAATTCGGGCCTTCCCTCCAGTCACGTGACTTCGCTGCTCGTTGATTTGGATAACCGACTGTGGATCGGAACTCCAACGGGACTTGCCCGAGTCGATCAAGGCAACCTGTCGGTCTTCACCACGACGGATGGACTGGCAGACAATTCGATCTCTGACCTTGTCCAACTCGGCAGTGGCGAGATCGCGGTCAGTACAGCCAACGGGCTGAGTCTATTCACGAACAATGCGTTCGTCTCCCAAACCTTACCTATCGATGATGACAACCTGCCCCTGAGTGTCGATGAATTGGGTCGGCTGTGGGCCGGTAGTGCCGTGCGTACTGGAGATGAATGGCAAGGCTACTATTGGACGAACTCGGGACTCCGCAGCTCCACGGTATCGGATAACGCAACCGACCATGCGGATCGAATCTGGTTCAGTCACGCACCGGATCCGGGGGTCAGTGTGCGCGGCGGTTTTCTACCCCCACTCAAAGACTCGGTCCCGATCATCACCGGTCTGTCGCCGAGATTTGCCACGGCCGGTGAAACGGTACAGGTCGAAGGAGGTGGGTTTGGCGAAAACAAGAGTGAACTGTCCGTAACCCTGGGCGGCGCCGCCGTCGAGATCCTGGATGTTGAGGATGACCGCATTACGGTTCGGCTCGGCACAGACAATGTCACGGGCAGCGTCACGGTCAACCGCGCCGGGCGCTCGACTACGCTAGATGACGCCTTGGAAGGAGGCCCCGCATTCTGCGCTGTTCCGACTCTATCGAGCTTCACGCCGACCGGAGGTACCAACGGAACCCTCATGGTCATCAGCGGAACCAACTTCGATCCCGACGCTCAAGTTGCCGTCGGTACAAACCAATTCCGTTCCGTAGTTCGTGTCAGCCCGACCGAGCTGCGAACGGTGGTTAACCCCAACGACCAGGACGGCACGGTATGGGTAGCAAATTCCTGCTCAAACGCGCAGGACAACCATCCCTTGTCTTTCAACCACATTGAATTGTCGATTTCCGACATGGAGTTAAACCAGGGCTTGTCGTTCTATCAACTCGTTCAGGAGAAGCCGACATTGGCGCAATACTATTTGCGTCACGACAGCCCTCCGCGGGTGGGCTCCGGTCTCAACGATACGGTTGAGATCGACACCGTTCAGATTACGTTTACCAACGCGAACGGCAATCAGGCAACGGTCACCCGTTCCTGGCCTCAGAAATCGGCTCCCAGCTTCAGCACGAATCCGACCGCTGTTCTCAAAACCGATTTGTCCAACAGCGTCAACGTCGCCTCGATCTATCCTCCATTCGACGGTTTGGTGTCCGTCGAGACGGTCTTGAGCAACGGCGGATATCCCGTGAGTCAGACAACGGAGATCGCTGCGTTTCGCGAAAACGTCCGCCTGGGCGTGCTGCTCATTCCAATCGTCCCAGAGAATCTGCACGTCGACGATATTGCAGATATGAAGAAGCAGACGAACTTGGGATTGGAACAACTGCGAAAGAGGATCTTTCCGTTCGGGAATGTGGACTTTGTTTGGAGTTCCGTCATCCGACGCGATGATCAATTCGCGTTGGACGACGTTTACAACCTGTACAAAATTGGTCACAAGTTCGACGATTTGCGCGAATTTCGAAATGAACATGGGCCCGAAGTCACCGTCGCGATGGGCGTTGTTCATCCCAGTCTTCCCACGAGTGACAGCCGACCAGGTTTTGCGCTGTGGCCCGATGTCAGCGAAATGCTAAACCTGCTACTGATCGATGCTCTGGACACGGCTTGCGATATCGCGGCGGCCGTGCTGACCTTCGGCATCGCTGGTACAGATGCCTGTGACCTGGAAATCCCACTCTATGTCGGTTGGGCGGTGGGAGATACGAGCAGTTCCACGGGAGACCCCAGTCGGTTGTTTGGTCACGAGCTGGGGCACACTCTGGGACTCGTCAAGCCAACCACGGGCAATGGCTCGTGGACGGACAATGTCACGCATTCCGTCAACGACGAATTGGATGGAGGAGAATGCTCGTCCGATAACACGACGTTCAATTTCAACAAATCGCTCTATCGCCAAGCGGGCGTGTCGGAACCGGTCGTGGATCCGATTGCCGGAACGCAGTTCCGGGCGCAGAACGACGGTAATCCAAGCACAGCTCGAGGCAAGGCGATCATGAGCTACGCCTGTGCACGTCAGAATGACAATGTGTTTTTCGAACCGAGCGACTACCAAGGCATTGCCTTTCAAGTTCTGCCGTTTGATCAGGCCACGCAACTACCCCAGGCTGCGACGGAAAAAGATGCGGCCCCGACTCCTCAAGCAGCCCACGAAGCGCCGGTCGGGCCACGAATCCGCATCAGCGGAACGATTGATGCCGGGGAACTTACCGGCCAAATCGAGCGGGCGATGTTGGCACCGGACACGTCGCATCTGAGTTACAGCTTCGCCACAGAGTATTCGCTTGTCCAGTTGAACAGCTCCAACACCGTGCTCGACCAGATTGGGATCTTCCCTTATTCACCACTCATCAACGAGGATGGCGGAAGTACAACGATTCCGGAAGAGGATTTGCCTCTGTTCTTTGCTGCGACGATGCTGCGACATGAAGGCCTGGCACGCCTGGAATTGCGGAAGGGTGATACGCTGCTGGACTCCTGGCAGGTTGGCGCAGCCCCACCAGAAGTCGCAATCACGGCTCCTACCGGTGGACAGTTCGAGACCGGCGAGATTTCGCTTACCTGGCAGGCTTCGGATTCGGATGGTGATCCGCTCCGGTTCTTTGTGAGCTACTCGGCCGATAACGGCCAATCCTGGCAGCCTGTTGACATCGTCTCAGAGCAAAACACGCTGCAGATTCCTGTCCGTGAACTTGCGGGAAGCGATGCCGCGCGATTTCGCGTTACGGCGCACGATGGATTCCATCGTACCGACGCAGTGTCCAGTCCCTTCACCGTTGCCTTTCAACCGCCGGATGTCGCCATCACTCATCCCCGACCCGATGGGTCATTTCTCGAGCACACGGAAATCCTGTTTACGGGCGACGGGTTCGACAATCAGGCCGGGACACTCGATGGGCAGAACATGGTCTGGTCCAGCAGTCGCGACGGCTTCTTGGGTTATGGTCGCCAGATCGAAACGAATCTCAGTGTCGGTACCCATGAAATCACGCTAACCGCCATCAACTCCGTTGGCCAATCCGTTGTGGACAGTCTTGAGATCTCGATCCAGAGTGATTTCGACCGTGATGGCCTGCCAGATGAACTCGAATTAGCGCGAGGCCTGAATCCTCTCTTGACGCGGGACGCCATGAGCGACGATGACGGCGATGGGTTGCCGTTGAGAATGGAGCTGGCACGAGGCTCGAATCCGCAGCTGAGTGATTCGGATGGAGATGGCCGCCTCGATGGCCAGGAGATTCTGGACGGCACCCATCCCCAACAGGCCGACAGCCCACTTCCTGCTGGTGAATTGGAAATCCGACCGTTGGCCATCGATCAGACAATCAATGGAGAACTCGATACACCCTTAAGACAGATTCCGATCCAGATTACGAGCCGGACAATCGTAGATTGGAAAGTCGAGTCCAATGCAGAATGGTTGGTTCCATCCGTGGAATCGGGGCAGACGCCGGAACAGGTTGTGATCCGCGTGGAAAGTTACCTGCTGCGTGACGGAATTCATGAGGCAGAATTGCATTTTATGAGTGACGACCTGAATCAGAGTCACGTCGTCCCGGTGACGGTTCGAATCGTGAACGCGGAAGGTCATTTTGACGTCAATCGGGACGGCGTCGTTGATGACCTCGACGAACAGATCATCACCGATCTAGCCGGTGTTGTTGCAACAGATGATTCCTACAATTACCGCGCCGACATCGATCGCAATGGCCTGATCAATCTGCAGGATCTCCATCTGACGCAAGGCACCGACCTCAACCGGGACGGAGTGGTCGATGCAAACGATCCGGACTACCTGTGCGCACGAATTGATGCGGAAGATCTCCAGTTCGATCTCAATCAAGACGGGTCTCTGGATGAGTCAGATTTGGTCTTCTACATCAGGACCATGCTGGGAACTCACCGGGGTGACGCAAATCTGAACGGGAGCTTCAACACAGCCGACTTGGTACAGGTCCTGCAAACCGGCGAATACGAAGATGGAGTTCCGTTCAATTCCGGCTGGGCGGACGGGGACTGGAATTGTGACCGTGAATTCGACACACAGGACTTGGTCGTCGCATTGCAGGATGGTGGATATGAATTCGCCGCCCAGCCAGCGACACTTCCTCTGTCCAGACAGCTCCCCGTACCCGCGCCCGATCCAACACGACATCGTCATGACTCGACGGGCGAAATGCGCACGATGGATCTTGCCTCAGTTGCCGCAGCGGTCGATCAACTGTTCCTGCTTTCGGAGGACTGGGGAGATCGTAGGGAACGCCTTCGGGATCCCCACTCCTCGAAGGAGGACCTTCCCGTCGATCAACGCCGATTGTCGCGTTTTGCCGACTTGTTCTTTCTTCAGCCTTCGAGAGGTGCATACGCTCCTTGAATCATCCCTAAGCGAAGTTCTTGATTGCAGGCGTCAACCGTCGCGATGCGTCTGCCGGTGACCGGCTGCGGTGGATCATTCGCGAGGTGTGTAGATCCCGTTGTGCTCAAGGCAAAATCCTCACTTCTTGCCTTGGAGCACATTTGCAGGCCGCCATCCCGAAGCGCGAGAATGTTATGATGGAAGTTGGATTCCACCGCCGGGAGAATTCAGAACGAACGCTTCTCGCGTGGATGAGGTGACAAAGTGAATCGCCAAACGGATGTCGGGCATGCTTCGACGCAGGATGATTTGGCGACAATCTCCCTCGACGTCGTACAGCAGCGACTCGAATGTTCCCTTGAAGGGCTTACGCCGGATGATGTCCTGCAAAGGCAGTCCCGGTTCGGCTACAACGAACTGGTCGAGGAAAAGGTCAATCCTCTCCGCAAGTTCCTTTCTTATTTCTGGGGACCGATCCCCTGGATGATCGAGGCGGCTGCTGTATTGTCTGCGCTCGTTCGTCACTGGGCCGATTTCGGGATTATCCTGACGTTGCTGCTAGTCAACGCAATCGTTGGGTTCTGGGAGGAATATCAGGCGGGCAATGCGATTGCGGCGTTGAAAGCCAAATTGGCGTTGGGGGCTCGAGTCAAGCGCGGCGGCAAGTGGCTTTCCGTACCGGCTCGCGAGCTTGTACCCGGGGATCGGATCCGCATTCGACTCGGTGACATCGTTCCGGCCGACGCTCGTTTGCTGGAAGGGGATTCGCTCGAGGTCGACCAGTCAGCGCTCACTGGCGAGTCTTTACCGGTAACCCGAAAACCTGGCGAGGCGATCTACTCGGGATCGATTATTCGCCAAGGGGAAACGGACGGCCTGGTCTATGGCACCGGGAGCAATACCTATTTCGGCCGAACGGCGCACCTTGTTGAATCTGCGCACACGACGAGCCATTTCCAGATGGCCGTTCTGAAGATTGGTGACTTCTTGATTGTTGTTGCTGTATCTCTAGTCATCCTGATTCTCTTGGTCGCATTGTTTCGCGGTGATCCGATGGCCGAGACGCTGCAGTTCGCCCTCGTGCTGACGGTCGCCGCGATCCCAGTCGCCATGCCGACGGTGTTGTCCGTGACGATGGCGGTGGGTGCCCGGATCCTGGCTCGTGGAGAGGCAATTGTCAGCCGGTTGGCGTCGATCGAAGAACTCGCCGGCATGGATATCCTTTGCTCCGACAAGACGGGCACATTGACCCAAAACAAGCTGAAGCTTGGCGAACCGTTTCTGATGGACGGTGTCAGCTCGGACCAGATCCTTCGGGCTGCCTCACTGGCTTCACGCGCCGAGGATCAGGATGCGATTGATCAAGCCGTGCTGGCTGGACGTGAAGACACGACGGGCACACCCGACGACGAAGTGACGCACTACCAACCCTTTGATCCTGTTCAGAAACGGACCGAAGCCGTGGTACGCCGATCTGACGGAGTCGAGTTCAAGACCAGCAAAGGCGCACCGCAGGTGATTCTTGCGCTGGTAGCGGACGCCGACGAAATTCGTCCGCAGGTCGATCGGGCGATTGATGGGTTTGCGAAACGAGGCTTCCGGTCACTCGGTGTCGCCCAGACAGATGAAACGGGACGCTGGCACTTTCTAGGCGTATTGCCCTTGTACGATCCACCGCGGGAGGACTCGCGGACGACGATTGCTACCGCGCGCCAAATGGGCTGCCAGGTGAAGATGGTCACGGGAGACCAATTGGCCATCGCACGTGAAATCGCGGGCCAACTTGCGATGGGACAGAACATCGTGGATGCGAACGTCTTCCAAACTACCAGCTATCACGAATCCGCACAGGTTAATCAGTTGCTCGAACAGGCTGATGGGTTCGCGCAGGTCTATCCGGAGCACAAGTTTCATATTGTAGATACGCTGCAGAAACATGGGCATATCGTCGGGATGACCGGAGACGGCGTGAACGATGCTCCGGCACTGAGAAAAGCAGACTGCGGTATCGCCGTATCGGGGGCGACGGACGCCGCGCGGGCCGCCGCCGATATTGTCCTGCTGTCCTCTGGTCTGGCTGTCGTCATTGACGCGATCAAGGAAGCACGCAAGATCTTCCAACGGATGAACAGCTATGCTATCTACCGCATTGCTGAAACCATTCGCGTGCTGTTGTTCATGACGCTTTCGATTCTCGTCTTCAACTTCTATCCGGTGACAGCCGTCATGATCGTCCTGTTGGCCCTGCTCAACGACGGTGCGATTCTGTCGATTGCCTACGACCGGGTGCGCTATGCGAATGAACCCGAACGCTGGAACATGCGGTTGGTGCTCGGCGTGGCAAGTGTCTTGGGACTTGCGGGCGTCGCGGCATCGTTTGGGTTGTTCTACCTTGCAGAACGCGTTTACCACCTCGACCGCGACACGATTCAATCCTTGATCTACCTGAAGCTTTCGGTGGCTGGGCACATGACGATTTTTGTCACGCGCACGCGCGGTCCATTTTGGACCATTCGGCCCGCGAGAATACTTGTCTTGGCCGTGATCGCGACACAAATCATCGCGACGCTGATCGCCGTCTTCGGAATCTTCATGGCGCCCATCGGATGGGACCGAGCCCTCTTCGTGTGGTTGTACGCCCTAGTGTGGTTTCTGCTGAACGATCGATTGAAGGTTCTGGCTTACCGCATCTTTGACCGGCCCGATAGCGGGTACTTGAGAAAGCAGTAACAGAAAGGATCGGATATGTCACCCGATACGGATCAGTACGAACCGAATGTGCTTCGCGTATTGCAGTCGAAAGACGAAACGAAGTTGTACTACAACAAGATCGCGAAAGTTTATGATCTGCTCGCGGAGAAGAGCGAGCAGCCCATGCGCGAGAAGGGACTCGAGCTCCTTGCAGCACACTCGGGCGAACGCGTTCTCGAAATCGGCTACGGGACCGGTCATTGTTTGGTCGAGCTCGCGAGAATGGTGGGACCGAGTGGAAGCGTGTCAGGCATCGATCTTTCGGACGAGATGATGCGACTTGCCACCGAATTGATCGATCGCGAAGGACTAGCAGACCGTGTTGAGCTCGCTTGTGGCGATGCGACTCAACTACCTTATCGCGACGATTCGGTTGATGCCGTCTTTACCAGCTTTACACTTGAGTTGTTTGATACGCCGGAGATTCCCACCGTGCTGGCTGAGATCCAGCGCGTGCTCAAATCATCTGGACGGTTGGTTGTCGTGTCCATCTCGAAGGAAGGCAAGCAAGGCTTGTTGATGAAAGCCTATGAATGGACGCATAAACACTTCCCCAACCTGATGGACTGCCGACCGATCTACGTCCGCAACGCCCTGGAAGCCGCCGGCTTTCAGATCCGGAACGTTGAGATCGAACAGATGTGGGTGCCCGTCGAAATCGTCCTGGCAGTCAAGCCATAGGCTCCACCACCGAAGCAAGCTCGGCGCCGAAG
>CAZFWV010000122.1:0-17442 GCA_964522605.1 uncultured Pirellulaceae bacterium
CGACCCCTGCTGAAGCACGAGAGGCTCCCATGGGGAAGCTTGGGGAACCAAGCGCCGAGGCGTTCTCCGGTGGATCCAGGCGTCCGGTGACCGATTCGCGACGGCTGCGTGGTTTCACGCTCATCGAATTGCTCGTTGTGATCGCGATCATCGGGATTCTGGTTTCCCTGACGCTCGGTGGTCTGACGGCCGTGCGAGAATCATCCCGTCGAATCAGTTGCGCGAACAACCTGCATCAAATCGGGATCGCGCTGCAGGCACACCACGAGTCGCGCGGTACCTTTCCCCCGGGTGGGATTGAATGGCGCCGCTCTCCGTCGGATCGCGCCAAGCGGCAGTTGGCGTGGTCGGTCTATCTGCTTCCGTATTTAGAGCAACAAAACGTGTTCGACGCGCTGGATCTGCGACAGGCGTTCGACAGTCCGGCGAATGCGCCGGCGGCAGCTACGATCCTCTCGGTGTTCATCTGTCCGACCAGCCCGCGCGGAGTCCAGCTGACCGACGGCCGTGGCCCCTGCGATTACGGTGGGATTTACGGCGAGCGAATCCAGGGACCGAACAATCCACCGAAGGGAATCATGATCTACGATCACAAATTCACGTCGGCCGATGTGCGCGACGGATTGTCCAATACGCTGATCGTTGCGGAAGACACCGAATGGCCCGACGGACAGTGGATCAACGGCCGGAATGTGTTTGACCAGGCGTTTCCCATCAACGCGGCACCCCGCTTTGAGAACGACATTCGCAGTCATCATCCGGGAGGCGCTCATGCGGTTCTTGCCAGCGGATCGGTTCGTTTCCTTGACGAATCGATGGACCTGCAACTCCTGGCGGCACTTTGCACCCGCGCAGGTGGTGAACCGATAGGAAGTTTCTAGAGGCGGTTTCCAAACTGGGAGGGCGCAGCTCCCGCCGAACCGACGATGCGGCAAACCCAGGCTTGGCAGGAGCCGCGCCCTTCCGGATGAAGGTTTTAAAATGGGCTGCAATCAGTCTGCAGAAAGTGAGATCGGAATGCCCCACTTGGACGATGAGTTTGGCCGTAATCGATCCTGGGATACATTTGACTGCGGCGCGGTCAGAGGGTCTCGGAAGGCGACGCGAAACGGACACATGCCGGACTCACGGTGCTTGTCATGGATCACTGGCTGCGGCGCAGTCCGTGGTTTGTCCGCGTCGGTCTTTCTTTTCGTCGTTTGCCTGGCCACAGCATTGCCCGCCGCTGTGATCGTGGATTTTGAGGAATTGTCGCTCGACGCCGAGTCGGCGGCGCCGGGTGATGCTTCGCAGACGCCCATTCTGAGTCGTGGCGTGAGCTTCAACCGAACGTGGAGCCTTGAGTTTGACTGCTGTCCAGGCGGTTGGGCGTCGAGTAATCAAACCGACCTGGAAACTGCAGGTTACATGAACCCGTATTCCGCTTATGTGGTACCGAGCGGAGGTGGTGTCGATGGCTCGGCCAACTTTGCCGTGGCCAACAATCTGGTCCGCGGTGAGTCGATTGTTGAATTCACTGAACCGGTTCGAGTGCAAGGAATGTATGTCGCGAACACCACCTATGTCTACCGTGCCGTCGTGGAGGGCGATGATGGAGCAGGGTTCGTGAAGGGGCCCTTCGGAGCTGGAGATTGGTTGCGACTGGATATCTTCGGAATGAGTGTGGACCAGCAGCAGACCGGTTCCGTCCCCTTCCATCTCGCAGATTATCGCGACGGGAAAGAAGAAGTGGTCGCGGACTGGACCTGGATCGATTTGAGTGATTTGGGAGTTGTTCAGCGACTGGAATTCAATCTCGCATCGACCGACAACGGCGATTTCGGGATGAACACGCCGGCCTTCTTCGCGATGGACAACCTGACCTTTGAAATCATTCCCGAACCGTCAGCGGTTTGGCTGCTGGGGATCGGAGGATCACTCCTGTTCATGGCGCGTCGCCCGCGAACCGACAATCCGCGCCTGTGATCACCCAGTCAGGCTGTTTCTGGAGCCTTCTTCGGGATGCCTAGGGGGACAGGATGCCAATGAGCAACTCGGATGATCAATTCGTGCTGACGCGTCCGGAGGGCGGAGTCGCTGCCTTCAATCGTCAGGCCTGGGATCGCTTAGCCCGACAGAAACACCCGTTTACGCGGCCAGCACGAGATGATGAAGTTGCCGAACCGAAGCGTCTGGTCGATGCGCAGTGGCTGCCGAGTGACCTGCGCGGGCGGCGCGTACTTTGCCTGGCGGCCGGCGGCGGTCGTCACGGTCCTTTGTATGCGACGCTCGGCGCGATCGTGACCGTGGTAGATATCAGTCCGGCCCAGCTGCAATTGGATCGCGAAGTAGCTGCCGAACGCCAACTGGCGCTACGTACAGTCGAAGCGTCCATGGAAGATCTTTCCATGTTTGCGCCGGGCGAGTTTGAGATCGTGATTCATCCGGTCAGCACGTGCTATCTGCCCAACATCCGCAACGTATACGAGCAGGTCGCGCGGGTCACTGCGCCGCGAGGCATTTACATCAGTCAGCACAAGCAACCCACGAGCCTGCAGGCCTCGACGCAACCGGAAGCCAATCGCTATGCACTCGTCACGCCGTACTATACGTCCGATCCCTTGCCCCCGGTGACGGGTAGTCTGCATCGTGAGGCAGGCACGCTGGAATTCCTGCATCGTTGGGAACAGCTTCTGGGGGATTTGTGCCGCTGCGGTTTTTTGATTACCGATGTGACAGAACCCTGTCATGCACACCCGCAGGCTCCGATCGGTTCGTTTGCCCAGCGCAGTTGCTATGCCGCACCCTATGTCCGGATCCGTGCGCAGCGTCGGAGTGACTCGCCGCTTTGTGGCGAACCTGCCTGAGTTGATTACCGTGGCTCCTGCTGGCTGAGGCAGTGAAAGGCGCCCAAGCCCAGGGCGAGTGCCGTCGCCGGAAGCGGGACAATCTCCCGATCCGGAAAACAGTGGGCCAGCAGCTCACATGCCGCTTGATCGCACGGGTCCTCGAATGTTGGGACAATCACGCCCCCGTTGACGATGTAGAAGTTGGCGTAACTGGTCGGTAATCGCTGATCGCCGTGGTACTTCGGTGACGGCCACGGCAAGGGAAGGACTTCCAGCGGTGGATGGCCGTCGCGGGCGGTCAATCGTGTGTGGTTCTCAGCGAACATCCGCCCGTCTGGATCCTCGACCGCGACGACCGTGGTCGGATTGATAAACCGTGCGATCTGATCGATATGGCCATCCGTGTCATCCCCTGGGATTTCGCCGGTCAGCCAGATGATCTGCTGCACACACAGAAGATCACGCAAACGCTGTTCAATCGTCGCTCGATCGAGGTGGGGGTTCCGGCCAGGATGGAGCAGGCACGATTCTGTCGTCAGCAGAATGCCCTCTCCATTGCCGTCCACGGAGCCACCTTCCAGCACCATATCAGCGACGAATCTTCGGCGACCGGTGATCGTCGCGATCCGCTGCGGCACCGCATTGTCTAGATCGAAGGGGGGATACTTATTGCCCCAGGCGTTATAGCCCCAGTCGACCAGGGCATTGGGAAGGGAATGATCAGAGCCGAGGAAAGTGGGGCCGTGGTCGCGGATCCAGGAATCGTTCGTTGCGATGGCGTGCCACTGGATTTGAGGATGGTTTCCCAGGATCTGCTCGGCTGATTCCCAGACGGCGCCGGGTTCTACGAGCAGCTGCACGGGCTCAAACCGAGCGACTGTGGTGGCGAAGTGCGCGAATTGTCGCCTTGCGGCATCGAGTCCACCCGGCCACGTGTCTGGGTTGCGCGGCCAGACAAGCCACGTTGCCCGATGCGGCTCCCATTCGGCTGGCCAGCGGTAGCCGAGTTGCCGCGGTGTTTCAGGGAAGGTCATGGTCGCCATACCGTTTGAGGATTCCTTGATACGCGTCGATCCGTCGATCTCGCAGAAACGGCCAATGGGTGCGGACGACTTCAATCTGGGCGAGCGGGCAGTCGACGAGCAATAATTGCTCCTCCTGATGACTCGCGCGGGCGAGCACATTCCCGTTTGGGTCGCTGACAAACGACGCGCCCCAGAATTCAATCTGTCCCTCGCGACCAACGCGATTCGGCGCCGCGACGAATACTCCATTCGCGATCGCATGGCTGCGCATCATCGTTTCCCAGGCCGAGTGCTGGCTGCGACCAAACTCGTCTTTCTCTTCCAGCAGCCAGCCGATCGCCGTGGGATAGAACAGAATCTGGGCTCCGGCCAGAGCCGTCAGACGAGCGGCCTCGGGGAACCACTGGTCCCAGCAGACGCAGACCCCCAGTGTTCCCTTTCGGGTCGCGATACTGCGGAATCCCAAATCGCCGGGCGTGAAATAGAACTTCTCGTAGTAATTGGGGTCGTCCGGAATGTGCATCTTTCGATAGACGCCGGCCATCGAACCGTCTGCGTCAAACACGACGGCCGTGTTATGAAATAAGCCGGGAGCACGCCGTTCAAAGAGTGAACTGACAATCACCACCTGGTTCTCCGCGGCGGTTTGTGCCAAACGTTCACTGGTTGGGCCAGGAATGGATTCCGCCAGATCGAAATGACGGTGGTCTTCGCTCTGACACGGATAGAGGCTGGCGAACAGCTCCTGCAGGCAAACGATGTCGGCTCCCTGCTCCGCGGCCGTCCGGATCGAGTCGATGGCTCGGTCCACGTTCTTCTGCGGTTCCGACTCACACGTCATCTGAACAAGGGCCACGCGAACCGAGTCGGTCATTTTCCCGGAGTCATTCATCAATTAGGTTCTCTTTTTGGCTGCGGCCCTGCCGCCTGGCAGTTCATTCTTCGACCGTGTGATGGTACCCTAAGCGAAATGAATCGCAAACCGGATCGTGGATTATTCATAACGGGCACCGACACCGAGGTGGGGAAGACCTACGTCGCCATCCGCATCGCTCGGGCTCTGCGCCGGGCGGGAGTTCGCGTCGGAGTTTATAAGCCGGCAGCCAGTGGATCGACTTGGCGCGATGGGCGACTGGAGAACGAAGACGCGCGCCAGCTGTGGGAGGCGGCCGGATGTCCTCAGACGATCGAAGCCGTTTGCCCCCAGGTTTTTGCCGCTCCATTGGCTCCGCATCTGGCTGCTCGAGCCGAAGGGAAGACGCTCGATGAGGAGCTCTTATTGCGCGGATTGGAGGCCTGGAGTGGGTTTGATTTCGTGATCGTCGAGGGAGCTGGTGGGCTGATGTCTCCGTTGGGGGAGCAAACGTACGTGGCGGATGTCGCACTCGAGATCGGATATCCGCTCGTGGTTGTTGCACCGAATCAAATCGGAGTCATCAACCAGACGCTTCAAACGTTGATCACAGCCGCCACGTTCCGCGACGGAATCCCCGTGGCCGGGGTTGTGCTGAATGACCGTCGCCCACGAGAAGACGATCCGAGCCTTGCTTCGAACGGGCAAGAGTTGGCCGACCGCTGCGTACCGCCCGTCTTGGCACACGTGGCGTGGCAGGACGAAACCGCCCTGGACGCGGTGGATTGGATTTCACTCGCGTCGCATTAGCTCATTGCCACGGCGGCTGGTTCCATGCGACTCTCCGCCATTCGAGTATCGATGCCCAGTCGCAACGTGACCGTCCAGCAACCGTTTTGATCCGCGCGGACTCGCCAGTGGGGGACCACCGTCACGGCTTGGTGGACCAACTCAAAACCGCCTTCTGACTGACTGACCGTTTCCACCGGGCAGGTCCAGAAGTTCGTGGGGCGATCCAGGTTCAGCTGCAGCGTCAGTCCGAGCCATTCATCGGTCAGGCCCAACTCCTGGACGTCGGAAAGGTCCAGTCGCTGTCCTAGTTGGCCCAGTCGCTGGGAACCGGACGAAAAGTAACGGTCGTCTGCTCCCGCCGGCAGCCCGGCAAAGTTCAGCTCGCATCCGAAGTGCAATTCCGTGTCCGTCGGCAGCCCTTCCAGCAGGTAGGCGATTTCGAGCATCGAACTTCCGGCTTCCAGGGTGATCGCCTTCGTTACCTGGACGGCATGATCCGCCACGTGTCCGGAACGGGAAAGCTGTGCTTGAATGCGATCCGGATTTCTGCGCAAGCGGCTCTCATACACGCCGAGAACGAAATCTCCGAGTTCCTGCGTCGTGCCATGTGCGAAGGATTCCAGGTCCGCGTTCTCGCCGAAGAAATGATCCACGAGTGATTTTCGTGGATACATATCGTACTGAATTCGTTTGTCGAGATCGGCCTGTTTGAAGACAATCCGGTCGTGAATACTGGCGACTTCCTGGCCATTGGAACGATGTTCGGACAGAATCTTACGGTGGTAGGCCTCGGGACGCCGATTCAACGTCGCTCCCAGATTATGGCAGATCGAGCGTACATCCAACTCATACAGATGACCGCCGTACGACGGTGCCAACAGGCAGAGTAACCGATTGTTCCGCAACTGAATCTCAGGGCGCGCGTCAAAGTTGAAGTCGCCGGCGGTGGCCTCGACCCACTGTTCCGGTTTGCCCGCAACTTGATCCAACAGGTTGTCCGCCGCGATCAGGTGGTTGTAAACGGCGTTTCGCAAGTGGGGTAAGTAGCAGCCACCGAAAGCGCCGTGCCAGTAGCTGCAATTGCATTGTCCCCGGTAAAGCTCCCGGCGCGCATTCTCCAAGGCCTCATCCGAGATGCCCTGCTCGCGGCATTGTTGTAGTCGCTGGCTGACCATCATCATCCGCGAATACATTTCATTCGTCTCGGGGTACTTCACCTTGAAGTTCCGCCAGTATCCTCCGCGGACAAACTGGCGCAGGACAGGCCAACGAGGATCATTTTGAATGTCGTGGACCAGATCCTCATACTGCAGTTGGCGGGCAACGGGCAGGGCCCATTCGGTCATTTCGCGATAGCTGCCTTCCGGCAGATAGATGCGGCCTTCCGGCGGTGCGACTTGCAGCGCCTCGGACAAGGTGATCGTGTGCAACCACTCCTGATTCTCCGACAGGAGATCGAAGAACCGCGCCAGCCACCCGTCCTCATAGACGTGCTTCTTCGTCTCGGGCCACGTCCCAAATTTCTCTCCGTCATCGCCAAAGACCATGATCGTTCCCGGATTGCGTTCGAGGATGCCGCGCAGGAAGTCGATCGTTTCGTGGGGCTGTGCAAACGGGATCAGATATCGAAGACGCTCGTTGCCCGGAAAGAGTCGCAGCACGTTTCCGTTGTCTTCGGTCAGGTAATATCCGTGCAACGGATCTTCGCTCAGCCCGGCGGTCTTAAAGTGAAAATCGTCGAGCAGTGTGTATTCAATCTGCGCCGCCTGCAGGTCACTCGTCAGATTCTGCTCCCAAACCCGTTCGGGCATCCAGATTCCGCGGATCTCGGCACCTAGTCGCGATTCGAGCCATCGTGTGTAGTCGCGAATCTGCCCGACGCGATCCCGCGGAGGAATCATCGTCAGAATCGGCTCATAGAACGCACCGCCAATGATCTCCAGGCGACCTGCCGTCACCAGCGCCGCCAGACGGTCGACGTAATCAGGGTGGTGGGCGTCGAGCCATTCCAGCAGCGGACCGCTCGTGTGGAGCGACAGCTTGAGTGCCGAGTAACGCTCAAAGACATCCAGGAAAGGTAAATAGCTGTCTTGGTAAGCCTGTTCGAAGACACCGTCGAAGTTGCCGACAGGCTGGTGATTGTGCAAGGCGAGGCAGAAGTAGAGCGGATGATTCATCGTCGTCGTCGATCGAAGTCAGTGGTTTTGAAACGGCGGACGGCATGCGACGGAACGCGGTCGCATGCGAACGTGACTGCAGCCAAGCGCCTTCGTGGCCCGTGTGCTCGGTGTTGCAGCGATGCACCAAACGACTCTGCAACAGCGACTTGATTCGCTGCACAATGGCAAGTTGGTGCAGTAGTCCTAAATCGGCATTCTTTCCTTGCTTAGCTAGTTTTTCTGATCGAATTTGCTTCGCTGTTCATTAACCTCGCTGTGCGCTGCGCAGAGTGTGAGCGGCCGCCTCGGGTGACACAATGTTCACGTACACACCCGTTCCCCACTCGAGACCCGCGAGATGAGCGATGCGCGGAATGATCTCAAAATGCCAGTGATAGTGGTCTTCCGACCGCGTGTCAAATGGGCACGTATGGACGACGTAATTGTAGGCAGGGTGGGCTAAAGATTCCTCCAAACGTCGCAGGACATCCCGCAGAAGTTCGGCCAACTCCCGCCGCAAACCGACCGGAAGCCGCTCAAATCGAGCCCGGTGTTGGCGCGGAAGCACCCAGATTTCGAAGGGAACCCGGCTGGCATAGGGGCAGAGGGCCAGAAAGTGATCCGTCTGGTTGACCAAGCGAATTTGCTGCCGCTCTTCGTCTTCCGTCAGGTGGCAGAAGACGCAGCCCTCATGGCGCGAATGAAATGCGGCCGCCCCAGCCAACTCCGCGGCCAAGACGGAAGGAACGAATGGCAAGGCGACGAGTTGACTATGGATATGTTCCAGCGACATCCCGGCATCCCGGCCGCAGTTCTTGAAGGCGATGGCACACCGGATCGTCGGATCTGCGGCGTAGACCTGGAAACGCTCCTGATAGGCCTGTAACACCAGAGCGACCTGATCCGGCTGCAGCTCGGTCAGCCGCTGCAGGTGGTCGGGGGATTCGATGACCACTTCGTGCCAACCATGGGCCACAATGGGAGAACTCTGCGACTGTCCAGCGGCGATCGGATCGCCGTGGCGGGACAGGGCGGGGTACAGGTTTGGCACGACCCGCAACTGCCAATCCTGTGGCGAGAGCGGGGGACAATCGCGAGAATAGACGGCGACCGCCGGGGGTGTTTCGTGTTCCTGCCCGCGGCAGAACGGACAGTTGGGATCGCGATTGGAGTCTGCCACCGCGGCGAGTTTTGCCTGAGGTCGCTGAGCGCGATCGACGGCGATGACAACCCACTGTCCGGTTACGGGGTCCTGACGGAATTCAGGCGCAGACCGCGTGCTGGACTCGAGCGACGGTGGATTCGTAGAGCTGTACATACTTGCGGGCGCTCTCAGCCCAGGACCAATCCTGCTTCATACCCGTCGTGACCAGTTGTTGCCACATCGGGCGATTGTGGCGAAACGCATCACACGCCCGCTCGAGTGCCTTCTCGAGGGCGGCGGCCTCATAGACATCGAAGGAAAACCCATTGGCTCGTCCGGATGCCAAGTTCTCAGCAGTCGCGTCGGCAATCGTATCCGCCAATCCACCCGTCGCGTGCACGATCGGCACCGTACCATACTTCAGACTGTACAGTTGATTCAACCCGCACGGTTCGTAGCGGCTGGGCATCAGGAACATGTCCGCACCGGCTTCAATCAGGTGAGCCAGCCGATCCGAGAACTCAAGCCGCGCGGCGACCTTGTCCGGGTGCTCCGCTGCGAGACTTCGAAGGAGTTCGTGATACTGCGGTTCTCCGGTGCCGAGCACGGCCCACTGGACATCCATCGAGCTGACCCAGGGCTTGATGATCCGCGCGATCAGATCCAGACCCTTCTGTTCGGCCAATCGTCCAATGATCCCGACGACGGGAGCCTGGGGGTGCGGAGGCAGACCCAATTCCTGCTGCAGCACGGCCTTGCAACGTGACTTGCCCGTCTGCCAATCGTCGGAGTGATAATGGGCCGGCAAATAGTGATCGGTCGCCGGATTCCAGAGGTCGTAGTCGACACCGTTGATGATTCCGGAAAGGATGTGGCGTCGATAATGCAGAACATCCTCCAGGCCACAACCGAGCGGGGCCTGCTGAATCTCTTCGGCGTATCGGGGACTTACCGTGTTGATCGAATCAGCGAACACAAGTCCCGTCTTGAGCAAGTTCAGCTGCCCGTAAAACTCCATCTGGTGCCAGTTGAAGTATTTCCAATCCAGGCCGGTCAACAACATGTCCCAATGCCAGAATTGCCCCTGATAGGCCAGGTTGTGAATCGTCAGCAGTGTAGCAATCTGCTCGTAACCCGGCGCGTTCTCGTACTCGATCTTTTGGTAGGCGGGCAGCAATCCGGTCTGCCAGTCATTCGCGTGGATCAGATCGACCTCGAGTTCCAGCAGTCGAATGCTCTCCATCACCGCGCGGCAGAAGAACACAAATCGCTCGCAATTGTCCTTGTAATCTTCTCCAGATTCTCGATAGAGCTCGGGGCGGTCGAAATAGCCGGGTTGATCAACCAGATAGACCGGAACGTTGCTGCCGGGCAATTCACTGCGGAGGAGTCGACCGTGGACCAATTTGTTACCGATCGGGATCGGCAGACGGATTCCCGGATCCGTAATCGGCTGACCGGATTGCAGGGCTTTTCGATACGCGGGCATCATGACGGTGACGTCGTGCCCGAGTTTCGCGAGTTCACGTGGCAGAGATCCACAAACGTCGGCGAGCCCGCCGGTTTTGGCGAATGGGATCACTTCGCTGCTTGCCAACAGAATTTTCAACTTGATCACTCCCGATCTTCCGCGGTGCTTGTGAATCCTCCGGTTGGTTGAACCCCGGAATTCCCCGACCGAGCCACGCCGAGCACGCGTCCAATTTTGCCCTGGCGGACCGCCGGACCGTCCCGGCTTTCCAAGACACTTTAGAGAATCCAGGTCCCAGGACCAAGGGTCTCGCGCGCGTCGAAATCCGGAAAGCCCTCTTCTCTTCTACGCATCGAGCGCGGACCGTGTGCATAGCTGCCCTGTCCGCCCAAATCTAGGTTATGTGTCAAGTCGGGGTAAGCAGAGTGGCGGTGGATTTTCCTTAACACGACAGATCTGCGCACTCCAGCGTGCGGATGTTTCCTCCGTTTCGTGTCGAAGTGCGACTGCTCCCTGGCGTGGTGGGCTCTGCAAGGCGGGGGCGTGTTTCCGGGCAAGGTGCGAACAGGCGACTATTCGGGTCGAAAAAAGCCGATCGTCGAGCGCAGGATGCGTGAGGTTGCCGCCGCATCACCGCTCCGGTCCGCATCGCGCTGCAGATCGTGCAGATTAGCGCGACAGAAAGGGCAGGCGACCTGCTGCAGGTGGAATTTGATGTACGCTGTCCAAGCTGGGTCCAGGGTGCCGAGCAGATATTTTCCCAGCGTGCTCCGTTTCGGGCAGGTCGGACGCTCATCGGCCCAGGTCTCACCGAGCAAGTTGTCAAACGATTCGGATTGCTCGACGGTGGTGTCTCGAGCCAAGTCTTGAGTGACTTGTTCGGCCAGCCGACGGATCAGGCGATGCTTTCGCAGCGCGACCTGTTTCTCGTCCAGCCCGAGCAGTTCCGCAATTTCTTTGTTGCGTCGCTGGCTGCCGAGCAGCAGTTCGATCAGCTGGAGTTGCTCGAATTGAGGCGGATTTTGCAGTTGGCTGACGACTTGGTGAATGGCCGCCGATAGGGCGGCACGCAGATCCGTCCGCTCTTCCTGACCTCGGGCGTACCAGCTGGCGGGCTGGATCGGTGAAGGGATTTCTGGGGGGCATGTTGGGGCATGGACCGATGGGAACGGTTGGGCCAGGCTGCGATCGGTCTGCCGACCGCGGCGTCGAAAGAACTCTGCGATCCGGCGTCGAAGAATGCGAAACAGCAGCGTCTCGAGGCTCGCCTCGCCACGAAAGCCTGGCAGCGTCTGCAGCATTCCGAGGAACGTCTCCTGCACTACATCATCAGCGTCCGCATCGTCCGGCAGTTCACGGCGCGCATAGGCG
Organism: uncultured Pirellulaceae bacterium; assembly: GCA_964522605.1. Lineage (GTDB taxonomy): Bacteria > Planctomycetota > Planctomycetia > Pirellulales > Pirellulaceae > CAVZLD01. The sequence continues at coordinate 11,644 of CAZFWV010000122.1, forward strand.
ACCAGGCGACCCTGGAAACGGGCCACGAGTTGCTGCCAAGCTTCCGCATCGCCCTGACGGACCTTGTCCACCAGGAATTCTTCTGCTGCGCTGAAGCGAGTCATTTCGGGAGCACAGAACGCTCAACGGATCCACCAACATACGGCGACCACAATACTCAACAGGGCCAGCATCGCGGCCGCGCGCAGATTCCAGACAAAGTAGCCCTTTGTCAATTCATTCACCACAAGATACAAAGCGACGACCAGACCGAACATCAGGGCGACGGCCAGGCCCGTGACGATACGGTTTTGCTGCTCCGTCTCTGAGACGGCCCGCCCCAGATGAGCCAGCTGAGCGAGTTGGCCCGGCTGATAATCGAGCAGCAGTGCGGCCCGCCAGACGGTGCCGGAGCTGCCATCCAGCTGTTGAACGAATTGATCTGCGATTAAGCTGTCGTGTTCGATCCCCGCCCGCAACTGCTGTCGAACGGCCGCCTGGGCGCCAGCGCCCGTCGTGTGTCCCCCCGGTTGAGCGGCCAGCAGTGCCATCGCTCGCGGCAGCAGGATCTCGACCGCCACGTCGACGGCATCTTCGTACGCGGTGACTTCATCCGTGGCGAACGAGCGGCAATTGGCCCGCATCAGGGTGCGGCGCGGATGTTGATTGACGAACTCGCCAAAACGGTTGACCCAGAGCTTCTCCGTAAACCGTTTGGTGCCCTCGAAAACATGATCTCCGTACGTACCCTTCAGGCTGACGGTGCCCGATGATTGCGTTCCCAAGCCATTGTTGTCGGCGAGCTGAAACTCGGGAAGATCGAAGACCAAGACGATCCCATTCTCGGGGTTTGGTGAATTGGGGTTGCCGATGGGGTGTTGTACCTTGGTCAGGGGAAGCGAATCACGAATCACGTCGTCCACATTGGCCCCGAGCCACGGCTTCTGCGAGGCGACGACCGGATTGACGACCACGTAGACTGTTTCGGGTGTCTCGGCGAGATGCGGGCCCAGTTCGTTGAGGCATTCCCGTACCAACGCACGTTCGGCACTGGCGACGGAGCAGTAAACATCGGCGCGAAACGTCTCCTCGACGACATCATCCCACGGATCCCAGGGGCGGCTTGGTGAGCTGGAGTCGACAGCACGATTCACAACAGGTGTCGGGGACGGGATTTCCGACGAATTCACGTCGAACGGGCCCTCCACCGGTGGAGAGGGCGGAACTGGAGGAGCAGGACCGTAGGCACGCCCCGTCTCCATCGACTTGGAGTACTCGACGGTTGGACTGCTGCGGAGGAAGAAGATGCCGGAGAAGGCCAGGCCGAGCAGCGAGATGAAGACGCCCATCAGCGTCAGTCCCAGACCCAGTCCCGATTTGTCGCGACGGGCCAAAACGGTGATCACCACAGTCAGAAATAGGACGACGAACAAGAGCATCCCCAAGAAAACGATGGGAACCGTCCGCATCATGCCGAGCAGCAGAAGGGCTGTGTTCATCGCATCACTTCCTCCATTTTCTGGGCGGCAGAGGCAGAAACGGAGGCTCGTTTCGGCGGCCAACACAAAACTAATAGTCCCGTCAGAAGAAGAACTCCGGCACACAGATAGATCACCAGGAACTGATTGGTGATCACTGCGTCCATGGCGGTCCCGATTTGGCCCGCGGCAACAAGGTTCGCGAGTCGGGGCCAATCGATCAGGCGAAAACTCGACGCAAACATCCCGATCGTTGCCAAACAGCAGGCACTGCCCAGGATCGCGCGCATCATATGCCAGGCCCCGGCCGAGCGTCGTGCCAAGAGCAAAACTGCGATCCCCGAAAGGAAAAGCGACAGCGAGCCAATCGTCCCCAGACGCGTGACCAGCCGCTGCCAATTCCCAGTGCCCAACCATTGTTCCAAATCATGGGCGAACGTAGTGTCCAACAACTCCATCTGTTCCCATGCAGCGATCGCTTCCGGAATTCGCATCGCCGAAAACAGACCCACCAGGCAGGCGGCCAGCAAGAGCAGAATTCCGAGCACATTTGCCAACAGCGTGCCCCACTGCCGTGTCGCCGGAATGGAGGACCAGGAGTTGACCGGCTGTGAGGAGCTACTGCCGACGACGGACCCACCTTCCCACAAGGTCAACGGGCGATCTTGATCGTCTTCGAACTGGCCAACCGCAATCAGGACGATGTCGATCACTTGGCCAATGCCAAACAGCCCCGCGGTGATCAAGTACAGCAAGCCGGTCCAGACCTTTCCCACATACAAGCGCTGGAGACCACAGATCCCGGCGAATGCCGGGCCGATTGCCAGGATCAAGGCGATCGTTCGATTGCGCGACGAAATTCTCTCGGGAGACGCATCGGCTCCCGCCGCAGATTCACTTGGTTGCGGAGAAGCCGCGGCGGGGACTGCGTCTGAGACGAGCACCGCCGGTTCGGCTGAGTGCGGCGCAAGGTCCGTAAACGGCTCCCCGGCAAACGGCGATCCACGACGCCGTGCGGACCGGCCAGCAAATGGACTGGCGACCTGGATTGCTAGCACAACACCGGCTGCCACGGCCAGCGGGAACACGGGATTGGCACCCAGGAACAGGCTGATCAGGCAGCCGACGAAACCGGTCAAGAGGGCTGGGCCGAGTACGACTCGCTGACGGCGACCTGCGGCGAGGAACTGTCGAAGGTCGAGCATCAACAGCGGCAGGAACGTGGCCCAGATCAGGGGTGAGACCCCGTGGCCCCCGGGGAGTGCCGAGCCCGACTTTCCGAGGATGGCCGAAAACGGACTCAGGATCAACAGACCGATCCAGCCGCCCAGCCAGCAAGCGGTTGTCAAAATGATCCGACTTACCAAGCCCGATTCGGCCGCCAGCGTGGGGCCGAACCAACGACTGGCCACCAGGATTCCCATTGCTCCGCCGCCAATCGTTCCCAAGGTCCAAATTCCCACTTGAATCGCCGAGGTGGAAAACCCGCCGGAGGCGAGCAGGCCACAACCAACCGCGATCGCGAGAATACAGAACAGCGTCAACGTGATCCGTTGTTGGTGATCGATCGGGTCGAAGCTCGCGTCCGCCGCCGCGGTTCGCCGCGGCATTAACCCGGTGTGTTTGGCCAACAGTCCGAAGGATCGCCCCGCCAAATAGGGCACGCTTGGTATGTCCGGGTCGATGTCGCGAATGGGAGGATCTTTTCGCGTACTCGCCTGTGCCGGAGTCGGCGTTGCAGCATGAGCCAACGTGGCCGCGGTTGCCGCCTGGACTTTGGCGCCCACACGCGCGGCGACAAGGGAAAGGTGTTGCGGATTGAACTCGGCGACACTGTCCTGCACATGCCGCGCACCGAACACGGAAGCTGCCATCTCGGCGGCGGAGCCGAATCGCTCGTCGGGATTCTTGGCCAGCGCCTTGCGAATGGTGCCCGCGAACGGTTCTTCAACTCCCTGCAGATCGACTTCCCCGGTGATGTGCTTCATCAACACTTCACCCATCGTCTGTCCCGTGAAGGGGGGCTGCCCGGTCAGCATCTCGTAGAGAATGATCCCCATCGCGTAGATGTCGACTCGCTCATCGTAGCGCCCCATACTGATTTCGGGTGCCATGTAGTGAACGGTGCCCACGGTCACGGTGTGGCCGCTCCGGTGACTTGCCGTGAGGGCTTTGCTGAGGCTGTAGTCGCCGATTTTGACGAAGCCATCCTCATAGAACACGTTATGTGGTTTGAGGTCACGATGCACGATGCCCTGATCGTGCAGATAGGTCAGCCCTTTCGCCATCTCTTGAAGAAAGAAGGCGGATTTCGTCTCCCCCAGACCCTGTGGTGCTTCGTCCAGCAGTCCGCGCAACGACGGGCCGGATACATATTCCATAATCACAAAGGGCTCACCACGGTCATTGAATTTCAGGTCGAAGATCGTGACCAGGTGCGGGCTCTTCAGATTCATGCAATGACGAATGCCGCGCAGCTCCACCTCTTCATAATTCTGGACCGCCTTCAGGGCGACCTGACGTCCCGAGTCACTGACTGCGAAGTAGACTTCGCCAAATCCGCCCCGACCGAGTCCATATTCGATCGTGTATCCCTCGAGCGGTCGGTCGCCTTGCTGATATTTGAACGCAGGCATCGTTCCCAGCCTTTTTTGAATCTTCAGTCCGCGGCGGGGATCACGACCAGGGAGGCCGAGCCGAGTGCCACAGGGTCGCCAAGTCGTACTTCGCGCGGCGATTCCTGTCCGTCGCTTCCGTCAAGGTGACGAATCCACAAACGTTCCTGTCGATGAAAGAGCACAAAGCCGCGAGGCAAATCCCGCACGCGAATATGGGCCTGTTGCGTTGGTGCAATCACGATGGCTTCATCCATTAGAATTACACCGCGCGCATCGGGCGGATGCAAACGAATCCCGGAAAACTGCAGCACGGCCGAGTGGCTCGCGGCACAGGGCAACACGAATTTCATCGCGCCGCGCGATCCGATAAATAGCCGGTCCCCATCCTTCAGCAACGCCGAGGTGACCTGTTTTCCATTGACGCGCACCGGCTGTGCACTTCGCAAAAAATAGTCTTCCTCCATGCGTTCCAGAACGAGTGGTTGTTCCAGTTCCGTACCACTCCAGTCAATATCCACGGGAGATGCATCGCGTGGAGATCCCAGTCGGATGGCGGACGGACGGTGTACAAGAAAGCGTCCCGCGCCGTCCACCTGGAGCAGGAAACGTGCCGGCGCGATCGCATTCGGCGCCCCGAGCGAGTAACCCGCCAAGGAACGCACCGAGCAAACCTCCCGCTTCTGCTGCTCCATAGGTGTGGAATTCGGGCGACCGGATAGCGCGAATAATGGACATCCGCGCAGTGCCTGCCGCGCCTCCTGGGCCTGCTGCGCCCAATGTAACGCGTCCTCGATCCAGACACTTCCTGGCAGCAACTGGCCCAGGACCCGCAGCGATTCCCACGCGGCGCCGAAATCACTCGCTTCAATCTGTTGCGCCGCACGTTGACCGCGACGAAGCAGTGCCACCGTATCGGTGACTTGCAGATCTTCCTGGTCCAGCGAAACTGCCAATTGCAGCAGGGCATCCGCGCGGGAACACTGCCCCTGTTGGATCGCCTGACGTGCTTCCGCGCAGAGCGAATTCAGTACGTCCGTTCTGAGACCATGCAAGGCCTGATGCTGTGGCGCGAGTCGATGGAGCTCGCGGAGAGCTGCCACCGTTTCGTGCATCGCCTGTCGATGCCACGCCTGTTGCGCGCGAGCGAGCGCTGACTCAACCGCCTGCCGCTGCTGGTGGATCCGTGCCGACAATTCAGCGCGCTGGGGAGCTTCTTCAGGCAATCGACCACACAGCTCCTGCCCCAGCGAGAACTCACCCTCGGCGACACACCGACGCGCAGCAAGCAGCAGCTCGCGTTCCTGCGCCTGCTGACGTTGTTCTCGCTGCAGTTGATCCGCAGCCGTCGCACGCAGTTGTTCCAACTCCGGCAGATTGCCCGCCAGTGCAAGGGCCCGGTGACAATCCTGCAACGCCGCCTCAAACTGAGATTGCTGCAAATGCTGCTCGATCCGGTGATGCAATCGATCGGTCACCTGCGTAATCAGGGCCTGTCCCCGCCGATGAGACCGTACGTCCGGATCGCTCAGCAGCTGATACGCTTCGTCCAGCCGTCCTTCGCTCAATGCGGTCTCCGCCTGCTTGATCTTCAGTGAGAACACGATCGGAGTCCTGCGCGAAATGAGTCTACCCGTTGGAACATCGGATACAGAATCCTAGAGGCGGTTTCAAAAACTGCTGTTCGGGAGGGCGAGGCTCCTGTTATGTAGGACGCCCCACGGCTC
>CAZFWV010000123.1:0-17429 GCA_964522605.1 uncultured Pirellulaceae bacterium
CACTGCGAACGGTGAATATGTTGTTCTCTCGGCAAGAAAGCGAACGACCAACGGAAGCGACTCTTACAGGCTGCAGACTGCAGGCTACAGACTACAGGCTACAGACTACAGGCTACTCTGGGTTGCGGCCCTGCTGCTCCGCGCTTGTCCTGTTTCTGTTCTTGACCGAACTCGTCTGGGCTGCCGACCTCCTTCCGGTCGGTGTCGCGCGAATCGACATCACTCCGGAAACCCCGGTACGCATGTATGGCTACGCAGCAAGAACGGCAGAATCTTCAGGCATTGCCGGGCGATTGACAGCCAAGGCCCTGGCCTTCGGTGACAATTCGGGTGCCGGGCCGGCCGTGTTGTTGACAGTCGATTGCGGTGCCGTGCCCGAGGATCTTCGCTTGGAGGTTTATCGTCGCATTTCGCAGGAAACAGAACTTGCTGCCGAACGATTCGTGCTCTGCAATTCGCATTCACACTCGGCGCCCGACCTGAAGGGCATGCGAACGATGGAAGGCGAAGAGCGAGCACACTTGGAACGCTATGCAGAAAAGTTGACGAATGACCTGGTCACCGTCGTGAACTCGGCGCTCGCAGCACGACAACCTAGCCGTTTGGAGCTCGCTTTTGGTTCCGTCGATTTCGCCGCGAATCGACGTGTCCTCAAGGAGGGAAAATGGGCGGGTTTTGGTGCCGTTCCGGAAGCACCGGCGGACCATCGCCTGCCGGTGTTGAAGGTTTCGCGCGAAGACGGCAGTCTGGCGGCCGTGCTGATCAATTACGCCTGTCACAACACGACACTGCGCGGCGACTTCCCGCAGATCCACGGCGATTGGGCCGGTTGCGCACAGCAGGAGATCGAGTCGGACCAACCGGGTGTCGTGGCTTTGATTTCGATCGGTTGTGGAGCGGATTCGGATCCCTGCCCACACGGTACGGTCGATCTCTGCCAACAGCATGGTCGCGCGGTGGCCGACGAGGTCAAACGGATGATGTCGGGCTCGTGGAGACCCATTGACCCTCATCTGTCTGCCGCCCAAACGATTCTGCAGCTTCCGCCCGCACAGGATTTCGATCCCGAGGAGGTCCGTCAGGCGGCACCGCGTTCCTACGCGATTCAGCGGCTTGTGTCGATGCTCGATCAAGGCGAACCGATTCCCAAGTTCCGGCCGTATCGGATCGTCACTTGGACGTTCGGTGATGATCTGGCGATGGTGTTTCTGTCGGACGAAGTCGTGGTCGACTACACGCTGCGATTGCAGCGCGAGCTCGATGCCAAGCGACTATGGATCACCGCCTACGCACAAGATGTTTCTGGATATATCGTGTCCAAGCGACTGATCCAGGAGGGCGGATATGAGGTCGACAACAGCGTGAGCTATCTGCTGACCCTGGGACGCCCGCAGGCTTTTCAGCCGGCGATGGAGGATCGGATTGTGGATTGCATCAAGGCGATGCTCCCCAAGAACTTCCAGCATCCAAGGAATCCAGAGTGACGCGCTGTCCGCACTGCGGCGAGCGATTACCAGAGTTGCCACGCCGACGCGTTGACGGCCGCCACTTCCGCGGAACGATGAAGTCGCGGAAGCAGTTGTTACCTTGGCTGAGTAAAGCGAGAATTCGGCGTCAGTCGCCGCGTGCTCCCGGAATACCGCGGAGTCGGGGATCCGGCAGGATCGCTCGGTTCGACCGCATAGGCAGGCGGATAACTCGCAGGCGGATAACTCGGGGGATAACCAGGTTGGTTGCCGTAACTGGGCGGTGCCGCGGCGGGATACTGCGGCGGCGAATCGGAATACGCTCGCTGGCCGTAGGCAGATTCACCGGTGATTCGGTTGCGGAGCGCATCCGGTAACCGTTCGTCGACTCGGTCGACATATTGGACAACGTCCTGTTTCACCTCCGCAGCGCGCTGACGGTCAATCGATACGTTGGGACGCCCGTTCAATAAGTCGAATTGAACGACACCCGTCGCCATCAGACCCAGCACACCCATCACGGTGAGGGGAGCCCCGATGCGGCTTGTCAAAATGCTCTTTAACGGACCCGGCAAACCAGTGGTGGCCACCGACACCGCCCGCTGACTCATCGATTGCTTGCGTCTTGCCATGAGAGAAATCACCGTTGCGGGAGACGAGACCTCGCTCCCGATGATCCGACAGAGTTACGACCGACATTTCGGACGGTGGCTTGTATCAGGAGTCACGGAAAGCAGCAAGATCATCTGGGACGACTGCGATCTTCCCGGGTGCAAGTCGGCCTTTCCTGATTCGGACTGCAGCGGACGTGCACAGATCTTCGAAACGGGCACGTGCAGACGGGCCGTTGTCAGGCTACGATGGAGGGCATGGGTTCCACGGCCACCTCGACACCGAATGCTTCGGCGATTCCCGCTGTGCCCTCCGAGGTACTCCTGTTCAATTGGCCCCTCGTCCAGAACGGTTGGCGAAGTCTTGTCCACGTCCTGGCGACGGGACTGATCGTCGCGCTCGCCTATTCCTTGTCGGGAAGCTACGCGATGACACTCCTGACCGGCCTGGTGTTGGTGATCGCAACTTGGCGATTTTGGGTACCGATGCGCTATCGCCTTACCGCCGAGGGGATTGGCCTGTTCGGGTTTGGTCGGCGCCGCCTGATTCCTTGGCCATCAATTGTTCGCTATGAAATCTTGCGAGATGGCATCACCCTGCATTTTGGTCGCGACGACTCTTTACTCGCGAGACTATCCACCATCCACCTGGCCTGGGGCAGTGATCGAGAACGCGTGCTTGCGATGGTCGACTTCTTTACGCGACACGATCGGACTCCTTCCGCGCGCGGTTCCTCAAGAATTCAACACGCCGCGATTCGCTGATGGCAGTCACGAAAGCCCGAGCCGGTGACGCGGGGCGGGTGTGACGATTCGTTTAACCCGTAGCCGTAGGCGAGGTCTTCCCGTGGATACCCCTGCATTGGGCCATAAACTCAGGAGATGTGCGGCTCCACGCTGGGCGATGCCCCGTGGTTCAACGAAACCTCGCCTGGCGGCTGCGGGTTAAACGAATGATTACGGGCGGGTACATGGACCTCGTTTCACGGCAAGCCGAAGGCGTCGGTGGGCACGCGACAGAAACCGTCGCCTCCGACTGGCCGTGAAACGAAAATCTCCTCCGCCGCCTCCACGGCTTCGAGCCGGCCAGGCTGGTTGCTGGCGGGATTGTGCAGCATCCGCTACAATCACGGTTGGCCAGTCGCCTGGGGCAAATGGTGGCAGGTATCCGAACCGCTGGATTGGTGTTTGCTCAGGAAGCGGTGGTGAGTTCTTCATCCGTCGCACATTCTGTGCGATCTTCCTTGGCAAGAATCCGGATTTAATCTGAAATCGAATCGCAGCTTGTCGCACTCCGCGCTTACCGATCATCGTGCGCGCGGTGCCGGAGAATTCAGATTCGGACAGATGGTCGACTTTCCTAGCGACGGTCGTCCTGCCGCGACATGAGGACTGGTTCGATGCAAGGATCAATGAATCCCCATTTTCAGAAGCGGGCAGATCATCTGCTTGCTCCGTGGAGTCAGGCGCCAACGGATTCGGAGCTGTCGACAGGTGGACTGAGCGACGTTGCGGAGATTTTTCGCCTGTTGTCGGACGAAACTCGCCTGAAAGTTCTCGCCTTACTAATGCCGGGCGGCGAAATCAACGTGCGTACCCTCTGCGAGCAGCTCGAGCAGAGTCAGCCGGCCGTTAGCCACCACCTGGCGCTATTGCGGAGCAAAGGTTTGATTCGGATCCGGCGAGAGGGGAAGCACAACTACTATCATCTGGTTCCTGATCGGCTGAACGCGCTGCTGAAAACCGCCTGTCAGCGATTGCTGGCGCGGAACAGCGAAGCATCTCTGCCAGCCCCCGGCGATCGGTCGCCGAGTTCGTGAGGAATCCGCAGGCCAGCGCCGGACCCTCCCGAAATCTCACGACTTCGGCTACATTCCGATCTTGGCGGAATCCTGGCAGACGTATCCTCAACGGCGATGTCCCCTTGGGGGGGATCATTCGACGCGCAAGTGGAATGGTGGAACGCTGACGGTTGAAAAGCCGTTGCTGAAGTTCCAGGAATGCCGCCGTGCTGAGGCAGTGGGGATGTCGGAATTCGTACACGAACGTCACAAGGCTCCGGTAGGTCTCGAGCGCGCTCGTGAACTCGTGCTCGCCCTACCGCCTTTGCGGAGTAACGTCAACTTGGCGCGGATCGTGCGGACGGCGGGATGTTGCGGCGTTGAACGCGTGATCGCCTGCGGACAGAGTAAGATTGACCCGCGAATCGCCCGAGATGCACTGCAATTCGTACGGGTGGAACGACATCGGAGCCTCGCTCCCGTGCTGCGCAGTCTGCGAGACCAGGACTACCGCGTGGTCGGGCTGGAACAGGCGAGTGGGTCACAAAGTCTGCCCGAGTATCGTTTCTACCGCCGCACCGTGCTGGTGATCGGCCATGAGCGAGAGGGCTTATCGGATGAGCTGTTGCGGCTGCTGCACGACGTGGTCGAGATTCCGGTGTACGGGATGCCGCACAGCTACAACGTCGCCACCGCGGCGGCGATGGCGCTTTACGAGTACTGTCGCCAGTTTCCCCATGGCTAGAACGCCAAGCACCCGTTCGCGGGCTGAGCGCGGGCATGCCGACGACTCGGAGGGGCGGAGGCTTGCAGGCTGTAGGCTGTAGGCTGTAGGCTGCAGCAGGTTCAGGCTGCTACAGATTGCGGCCGTGCCGCACTGCGTCGATCTCGCGGAAAGGTAACACCGCCGGCAACCGATCCTCGATCCCCGATCCAGATTCCAGCTCGGCAAATCTCCTCCGCCCCCGGTCCCGCCCCTCAGCAATCGGAACTCCTTGTTCGTCAATCTCCGGCTCCTCCGCCCCTGACCGTCCAACGGGGTTTCCCCCCCTTGATTCTCGTGTTGAATCTTCCGGCTGCAGTGCAAGTCGGCAGAAGCGGTCGCGCACCCCGCGGCCGGACCCGTCCGGTGGCATCCTTGCTCCGCTGCTTGGCAGGCTCTACACTGGCTCGTTTGCCGAGCGACGAATCGGACGACTGCAAAGATGCAATAGGGGTAAACGCCGTGCCAGGCACCTGCGTTGTAGGACTGCAATGGGGCGATGAAGCCAAGGGGAAGGTCGTCGACCTGCTGACGCCAAGATTTGATTACGTGGTGCGTTACCAGGGGGGCGCCAACGCGGGCCACACCGTTGTTGTGGGGTCCGAGAAATACAAACTCCATCACATCCCCAGCGGCATTCTGTATCCGCATGTCCGAAATGTGATTACTCCGGGCGTCGTGTTGAATCCTCCAACGATTCTGGCGGAGATCAAGTCTCTGACGGATCGCGGCATCACCGTCGAAGACAACTTGGCCATCAGCGAACGTGCGCACGTGGTGTTCCCCTGGCATCTGGAGGAGGACCGGATCCTGAATGCGACGATGGTCGAGGGCGAAAACATCGGGACAACGCTCCGCGGAATCGGTCCTTGCTATCGAGATAAAGTCGGTCGCAACTTCGCGATTCGCTTTGGCGACCTCTTTCGGCCCGACTTCGCACAAAAGGTGCGTGAGATTACGGAGGCCAAGAAGGTCTGGCTGCAAGGCTTGAATGGAGGGCAGCCGGTCGAACTGGATGCGGACGAGATTCACCAGCAGTATCAAGACTTCGCCGCGAAATTGAAACCTCATGTGGCCGACACGACGCATTTGCTGCTGGACGCATTGGATGCTGGCAAGCGACTCCTGTTCGAAGGGGCCCAGGGATCGCTGCTCGACATTGATCATGGCACCTATCCGTTTGTCACCAGCAGTAACAGCTCGGGCGTAGGCGTTTCTTCGGGCTCTGGCGTTCCGGGGCGGTGGATCACTCAGGTGATCGGTGTTGTCAAAGCGTACAGCACACGAGTGGGAGGCGGTCCGTTTCCAACGGAGCAGGACAATCCCGATGGAGACCACATCCGCGAGCAAGGCCACGAGTATGGGACAACGACCGGTCGTCCGCGACGCTGTGGCTGGTTCGACGCGGTGGCCGTTCGCTACACCGCGCGTCTCAGTGGAATCGATATGCTTTCGCTGATGATGATGGACGTGTTGACCGGGCTGCCAAGTATCAAGGTTTGTGTTGCCTATGAAGTGGACGGAAAACGGACGGAGAATTTCCCGAGTCACGTCGATGATTTGCGGCGTGCCGTCCCGATTTACGAGTCCCTCCCGGGATGGGAGGAGGATGTAAGTCAACTGCGCAGGCCAGAGGATCTGCCGGCGAATGCACGCGCGTATGTGAAACGAATTGGGGAGATCGTTGGCCGCCCCGTCGGAATCGTGTCGGTCGGCCCCGATCGAGCGCAGACGCTGTTCCTGGATCCGCAACTTGCCGCAACCTACGGTCAGAGCTCGCCGACATCCTGAACTCACGTGCCGCTGGCACCCACGACCGTGAGCGGACTGATTGACGAGCCCGTGGTCAAGGCTTAGTCTTGGGGTCGGAACCCCCAATCTTCAGGTTTGACAAGGCACGAACGTGTCGACTCCATCGCCGACGAACGCGACCGCCAACTTCGATCTGGACACGGCCGATCGACCTCAGCACATCGCCATCATCATGGATGGCAATGGTCGTTGGGCCCAACGCCAGGGCTTGCCTCGTATCGAAGGCCATCGCCGCGGTGTTTCCAGTGTCCGTCGCACCGTCGAGGAATGTGCTCGATTATCGATCGGACAATTGACGCTGTACTGCCTCTCGAGCGAAAACTGGAAACGTCCTCAGCACGAGCTGGATTTTCTGATGCATCTGCTCGAACAGTACATGATCGAAGAACGCGCGCTGATCATGCGTCAGAACATCGTGGTTCGAGTGATCGGCCGCCGGGATGGGATTCCGCCCTCCGTCCTCAACGAGATGGACAAGACGATCGAGATGAGTTCCGCCAATACGGGCACGCGACTTTGTTTGGCAATCAACTACGGTGGTCGATCCGAGATGGTCGATGCCGTTCGTCGTATTGCATCCGACGTTGCCGAGGGCCAAGTTTTGGCCGACGACATCAGTGAGACAACGATTTCGCAGTATCTGTACACGTCCGGGATGCCCGATCCGGATCTACTGATTCGCACCGCGGGGGAAATGCGTGTGAGCAATTTCCTGCTGTGGCAGATCAGCTATGCCGAACTGTGGGTCACTCCCAAATGCTGGCCCGAGTTTCAAGTCGAGGATCTGCATGAGGCGATGCGGGACTTTGCCCGGCGAGACCGTCGCTTCGGCGGGCTGAATTCCTAGCGGAGGTCCACGATTGTGCTTCGTTGGCGACTGACCGCTGCTGCGGCCATCCTGCTCCCGCTGTTCCTGCTGCTGTGGTTGGATGACCAATGGAATGGCGGCCGACCAGGGATCTGGCTGACCCCCATCGCGCTGCTGTTTGGCATCTTGGCATGCCACGAAGTGGGGGTGCTCTTGGAGAAAGTCGGCCTGGCAACGGCCGCGCGGGCGAATCTGCTGGCCGTGTTCGTGCTGCTGGCATCCGCTGCGGTTCCCGTCGTCTGGCGGCTCGACAAGACGCGTTTTCCGGGGTCCGAGCACAGTTGGATCCTGTTCGGAATCGTCGTCGCGGTGGGAGTTCTCTTCGCTGCGGAGTTGTCGCGTTATCAGGCGCCCGGCCATTCCCTCCAGCGGTTAGCCGGAGGGACCTTCGCCGTCTGCTACGTCGGGCTCCCCCTTGCGCTGCTCATTCACCTGCGAATCTGGTCTGCCGACCGGCTAGGACTCGTAGCCCTGATTTCCACGATTCTGATCGTGAAATTGTCAGACACGGGTGCCTATTTCGTGGGTCGGTCACTGGGCCGTCACAAGCTGGCGCCACGGCTGAGTCCCGGCAAGACTGTGGAGGGTGCCATCGGAGGGATCGCGAGCGCGTTGGTTGCCGCCTGGTTGGTTCATGCGGTCGTTCTGCCCTGGCTCTGCCCCGATTCGCCGCGTGGATCGATCGTCTGGTTCCTGCTCTACGGCAGCTCGCTGGCTCTCGCCGGCATGGCGGGAGACCTCGCCGAATCGCTGCTGAAGCGGGACGCTCAATGCAAGGATTCCAGCCCGTGGCTTCCTGGTCTGGGCGGCGTTCTCGACATCGTGGACTCGCTGCTCGGCGCCGTACCGATCAGCTACGCGTGGTGGATCAGCGGCTTGCTCGCGACGGCAGGATGACCGTCAAGTCCGATGGACGGGGCCCACGAGGACCGATCCTTCCGTCCACGTCATTCAATCGCAAGATTTAAACCGTTAAATGGTAAGACTTTAGATGCCTTGCGTCGGGATTCGGGTTTCGTCGGCGGGGCGCGGAGTACTATAAAGGGTAGAACTTTGACCCTTCAGGAGTTTTATGCGGCGGCAGGAGAGGTCCGCCGGAAAGTGCATGACCGAAGCGACCATTTCGCTGCTCAGCGCCAAGTCCGTTCTGCCTCTGTTCGGCGCCTACGATCAACACGTGAAACAGATTCGTACACTGTTTGGCGTCGAGATCACGCATCGCGAAGGGCAGATCCGGATTGCCGGTCCCGAGCAGGCGGTTGCCCGAGCCACGGAGGTGCTAACGCAACTGAAGACGCTTGTCGATCGACGAGGAAGCTTGTCGGACGAAGAAGTCCAGCAGGTATTGCGCCAGGTGGCGGGAGGAGAAGCGGAGGCGCAGGCGGATCCGATTCTGGTGCTCACGACGGGCCGACAGATTCGTCCGCGAACCGGGGGTCAAACGAAATACGTTCAGGCCATTCGCGATCACGACTTAACCTTCGCGATTGGCCCGTCCGGGACGGGCAAAACTTATCTGGCGGTCGCGCTGGCCGTGGAGGCGCTCAAAGAACAGCGGATCCGAAAAATCGTACTCGTGCGGCCTGCCGTGGAGGCGGGCGAAAGTCTTGGCTTTCTGCCAGGCGATCTCCATGCCAAGATCAATCCGTATCTTCGCCCTTTGCTGGACGCCTTGTACGAAATGATGGACTATGACCAGATTAAGCGTCAGATGGAAGAAGACGTGATCGAAGTTGTGCCGTTGGCCTACATGCGCGGCCGGACCTTAAATGAGGCCTTCATCATCCTGGATGAAGCTCAGAATACGACCGTGGCTCAGATGAAGATGTTCCTTACGCGGATGGGCAACGGCTCGAAAATCGTCGTCGCTGGCGACGAGACGCAAATCGACTTGCCCCCCCATACGCGGAGCGGATTGACGGACGCCGTAACACGACTTCGACACATCCGCGGATTCGCCGAGGTGCGCCTGGGAAAGGCGGATATCGTGCGGCATCGGCTGGTCACGGAAATTGTTCGAGCCTACGAGGAAGGCTCCAGCCGCCGACGGACAAGTTCGCGGCAATAATTTGGCCTATGTCATCGGGAAATGCAAAACGAACCAGGTCGGAACGGGTCTCGTCCCTGACGTTGCCTCCTGGAACCTTCAAAAAGGCCTGGAATGCTCTGCGCCGAAGCGAAGTATTGCTGCGCGTGGGGCTCTGCGTATTGGCCGCAACCGCCGCATGGGCGCTGACGGGAGGGTGGAATCCCCCTTTCACTTTTCGCGTCGGTGACATCCCCGCGCGGAATGTGATCGCGCGCGTCACCTTTCAACGAATCAACTACGCACGAACGCTGGACGAGCAGAAAGCAAAACGACAAACCCTGGATGCGGTGTATGTCAACGATCCGTTTTATCTGGATCAATTGCAGAAGGAGCTGAATGAGAAGATCCTCCAGCTCCGATCCGCGTCTTCCTACAGCGACGTCGACATGGCCCTCTGGAGTGAATTCCAGACCGATCGGGAGGATCGCGCCCGGTCGGCCATGGCGGAGGCGACGGATGCGGTCGCCACTCTCTCGGCCGCGATGACGGGCCATGCCGCCATGCCGCCGCTACTGCTCGGCCCGGGAGCGCCTGTCACCCAACAATGGCAGCGTCATGCGACCTTCGCTCGTTTTCAGCAGGCACTTCAGCAAGACCCTGAGCTCGTCGCTTTTTCGGCCGCCGTGCGACGAAGCCTGTCCGAGTTCATCGAGAGCGGACTGCTCGAGAAGCGGTTGCACGATTCGGACGACGGCAACCTGAGTCGCATTCAGGTGTATTCTGTTGGCAATCCGGGTGTGCTGAAGTTGTATCAAGTCGACGATGTACGGATCAGTCAGGTCGATCGGCGACTCGAAGCCAATCTGCGGAAGGAATTGCAGACCGTTGAATTGGCCGAACAGGTCTACAACTGGCTGCGACCACGATTGCAGTCGACCCTGTCGTTTGACCGTGCACTCACGAAGGCCCGCGCCGATGAAGTCATTCGCGACATGCCTGACGTCATGGATCTGTATGAAGCGAACGAGAAGGTCCTGGCTCGCGCCGGCGAACCGATCACTCCTGAAGTGCTTGCGTTACTTCGCGAAGAGCACAACGAGTACGTCTCCCAGTTGGGTTTCAAGCGTCTGCTCCTCTATTCGCTTGCCAAACTCGGAATGTACTTGGCTGTCAGCTTTGTCTGCGGGCTGTATATCTTCCATCGTCGCCGCCGATTACTGACGGACAGCGAGCAACTCGCGAAGCTGCTGTTGCTGGTGTTCTTGACGATTACCTTGGCATGGTACGCGGCACCGGCACGAATTGAACTGATCCCGTTGCTTCTGTTCAGCATGACAGCGACGCTCCTGTACAGCCAGGAACTCGCATTCCTCCTGGCCGCCTCGGTGGCCCTGTTGACGCAACTGACCTTGGGCCGCGAGATGCCGGATTTAGTCACGGTATTGGCGTGTGTTTCGGTTCCGGTTCTGTTGCTTCGAAGGGTCCGCAGTCGGACGAAACTGATGTATGTCGCGTCTTGGGCAGCGGTTGCGACGGGAGTCACCGTGCTGGGCGTCGGCATCTTGATGGGCCGAATTCCGGGATTGGACCTGCTGCGAGATGCGCTGTGGATGGCCGGCTGCACGGTCGCCGCCGGCCTGCTGATGACCGGCCTATTGCCGTTCATTGAACGGTTCTTCGGCGTGCAGACGGATCTAAGCCTGCTGGAATTGGGCGATGTCGCGCACCCGCTGCTCCAGGAATTGGTCCGTCGGGCACCGGGTACTTACAACCATTCGATTAACGTCGCATCCATCGCCGAGGCGGCTGCCGAATCGATCGGAGCGAATGGGTTGCTCGTACGCGTGGGCGCCTACTTCCACGACATTGGCAAGATGTTGAAGCCGGGTTACTTCATCGAGAACCAGGGAGGCCAGGGGAACTGCCATGAATCGCTGTTGCCGACGATGAGCACTCTGGTGATCATTGCCCACGTGAAAGATGGAGCGGATTTGGCGCGGAAACATAATCTGCCTGACGCAATCATGGACTTCATCCAGCAGCACCACGGAACGACTCTGGTTGAGTATTTCTATCGGCGTGCCAGCCAGCAGCGCGAATCGGATCCCGATGGGGGCCATGTGGACGAGGGCAGTTACCGATACCCGGGACCAAAGCCGCAGACCCGCGAGGCCGCCGTCCTGATGCTCGCCGACGCAGCCGAGAGCGCTTCACGCACCCTGGTGGATCCCGGACCGTCGCGGATTGAGAGTCTGGTCCGAGACATCGCGATGAAACGCCTGCTGGATGGCCAGTTTGACGAGTGTGGCTTGACGCTGAAGGAACTGAGAACCGTTCAGGACAGCCTCATCAAGTCGCTCACCGTCGTCTACCACGGTCGGATTAAGTACCCCGATCAGCAATCTGCTTGAGAAGTACCGTGTACCAGATTGACATCTCGAATCGGCAGGAATCGCTCTCGTTTGATCCTGCTGCCCTGCAGCACGCGGTCGCCGTCGTCCTGAAAGGCGAGGCAGTAACCCAGGCCGAGATCAGTTTGGCCGTCGTTTCCGATCGGGAAATCCACGAGTTAAATCGCCGATTTCTTGATCACGACGAGCCCACGGATGTTCTCAGCTTCCCACTGCAGCCGGGCCCGGAGGGACTCGAGGGAGAGATCGTCGTCAGTGCCGAAACCGCTCAAGATCGTTGCCAGGAATTTGGCTGGTCAGCAATTCAAGAACTCACGCTGTACGTCATTCACGGCGTTCTCCATCTCGTCGGCTACGGTGACAAGCGTGCCGATGAGCAATCTGTAATGCGCGAGCGAGAACAGTTTTACTTGCGCAAATTGGGGCTCCTTGCCGCCGAAGCCAGCACCGACAGCTCCTCGAATTCATCGTCGTCGCCGGACGTCGAGGAAGGTCCTGATTCATGAATCCATGGTGGTCTCTTTGCCTCGCTCTGGGAGGTACCTTCATTGCCTCCGTGGCGGCCATGGCCAGCAAGGTGTTGGATGAAATGTCCTGGCATGAGTTGCAGGACTATTGTCGTCTGCACCGAATGGAACCGCGGTTCGACGAAATTCATGAACATGCCGATGACGTCCTCGGGACCACGGAGAGCCTGCAACTGCTCGGCACCTTGGTAGCCTTGATCGCCATCGCCGGCTGGCTCTTTCAGTTTTCCACTGACGCCTCCGGCCCGTTCAGCAGCGGCCAGGCCTGGATCGTCATGATCGTCGTCGCGTTGACTTTCTTGACACTCACCATCTGGATTCCACAAGAAGTTGCCGACCGCTGGGGACCGCCCTATCTGGTTTCCACCTGGCGAATCTGGCGCGCGGCGGACGTGCTGCTCCGACCGCTCCATCTGTTCTCTGTCCCCGTCCGCTTTGTACTTCGACGCTTGGATGGACCGCAGCCCGAGCCGACCGAAGAGGAAGCACTCGAGGACGAAATCTTGTCGATCGTCGCCGAAGGTCAACACGATGGGCTCTTGGAAGCCGACGTGCGCGAGATGATCGAAGGAGTGATTGAATTAGACGACACGGACGTCGCAGACATTATGACACCTCGCTCCGAGATGGACTCAATTCCCGTCGATATGGACTGGAACGAGATGGTCCAATTCGTCGTTCGGGTGGGCCGCACACGAATCCCCGTGTACGGCCGGAACCTCGACGATATCGTCGGTGTGCTCTACGCCAAAGACCTGCTGGCCGCGCTTTCGCGGGAAGGGGCTGAGTCGCGTGACTTGCGGGAAATTCTACGCGAAGCGCGGCAGGTGCCGCGGAGCACTCGGCTGGACGAGTTGCTGCAGATGTTCCTGCAGAACCGCAATCATCTGGCAATCGTCGTGGACGAGTTCATGCATGTTGTCGGGTTGGTCACGATCGAGGATGTGCTGGAAGAGATCGTGGGAGAAATCGTCGACGAACACGACAAGGAAGAACTCGGGGAGATCCGCCATGTGACCGATCAGGTCGCCGAGGTTCACGCCCGCGCCCATTTGCACGATATCAACGAGGCCTTGGGCACGCAGTTCCCCGAGGAGGAAGATTATGACACACTCGGGGGCTTCGTGCTGAGCCAGCTTTGTCGCATTCCGGAGCCCGGCGAAGCGCTGGACTGGCAGGATGTGCGCCTGGTCATCCTCGAGGCGAATCGCCGGCGCGTGGAACGCGTCCGCGTCGAATTGGAGCAAGAACCCAAGACGCTGTCGGCGCGATGATCGGGGGAAATCTGCAGGAAGGGAACGGCCC
This sequence comes from uncultured Pirellulaceae bacterium, assembly GCA_964522605.1. Lineage (GTDB taxonomy): Bacteria > Planctomycetota > Planctomycetia > Pirellulales > Pirellulaceae > CAVZLD01. The sequence goes on from CAZFWV010000123.1 coordinate 13,574, forward strand.
TATGTTGCGTTCCTGATCCGGCTCAACCACCAACGGCCTGATTGCGCTGTTGCGCCAGGTCGCGATATTGGCGAGCGGAGGCGTGATCCGGAGCGCGACGCAGGACCTGATTGAAGTCCTCGATCGCCTGATCGTACCGGCCGACATTCAAGTAGGCCAATCCGCGGTTAAGGTAGGCCGCGATGTATTCCGGCGCACCGCGAATCGCTCGTGTGTAGCTGCGAATCGCACTCTCCTGTTCACCGAGCTTCGATTCCGTCAGTCCTTGCCAGAACATGGCACGCGGTTCCTGTTGAAACGGGTTGAACTGATTGTTCGACGCCGCCTCAAAATCCTGCAAAGCCAACTGATAGTCGCCTTGATAGAAGTAGCAGATTCCTCGCCGCAAAAACGGATCACTGCCAAAGTACTGTAACAAAGTCGATGTCGGAATGTTCTCAATCCCTTCGGTGTAGGCCGCGATCGCACCGGGCAGATCGTTCATCATCCGCAAGGCGAGTCCGATCGTGAAACGGGCCTGAGCCTCCTGCAGAAACTGGGGATCGCTATCGAGCAGGAATTCGCAGTCCCGAATGGCGGCCTGATACAGCTCATCCCGCCCGGTATCGCCGGAAGTTTCATTCGCTAAGCTGATGAACGCCTGGGCACGCTGCAACAAGACGGATTCGGCGCGCGATTCCAAAGGATCCACGGTATCTCCCGGAAGGTTCTTCACGCCGAAGGGAGCTTTCTGCAGAAAATCATTCATCGCCGCAATCGCGGAACGCAGATCCGATACGATCTGCTCGCTGCTTCCGTCCGGTCGGGAAGACTCCATGTTCGCACGCTGGATCAAAGTGCCCGCCAATTCGGCCGATGCCTCCGTTCCCTTGCCCATCAACTGCACCGCCCGCTCGAGATCCGCCACGGCAAATTCCAGACTCGGGTCCTCTCGGCGCAGAAGCGACAAGACGCGTCCCCGCTCCAGATAGGCTTCCCCGAAATCCTCCCGTAAGCGAATGGCCTGATTTAGCGACGAGAGGGCCATCCCCAGATCGCGCTGTCCGGATTCGTCCCGCCCTGCGCCGGGGGAACTGGCCACGAGCCGTAGACGAGCCTTACCCAGCAAGTAGAAAGCGATCGGATTCGACGAATCAATCGCCGTGGCCTGATCGAGCGCGTCAACCGCTTCCCGGTAGCGTCCGGTCTGCAAATAGAGGTCTCCAAGCTCGATGTTGGCGGCGGAGAGAAAACCCGGAATGATCGCGGCCTGGTTATTCATCGTGGCGCGCGTTACCAATTCAATCGCCTCGTTCTTCGCTCCTTGCGCACTCAGACAGCGACCAATCCCCAGATAGGCAATGGGGTCATTCGGATTCAGCTCGAGCATCTTGTTGTACTGCTCAAGCGCCTCAGCCCACTTCTGCTCGCTAACGAGCTGTTCAGCCCGCTTCCCAGCCGCATCGTACTGTTGTTGACGCTCTTCCATGGTCAGCGGCTGGCCGGGTTCCGATGGCCCTTCAGCGAAGCCTTCCCCCGTATCACCGAAGATGTCATCAACGCCCGCATTCAACGGATCCTCGGCCGCTGGCTCCGCCTGACCAGACGCGGACCGTGGGGCAATCAAAACCCAGAAGCCCAACAAGGCACAGATCAAGACACAGAGTCTCAACAGACGCAGCCAAGTCATCGATAATTTCCCCCGAATATGGAAGGCGTGCAGGCAAAGGCGATTCGTATCACGTGACGCACCGAGAAAACGGAGTTCCCGGCGAAACCGAGCCACCCGCCGACTCCGCCAGAACGGCTCGCACGTCACGCGCTCTCAAATATAGTTCGCTACTCCTGCAGCGATGGCAACTTACGTTCCGCCGCGCCGGTGCACAGCCAACCGAGTGCCAGCGCGCCCCAGGAGAGCCGAATCGCTCGCCCGGAAAGGGAGTCGATCGGGACCCTCATGCGGACCGACTCGCGGTGGCCAGCGTAATCCGTAAAACCTGAATTCTTGGGGCTGATTTGACAACCGGCAGGGCGAGGGCCCCGCCGAGCCGAAGATTCCTCGCACCTGTTACGTCGTGGGAATGCTGTAACTTCATTCGAGCCATCAACTTAAAAACTGCCCGACCTCCCCGCAGAGGACGGGCAGTTTAGAAGTGTTGATTTTGCCCGAGTTTCGAAGCAGGAGCCACTGTTCTTCCGCGTGATTTGGGCCGAGGTAGGGAAACTGAACCGCAGAGTGATGCACAAGGAGTTCCGATCCTTAGGGGGAGCGATCGCGTATGACCGGCACTCAGAAGCGAGGAGAGACGAGGACAACCCCAGGATGAATCAACCGGCAGCTCGGGGACTAGGATTCGAACCTAGACTGACGGATCCAAAATCCGTAGTGCTGCCATTACACCATCCCCGAATCCCTGGTTCGGGATCGCCAAACCGACCCCCGAACGCGGGCTTCCGACACACTTTACGCATTTGACGGCCGGTTCACAACTGCGAATGACAACTGTTCCAGCTCCATCGCCAAATCCACGGAGACCACCCGGATGGTCGGCGGAAGATTCAGGGTCACGGGCGCAAAATTCAAAATGCCCTCCAGCCCCGCCGCGACGAGCGTTTCCGCGACCGAACCAGCCGCCGAACCAGGAACGGCAAGGATCCCGAGTTTGATCTGCTGCTCGGCAACTACGGCGGACAGTCGCTCCATCGAATGCACCGAAATCCCTTCCAGCGACCTCCCGACTTTTGCCGGATCGGCGTCAAACGCCGCCGCAATGCGGAATCCCTGCTCGCGAAATCCCCGGTACCCCATCAGAGCCCGACCCAGGTTTCCGACACCCACCATCGCGATCGGCCACAGGCGATCGGTGCCGAGAATCCGCTGGATCGCCGCAACGAGTTCTCCACACCGATACCCGACTCCCGGATAACCGAATTGGCCAAAATAGGCCAAATCCTTTCGCACCTGTGCATCCGTGAAGCCGAGCAACTGCCCCAGCTGCGTGGAACTGATCGTTTGCCGGTCGTCGCGTAATTGCTGCTGTAACTCGCGCAAGTAGAGACTCAAACGGCCAACGGCCGCCTGGGGAATCGACGCGTCCCCTCCCCCGCGGGATCCTCCTCTCCGACTTCCGCCCATCGTTGCCTTCTGTTGCCCGACGGCTCGGTTTGCTCAATCACTGCCGTCACTCTAACCCGTGCCCGATACGGCAGCAAGCCAGCGATTCAATCGCTAGCAGGCCCGCATTTCTCTTATTTCTCCTAAGATCCGGGACCGATGAAGAGCCCGCATCCTTGCTGTTCTCGGCAAAAAAAAAGTTCCAGTTATACGGCGCAGTCAACCCAAAACTCTCTTTTACTGCAAGCAATTGATTGCCCTGGAATTCCCTAGCTTGCCGATCTTACTCGACATCAGGTTCGTTCTTGGGCCTGGAATGCACGGGACGGCTCGCCCTAGCGGTCGCCTCGCCTCCGATGTGACCAGGACAAGAACGATTCTGTCCTCGGTGAACGCGACAACAGAGTCGCCAGACTAGTTCCCGGTAACATGAGTTGCTGAAGGAGATCGGAAGATGAGCAAGCGTTTCGGAGTGCCGATTCTGGCGGTCCTTTTGACCGTAGGGTCGGCGAACCTGGCGCGCGCCGCGTATTGTGGTGCCGCCAATTATTGCCGCTGTGCATGGAACGCCGGAATGGTGTTGAGCACCACCGGAGTTGCCGCAGAAGGCGCCGTCGTAGAAGGGACCGCGGAAGCGGTTGCCGATAACGGTGCAGCGGCCGTGGCCAACGATGGCAGCTGTACCATCATGGTTACGCGACGTCGCGTGGTGTACGAACCCGAACAGTACACCGCGTACCGCACCGTTTATGACACGGTCTA
>CAZFWV010000124.1:0-6500 GCA_964522605.1 uncultured Pirellulaceae bacterium
GCGAGTTGAAAGCCCCTCTCCCCCGGCCCCTCTCCCCGAAACGGGGCGAGGGGAGTCAGAGTTGATCGGGTCCGCTACGGACGAGCCTGTCAGATTTTCAACAGGCCAGGGCCAGGCCCTCACGCAGAACGATGGCCACGACCCTCCGGGGAACACGCGGAGGGATATCGGGATCGGGGGATCCGCAGTGCGGGAGCGCTTCGATCCTTATACATCGGCCGCAAAATGATGCCGGATTCGGACCGGGTACGGGAGTGGAAACGAGCGCCGGATACCGAGGTGATTCAGAGATGATACGCGGTCGAGGAAAACTAGGAAATTTCTAGTTGCTGCGCTTGCTTTCGCCTCCGCGATTTGATAAAAAACTGTTCCCGTCGAGGAGACGGATACAGGAGGACTAACGACACAAGTCGACGGAGCGGCACGCCCGGCCCGCACGGTGCGGGATCGTGGGGCGAAGTCGAAGTCGATCTTTAGTGGTGCCAATGAGAGGCAATCTCGCCAATTGCGTTTCGACAGGTTGAAACGCAGATCGGCCACACGGTGAGCCATTCGAGCGACAGCTCGTGTTCTGGACTCATTGGTACTCCGCGCGTCGTGTAAGATCCGCCGATGCAGAACGGCGGTGTGGGCGGAGTCGTGTGCCAGCGATATCCCAATCACTCACTGAGCGAGGACAGGATCAGTAACCGTTCTTGAATCTGAGCCACGTCACCCCGCTAGGGATCGTGGATGTGACAAGGCGAAGGAGCAGTGCTGGTGAAGAGAAAGTAATGACTTTCAACTGTTTTATTTCCGTGTTTACGCAACTGTATCGGTTTAGTTCATGAAAAAGAGTTTGGCTGGCCTGGAAACATCGCGGCTAGCCGAGGAGGCTTTCATATGATGTGCTCCGCGAAGAGATTCTTCACATTGTCCACGGCGATCTGCTTGACAATCGCTTTGGTTCTGGCGACCTCGAACATGACCTACGCTTTTACCAGCCTCGGTCCCAACTGCGCCGGCTGCCATGGCCAAGGTGCTGATGATCGGCTGGAGGTCACGGGGACAGAAAACACACTGGACTTGGACAACGGACTCGGCGAGTTGAAATCGTTTACCGCCGCTCCTGGCGACACGGTTGAACTCGGGGTCACCGTCGGAAGCGGGAACAGCTACACGGTGACGCTGTTCGACTTCTTCAAGGGCGGACAGAAGAACGACGAAAATAATGTGCTGGTTTACGCGGACGCCAACGATGCAGGGAACGCTTGGACGGCCCGCACCGCAGGCGAACAGGAACCGGTGGGTCAGGCGTATTTCTCGAAGTCGGGCAGTGGCGCCGGTTCGGCGTATACGTTCAATTTGCTCGTAGATGCGACGACGCCTCGAGACGTTTATCAATTGTCATGGGGAGTCGGTGCCAGTAACGCCGATACGGCGATGTTCTACCTGAACGTCGTGCCCGAACCCACCGCCGCGGCCCTCGCCGGCCTGGGCCTGATCGGCCTGATCGCCTATCGTCGTCGCAGCGCGTGAGCGCCGCATGAATGACTTCATGATGTAAATCATCATGTGAAGTCGTTAATCAACAATCATCGCAGGCCGTCGAGCAAACCTCGGCGGCCTGTTTTTGTTGGTGCATCTACTGCCTTCGCCGTCGCAACGAAACAGAAGAGGAACCACGGATTGAACGGATGTTACGGATCAACACCGATTGTCCGCGCTGATCCGTGGCATCCGTTCGATCCGTGGTTTCTCCTTTTCAGCCTTGCTCTCATCGACGATCCCGATCTTCCTTTTCCTGCTCCGCCCGTTCCGCGATCTTGCGCAACATACCGTGGAACATCCAGGCGTGAATCGGATACAGGGCGTACCAGTACGCTAAACCGCTCAATCCAACCGGATCGAAGATCGCCGTTTGGCGGATCATCGATCGTTGTTCTTCCGCGTTGCCTTCGACCTGAAACTCGAGCCACGCGCGGCCGGGCACCTTCATTTCGGCGAACAGTCGCAGCCGACGATCCGGTTCGACCGCTTCGACGCGCCACCAATCGAGCACATCGCCCACGCGCAGTTGCTCAGGGTCACGGCGACCTCGGCGGATCCCGACGCCGCCGACCAGCAGATCGAGCCAGCCGCGCAATGTCCACAGGAAGTTCCCGAAGTACCATCCGCGTCGGCCACCGATCTGGCGGATCGGACGAAAGGCGGCATGCGGTGGCGCAGCAACCTCCAGCGTTCGAGAGTCGACGATTCGGTTTCCAAACTTGACACCGGCCCAACGACGAACTCCGCGCGACGCCGACAGTGCATCCGACCAGCGCGTCGTGGCCAACTCGTGATCCTCATGGATCAGCGCGCGGGCAATCGCGTCCTTGAGACCGCGGGGTCGGATGGAGAAATCCTGCAGCGCATCATGATTGCGCACAACGGTTGGATTCCGCAAGCTTTCCACCAACTCTCGACCGACACGCGCATAGACGGGAGTCACCAATCCGAGCCAGAGGCTGGACAGACGCGGTGTGAGGACGGGTACGGAGATGAGCCACCGGTGGAGACCGCGTTGCTGAGCGTATTCCCGCATGATGTCGCCGTAGCTGACTCGATCGGGACCTCCGATTTCGAACACGCGACTGTCGGTCGGAGCAAAGTCGATCGCTGCCACCAGGTACTGCAGCAGATCCTCAACGGCGATTGGCTGAGTCTGCACGGCCACCCAGCGCGGACAGATCATCACCGGAAGCCGCTCGACGAGCGACCGGACCAATTCGAACGAAAGGCTTCCCGATCCGATGACGATCGCCGCGCGAAACTCCAGAATCTGGCAACCCGACGTTCTGAGAATCTCGCCCACCTCATGCCGACTTCGCAGGTGAGGCGACAAGGCTTGGTCGTCCTGACCCAATCCGCCAAGATAGATGATCCGGCGAACGCCTTGCTCGCGCGCGACGCGTGCGAAGTTGCCTGCGGCCTGGCGATCCTGTTGCTCGAACGAACCCCGCGTGTTCATGGAGTGAATCAGGTAATAGGCCGTATCCACTCCGTCGAGTGCAGCGCGCAGAGATTCTTCGTCCAGCACGTCGCCGGGAACGACTTGCGTCGTCTCGGCGACGATCTCTCGCAGATAATCCGGGCGCCTCGCCAGACAGCGGAGGGCCAGCCCCCGCCGCTCCAGCAGCGGCAGCAGCCGCCCACCGACGTAACCCGTAGCGCCGGTCAACAAAATCGTGGGATGCGAATCGGAACTCATAAGTGCCTCAAGCAGATACTCGGACGTTGGACCTCGTTATTCTATCCTCTCAAGCGATAAACCAAGTCGGGTGCGGCTTTCCGCCTCAGTGGTACTCATCTGTGTGCCCTTCCGCGACCGTCCGCGTTCTTCCGCGGCTGCTGTCTCTTCTCGTGCTCGACCACCGCCCGCGCCAGTGAATCTCTCTTTTCTCTGGCGGACGATTCCTATAATTCGCGCTAACGAACAGGGGAACCTCGCGCAAACGCAAACGGGCAGTGTGCCAAGCGTGCTTGGGACCCCAATCCTGCTTGGAGAACGCGGTTCTCGGAACGACGGAGGTTGGAGGCTCGAAAGTTGCTAACGGAGGACATCCCCGCAGAGGTCGCTCTGCGCCTGGATCTGGCGGGTTTGAATCATCGCCCTGTACTCTTTTCCACATCGACGGACATCGCCCTTGACGGAACACCACAACGGAATTGGCTGGTTGTCACCGACGAACGCCTATCGCTCGTCCGGGACGGCCACTCGCCCGATGTCGTCGTCTCGCTACGTCTGAAGGAAATCGACGCCTTCCGCGTCTGCGCGGGAGTCGGTTCGGGATCGCTCCAGGCTCGCCAAGGCGATGTCTGGGTTGACGTGCTGCGGTATTCGAACTCCTTGCACGACCGTTTTCACAAGGTGGCAGACAAGCTCCAGCAGTTGCGCGACGGCAGTGAGTTCCGGATCCATCCGGAGGACCACGTCGACCCACGGCGCTGCCCCACCTGCCATTTGCGATTGACGACGCCGGGAGAAACGTGTCCTCGCTGCCTACCGCGGGGAGCGATCTTGAGCCGTGTCTGGGAACTGATTCAGCCGCAGCGTCGTGGCGCGATGATTCTCTGCGCGCTGACGATCCTCGGCGTGCTGGCCGAACTGGTCCCACCTAAGTTGCAGCAGTATCTGGTAGATCACGTCTTGCGTGAACAGTCGGGGGCCAGTGTGGCCACGGAGTTCCTGCAGGCGCTGCTGTTGGTCGTTCTGTCCTTGGCCGTGTCCCGCGTCGTGCTGGCGGTAGTCGCCGCACTGAAAGGCCGACTGGCTACACGAATCGGCGCCGCGCTCACGGCTGACTTGCGCGCCCGACTCGTTCAACGTCTGCAACAATTGGCCGTCTCGTATTACGACCGGCACCAAGTGGGCTCATTAATGAGCCGTGTGGCCTATGACAGTGAGGTTCTGCACGGGCTGGTTCATCAGATCACGGCGGGCTTTTTGCTGCAAATTCTGCAATTGATTGGCGTCGGCGTGATGCTTGTCTGGCTGAATCCCAAGCTGGCGATGTACACGCTGATTCCCGTTCCGCTGGTCGTGGGCAGTTCCTGGTTCTTCTGGCGCCGGATCTATCCACGGTATTATCGGTATTGGGATTCCGCCTCCAAGCAGGTCGCGGCCCTCTCCAGCATGTTGGGTGGAATTCGCGTAGTGAAGGCATTTGCGCAAGAACCGCGTGAATACGCGCGGTTTCGCGAGTCGAGCGAGTATCTGCGATCGTCGCGTCTCTGGGTGGAGGAATCCGCGACGACCTATTCTGCCTGGATGCAAATCGTCTTCAGTCTGGGTGGCCTGATCGTCTGGTATGTCGGTGGACGCGATGTGATCGGCCAATCGATGACCCTGGGTTCGCTGATCGCTTTCCTGGCCTACTTGGCGATGTTCTACGCTCCGCTGGCGACTCTTTCGAACTTCACGACGTGGTTGACCAGTTTCCTGACGGGCGCCAAGCGCGTCTTGGAACTGCTGGACACGCCCGTGTCCGTGCGTGAGCCGGAGCAACCGGTGCTCCCGGGCCCGGCCGTCGGTTCGATCGATTTCGAAAACGTGCACTTCGGATACGACTCGCACCAACCTGTGCTCAAGGGGATTTCGTTTTCGGTTGAGCCCGGCGAAATGGTGGGCATCGTCGGTCGCAGTGGATCGGGCAAGACGACGCTGGTGAACCTGCTCGGTCGCTTCTACGACCCGGACAGCGGCGCGGTCCGCGTCGATGGCGTCGACGTACGTGACTACGCCAGCTCCGATCTTCGCCGCCGCATTGGGATCGTCTTTCAGGAAACGTATCTCTTCCGCGGAACGGTCTGGGAAAACCTGTCGTACGGTCAACCGGATGCAACGATCGAACAAGGATTGTCCGCAGCCAAGGCCGCTCGTGCGCATGATTTTATCCTCCGCTCCCCGCTCGGCTACGACACGCCGTTGGGTGAGCGCGGAGCGGGTCTTTCGGGTGGCGAGCGGCAGCGACTGTCGTTGGCCCGAGCCCTGCTCTACGACCCACCGATTCTCGTGTTGGACGAAGCAACCAGCAATATCGACACGGAAGCGGAGCGCATGATTCAGCAGGCACTTGTGCGGCTGACGGCGGGACGTACGACGATCGCCATCGCGCATCGGCTCTCGACCTTGCGCAATGCCGACCGCATTCTGGTCTTCGACCGAGGGCAATTGGCCGAAGAGGGAACGCACGAAGAGTTGCTCGCGCGAGACGGCATCTACGCCCGCATGGTCCGGATCCAGACCCAACTGACGCGCGATGCGAACGTCGATCGCCTGAGTGAGGAAGTCGAAGCACGCGAGGAAGATGCGAACGAAACTCGTGTGTCAGCCAGTAAGACGAACGCCCGTGCAAAATCCCAGAATCGGCAGGAATCCTCCGACACCGGCGGCACGGCCGTTTGCGAACTCGACGCGATCACCTGTCCGTCGATCGCCGATTCTTGCGATGTTGCCGATCACGAAATCCGTTGGCTCGATCCTCAGCGAGACGAGCTGTTCCTGAGTTCACTCGGCACGCTGCGCCTGCAGATCGGCAATCGCGAACCGGTCGATGGAGTCTTCGTCGTATGTGCGTTCCCCGCAGACTCGATGGAACGCTATCTCAGCTTGCGCGTCTGGGACGCGGAGGGAGATGATACCGAGTTGGGCATGATCCGAGATTTGGCTGAATGGCCGCCAGAACAGCAAGAACTCGTCCGGCAGCAACTGCGGCGGCGATACTTGTTCCGCCAGATCCAGGGAATCGATGCGCTCGAACTGAAGCATGGCCACCTCTGGTTCCAGGTCCAGACGGACGTCGGGCCGCAATCGTTCGGCATGCGATGGAACCAGAGCCAGGCGATCGATTTCGGGACTCAAGGCAAGATGATTTTCGATGTCGAAGACAACCGGTATGTGATCCCCGACATCGAAGCCCTCCCGCAACGGGACCGCGATCTGTTTCGGCGATTCGTCTACTGGTAATCGCAGTGCG
>CAZFWV010000124.1:6600-11519 GCA_964522605.1 uncultured Pirellulaceae bacterium
CCAGTGCTCTGCCGCGACTCAAGAGGACACTGGCAAAGCCAGTGGCACCCAGCGTGAAGCTCTACCGCAACGGGACCGCGATCTGTTTCGGCGATTCGTCTACTGGTAATCGCAGTGCGGCAGGGCCGCAACCCAATCCGGCACAATTGGTGTGCCACTGGCTATGCCAGTGCTCTGCCGCGACTCAAGAGGACACTGGCAAAGCCAGTGGCACCCAGCGTCCAATCCTGCCACACGAAAGGACGACGGCTCGACTTTTCCGATTGCGCAAAGCCTATGGAGAGCAAGCGCGGATTGTGACCGTGTCGTGAGAACTTGAGATGGGCCTATGGCTCCCTGTCAAGAACACTCGCGGCGCGCTCCGATGCAACCGTAGACGACGTGTTCAGTGTGTTCGATCCGTGCCCTGGACCGATCGAACTTCAGTTTTCTTCGAAGCCGGCAGATTGCTCTGTATCGGAAGAAGGAGCGCAAGCATGCGAGCCACAGTTTTTCTGGGATTGGCGTGGAGCTGCCTGGCTTGGAGCCCGGTTCTAACGCGGGCCGACTCATGTACTGACTGTGTCGGTACTCCAACATGTGGAGTCACCGGATGTGCCCCGGGTTGTGCAGCGGGCGTCTCCTTGGGCAACCTTTGCACGTGCAACGCCTGTGCGACAGACTGGGGAACTTCCGTCTGCGATCCGGTCTGTCGACTGCTGCCATCCAACGAGCGACTGAAAGTCTACGGCTGGCTGAATGCTGGGTTCATCGGGAATACGGGCAGCCCGAACAGCAAGTTCAACGGACCGTACAGCGCGGTGGATCGCGCGAACGAGCTGATGTTCAACCAGGGTTACCTTGTCACGGAGTACGGTCTGCCAACGGATGGAAGCCTTGGGCTTGGTGGACGCGTCGATTTACTCTACGGCGAGGATTACTGGCTCATCCAATCGATTGGTTTTGAAGAGCGGACGGACGGATCGGCTCACTGGAATGGTCGAGAATATTATGGGCTGGTGCTTCCCCAAGCGTATGTCGAGGCGGGCTGGAACGACCTGTCATTGAAGGTCGGCCACTTTTACTCGCCGCTGGGATACGAATTCGTTCCTGCGCCAGACAACTTCTTCTATTCGAAATCCTACTGCTATCAGTTTGCGAGTCCCTACACATTTTGGGGCGGTTTACTGACCTGGGATTTGACACCAAGTTGGCAAACACAGGTGGCGATTCACAACGGTTGGGATGGTTTTGACCGCGAAACTGATCGACTGGGCTTCTTGGCCGGAGTGAAGTACACCGATCCCTGCGACATCTGGTGGACGTCGTTTGCGATCACGAGCGGGGACGATTTCAATAACCTTGCGAACCTACCGGGCGTGAATCCAGACTTTACGAACCGGACCCGCTACAGTTGGCTGCTGTTTCTGTCGCTCACCGAGCGGATCGACTATGTGTTCCACCATTGGTTGGGCTTTCAAGAAGCGGGCGCGCCCGGAGATCGCCAAGCCGATTGGTATGGCATCGACCACTATGCGTATTACTCGCTCAACGAATGCTGGAAAGCGGGTGTCCGCTATGAGTGGTTCCGCGACGAAGAAGGAACGCGACTTGGTCTTGCTCGACCCAGCAATCCGAATATCCCGCCGTTACCCGGCGACATTTACTCGATCGCGGTCGGCGTGAACTGGTCGCCCGATGCGAACCTGATGGTTCGACCGGAAGTTCGCTGGGACGTCTTCGATGGGGATACGCCACGCCGCCCGTTTCAGGACGGCAACAATGACAATCAACTGATGCTGGGCGTCGACGCAATTCTGCATTTCTAGACGGCACAGCGGCAAGCAAGCAACCAATCCGCGGGCAACCCTCGCGGTTACACGCGCGTTGAGCGAAGCCGCAAGTCGAGGAGGAAACCACGGATTTGACGGGAGGGACGGAGGACCGCGGATCGATCCGTGGTTGTCCGTCCCCTCCGTCGGATCCGTGGTTTCTCTTTCTTCTCCCTCGGCAACGGAGGAGCCCGAGGTGTCGCAGTCCACAACAGGAACGGGCCCGAGGTGGACGGATTCCGGCAGATCGCACTCGGGGGCTGGCACGGCGCACGTCGAGCGTAGACAATAGTGCTGTGCCCAGTCTAGGAATTCGGGTGCCACTGGCTCTGCCAGTGCGACGGTGGTTCAAGTCAGCGAGCGCTGGCACTGGCGTAGCCAGTGGCACCCAATCCGAAATCCAAGCCTTGACGGAGCAATGGGGTTCTGGTGCGGTTCCTTGTCGGCGCGGATTGTCGGCGATTTATCGCCCTGCCCTTTTGACCCACCATTTTGCGATCGAGAATGAAGAGGTTGTCACCTGCCGGTACGACCGGTCGGCGATTGCTTGGCAGATTGCCAGCGACGGCCGCTCTTTCTTCGCCCTGACACGAAAGGCGACCTCGATGCGCGGTTATTGTGCTAAACGATTCGCTGCATCCCTGGCGGTCTATTTCGTTGCCGCCGTGCTTCTGTGTGGACTTCCGGATGGGATACACTGCTCCGCTGCCGAATCTGACCCGGAGCCGGCAGCGGTAGCGGCAACGGAAAAGCTCCCGCCAGATCCCCTACACCAGGTCGAGCAGATCATCTTCGCCGTGCGCCTGGGGTATGACGATCCGCATTGGTACGCGAACATTGGATACTACTGCGACGACGAGCAGCAAAAAGCGTACGCAGGCAACGGTCAGCCTGACGTGGGCAAGCTGTGCAAATTGAATCTGCAGACTGGCGAAATGACCGTGCTGCTGGATGCCGAGGGAGGATCGATCCGTGATCCCGAACTTCACTATGACGCGCAGAAAGTGCTCTTCTCGTACCGCAAGGCCGGCAGCGATTTCTATCATCTGTACGAACTGAATCTGGACGGCAACGGTCTGCGGCAAATCACGTCGGGCGAGTTTGACGATTACGAACCGGCGTATCTGCCCGACGGGGGAATCGTATTCGTTTCCACGCGCTGTCAGTGCTGGGTCAGTTGCTGGAAGACCCAAGTCGGTGTGCTCTACCGATGCGATGCGGATGGCACCAATTTGCTGCGACTGTCTCACAGCCCGGAACACGACAACACACCGGCCGTTTTGCCGGATGGCCGCATTCTGTATACGCGATGGGAGTACGTCGATCGCAGCCAGGTGGAATTCCACCATCTGTGGACGATGAATCCCGACGGCACGGCGCAGATGGTCTACTACGGCAACATGCAGCCCGGGATCGTGATGATTGACGCCAAACCCATTCCGGGCACCAGCGAAATCCTCGCATCCTTCTCACCCGGTCACGGTGTAACAGATCATCAGGGTATTGCCACGATTGTGTCACCCGCTCAAGGGCCCGACAGTAACGCCAGCGTCCGACGCTTACACCCGGGGCCGCTAATCAAAGATCCCTTTCCCATCACCCGGGATTGTGTGCTCGCTGCGCGCAATAACCAGATCCTGGTGATGGATGGGAGCGGCAAGAGCCGAGTGCTCTATGAATGGAAAGGACCCGGAGCAATCCACGAACCGCGGCCCGTTTTGCGCCGGGAGCGTGAACCGATCATCCCGACGCGAATTTCCGACGAGGAAGCAACCGGACAGCTATTACTGAGCGATATCTACGAAGGGCGCAATCTGGAGGGTGTCGAGCGGGGTGAAATTCGCAAGCTGCTCGTGCTGGAAGTGCTGCCGAAACCAGTGAATTTTTCCGGCGGACCCGATCTCGTGTCCTGGTTGGGTACCTTTTCGCTGGAACGCGTCCTGGGTACCGTGCCGGTTGAGCAAGACGGTTCCGCGAATCTCGAGCTTCCAGCGGGCAGGCCTCTGTTTTTCGTCGCGCTCGATGAACACGATCGATCCGTCAAGAGGATGCACAGTTTCGTCAGCGTGATGCCCGGCGAGGTCACCAGTTGTGTGGGCTGCCACGAGCAGAGAACCCTGGGACCTCCCGCGGGTAACTTGTCGTCGGGTTTGGCATTCCGCCGTCCACCGAATCAGATTGAACCGTTCGCTGGCTTGCCCGATGTGCTGGATTTTCCACGAGACATCCAGCCGATCCTCGATCGGCATTGCGTCGAGTGTCACAACTATGAGCGACGCGACGGTGGCGTTCTGCTGACGGGAGATCTGGGACCCACCTGGTCGCACAGCTTCTTCAGCCTGTTCGCCCATCGACAGGTCGCCGATGGTCGAAACGGTCTCGGGAACTCGCCCCCACGCACGGTCGGCAGCTCGGCCAGTCCCCTGTTGGAGATGCTGGAAGAGAGCCATTACGGGGTCCGTGTTTCGGAAGAGGAATGGCGCACGGTGTGGATGTGGATCGAAAGCGGGGCACCGTATGCCGGCAGTTACGCCGGACTGCGAAATGCGGAGGAACAGCAGCGGGATAATGAAGCAGTGGCCCGTGCCTTTTTCTTGGGAAATGAAATCCTGCGACGTCGCTGCGGATCCTGTCACGCGGTGGGTGACGTCCAGAATGAAACCGGTCGGGCAATCCCTTTCTATCCCGACATCCAGAAGGGTCGCGGTTTGAATCGACCCAAGGGCAACTATGAACGAATCGTGCTCAAGAACGATCCGCTGGCGCAATACAGCCCTCACATTCTGTTGAATCTCAGCCGTCCGCGACTTTCGCCGCTCTTGCTCGCTCCGCTCGCATCCTCCGCCGGCGGATGGGGCCGTTGCGGCAGTGTGTTTGCCCACGAGCAGGACTTGGACTACGAACGACTGCTCGACGCGATTGAGGCAGCTCGCACGCATGCGAACGTTCCCGCCCGCTATGGCCAACCTGGATTCCAGCCCAATCCACAGTACCTGCGCGAGATGAAACGATTCGGGATCCTGCCCGAGGATAGCTTCGGTCAAGCGCCTGTCGATTTCTTCGCCCTGGATCAAGCCTATTGGAAATCACTTTGGCATCATCCGCAGT
>CAZFWV010000124.1:11619-17283 GCA_964522605.1 uncultured Pirellulaceae bacterium
GATTTCTTCGCCCTGGATCAAGCCTATTGGAAATCACTTTGGCATCATCCGCAGTGATCCGCCGTCACGAGCCAACCCCCTCCTCCCTCTGCGGCCCTCCGCGCCTCTGTGTCCTCTGCGTTGATCCTTTGAACGGGAGAAGCATCATGTCTCTAAGAGCTGGTATTCAAAGTCTGTTGCTCATAGCGGCTCTAATCTGCTGCTGCAGTGCGTCGGAACCTAACGAGAACACCGGTCTTCCCAATCCGGATTTCACGCAAGGGACAGATGCACCTGCCGCGTGGCGCCTTGCGGAAGGTCAAGGACGCTGGATCGACCACGAGATTCTGGAGGTGACCGGGGACGGTACCGATTCCGGATTCTGGCGTTGTGATACCGAGTTTTTGCCCGGAGCGCTCTATCGCTTTCAGGCGCGTGGACGGGGAACGCCGACGGGCGGTTCGGCGATCGTGGGACCGATCTTTGCGAACCGCGACTATCGCACGCCTTCCGCCGATTGGACCTGGGTGGGACACGTGTTTCGCGTTCCCGACAACGTTTCCCAGTCGCTGATCCGCCTCGGGCATTGGCGTGCGTCTGGATCGATTCAATACGATGCGGTGCAAATGCAACGAGTCATCCCCGTCCATCAACTGTCTGGCCCGCACAGTCCCATCATGCTCGGCGATGGCGAACGGATTCAGGATGGACGTTACTCCTTTCTCGGAACTTTCAGTCACGAAGGCAGCAACTACCACCGGCCTCTTCAAAGTACAACTGCATCGTTTAACAGTGACCGTTGGACCATCGGTCCGAATCAGGAGATCACTTACGCTTTCCAGATTCCCGGCTGCCCATTTCGCAACGGACAGCTTTCCTTCCACGTCAACTACTTCACGCGCGGCGGATGTACAGTGCAAGTTCGTTCGGATACCAGCGATTGGATCGATCTGGGCACACAATCGAGCCTGGGAACCTTGGAGAGCAAACTACCGGACAGCCTGTTTCCCACTGCATCGCTGGTCGTGCGCCTCGCTTCGTCCACCGCCGAAACCTCGTTGCAGGTCAACCGAATTGAATTCTCCGCCGATCTGGATAATCCACCCCCGGATGCAATCGGACAGACGGTGTTTGCCGCCATTGAATCGGAGATTCCGACACTCTCCGTGCAGCGAATGTCCCTCGTTTCGGACAACAGTGCAACTGGCAAGTTGGTCGAGATCGAGTGGAAGAATGATGCGAGTAAAGATCTGCACGCGAAAATTATCGGGACCGTTTCGACCGAGGAGACCGCATCGAAACGAACACTGGACGGTTCCCTGTCAATCACACCGGGAACCACGAGTACATTGTCCGTGCCGTTGGTGGCGATCGCTCCGGGAACTCATCAGCTGCATTTGATGCTGAAATCTGAGAAGGATGCGGAGGGGACGAGTTCCTATCGGCTTAACTTCGATGTTCCCGAGTTCTATCGCACCGACTATGGAGCGCAACTCGCATGTGAGGGTGCAGAGGCGCTTAACCTGTGGTGGTGTCCAGCAACCCATAAGGTGCCTCGCCAGCGCGCAATTCCCGAGCGACAATCGACCGCTGCCGAATTGTCGGCGGCGAGAAATGACTTTGAAGCAGTCCAAATTGTGCTACAGCCGGAAGAAGACGTACAAGGATTGACGGTCCAAGCGACTGACTTTGTCGGGCCCGAGGGAGCACGGTTATCGGCTGACCAAGTCTCCATTCTGCGCGTTGCCTATCATTTCGTTCGTCATCCAACGGATCGAACGGGAGTCGTCGACCACTGGCCCGACGCACTGCCTCCTCTTTCCGAACCGATCGACATATCCGCAGGTCAGAACCAACCGATCTGGATTCTGATCCACGTGCCCAGCGACGCGGTGTCCGGGGATTACCTGGGCGAGGTGCGATTTCAGTTTGCGGGAAGGACGGTGCGCGCACCCGTGAAACTGCACGTCTGGGATTTTGCACTCCCGAAGACGAATCACGTGGAGACTGCTTTTGGGCTGTCACTGGGGAACATTGTTCGATACCACGGACTGCAAACGGACGAACAGAAGCGGTTGGTCTGGGAGAAGTACCTGAAATGTTTTTCGGATCATCGCATCAGTCCTTACGATCCTGTACCGATGGACCCGATCCGAGTTCGGTTTCTGGCCGACGCAGATCCTCCCCGAGCTGAAGTCGATTTCTCGGCCTTTGACCCAGCATTCCGAGACGTGATCGAGAAATACCATTTCACCGGTTACCGCTTGCCGATCCGTGGCATGGGGGGCGGCACTTTTCATGCGCGGAGTGAGCCTGAAATCGAGGGCTATCGGACCGAAACGTCTGAGTATCAATCGATGTTCGCAAGTTACGTCGGGCAGCTCGAAAAATTCTTCCAACAACGCGGATGGCTGCAATTGCCCTACGTGTATTGGTTTGATGAGCCGGATCCGAAAGACTACGCCTTTGTGGCGGATGGCTTTGCCCGCCTCAAGGCCTACGCTCCGGGCCTGAGACGCATGTTGACGGAGGAGCCGGGTGACAATGAACTGGCTGAGTTAGTCGATATCTGGTGTCCGGTCACGCCGAATTACCAACCGGACCAGGCGGAACTTCGCCGCCGTCAGGGAAATCGTTTTTGGTGGTACGTGTGCACCGGTCCCAAAGCACCCTACTGCACCCTGTTCATCGATCATCCCGCCACGGAATTGCGCGTCTGGTTGTGGCAGACCTGGCAACGCGACATAAGAGGCATCCTGGTTTGGCAAAGCAACTATTGGACCTCCGACGCGGCATTCCCTGATAAGCCTCAGAACCCGTACGAAGACCCCATGGGTTACGTCAGCGGTTATTCGACACCTCGCGGCGTCAAAAACTTCTGGGGAAATGGTGACGGAAGATTCGTCTATCCACCAGAAGCCGCAGCAACCGCCGTCCAATCCGGATCGGATCCCGTCCTCGCGCCCCCGGTGAGCAGTATTCGCTTCGAGATGCTGCGCGAAGGGATTGAGGATTACGAGATGCTGTACCTGCTGCGCGAAAAACTGCAGCAACAACGCACCACGCTTGCTCCGAACGAGATCGAACGTTACGAGTCACTCCTCCGTGTACCCGAATCGATCACGAGTGACATGACGACCTTTGCCACGGATCCGAGTCCGATCTACACCCAGCGGGCCGCCATCGCGAAGGCCATCGAGGAGCTCAACAGCTTAAGGCAATAGGCACTTCATCACTCGTCAATCAGTTCGGCTTGCCGGACCGGCAGAGCCGAAAACGTAATTTGCCTGTATGCACGGCGGTGGGCGGGCAACAGTGGATTCACTCTCCCTCTGGGAGAGTCAGGCCGGCAGGCCTGGAGAGGGCGGAGTGCGCAATGCATTCGACGCGTATTGCGCGTTCACCAAAGACCCTCCCCGGACGCTCCGCGTCCGACCCTCCCGCACGCGGGAGGGTGAAGTGTCGCACGGCCGTTGACCGTTCGTTGAACAGGCGCTCAACCGGTCGGTGGTTCGGCGTGCGGGGTGACCTGGGCAAGATTCGGCGTGATGTCGGCATCGACTCGGCCGAGTGCCCAGGAGATGCCTCCGAGCAGAATCTGCTGGAAGATCGGGTTCGTCCAGACATCTTCTCGATGTCCCATCGACGTGAAGAAGACGCGTCCTTCTCCGTGTTTTCGCGCCCAGGTCGCCGGGAAGATGGGTCGATGATACATATCCCCGACCATGCCCTCTGTTTCTTGTGCGAGGATCACGTGCAAGTCGGAAGCGAAGTTCTTGAGCGCATACCATTCATCGGTCAGACGAAACGACGCATCCAACTCCTCGGCTCCCGGGAAGTGAGGTGAAACGACCTTCATCGAAGCCGGTTGCTGTTCGCCGTGAGCGATGAACTCCCCGCCGACCATCTGCAGGTACGCGTCATCCTTCGCATCGGGACCCCAATAGCAGGCCGAATGCAGGGCGATAAACGGCTTACCGCGGGCCACCGTTTCTAACAATCGTTCGCGACCGGCGGGCGTCATCGGTGGTGCCTGGCGCACACTGGGTTGATAGAGATCACCGCACGAATAGAACACGATCGCAGTATACGGATCGAGGCTTTCGTCGAAGATTCGACCATCTTTGCTGCAGACGATATCGAAACCAGCGTCCTGGCCCAATTTCGCAAGAACCTTGCTCGAGAAACTCTGACCTTCCGCATCGGGACTGACCACTGAATGTTCATATTCGACGCTCCGCGTGAAGTAGAGCAATCGCGGACGTTTTGCTTCCGCCTCCGCGGCTCGCGCCCAGCCCCAGGGAAAGGCGGTCCATCCCAACATGGCAGCGGATCCGGCTGCCAGTAGCTCTCGGCGTTGCATCATTTGAGATTTCATCACGACGTCTCCCTCAAGGTGTAACGGGGCATTTGAGTTCGAATCATCATATTCCTGATTGATCTGACGAGAGAGTGCGGACGTACCTCGGCTTTAGACATCGAGATTGCGGACATCGAGAGCATGTTTTTCGATGAATTCCCGTCGTGGCTCCACTTTGTCTCCCATCAGCACGCGGAACATTTCATCGGCGGCACCGGCGTCTTGCATGGTGACCTGCAGAAGAGTCCGGTTTTTCGGATCGAGTGTCGTTTCGCGAAGCTCTTCGGCATTCATTTCGCCAAGACCCTTGAATCGAGTTACCTGCAAGCCTTTTTCACCTGCCGAACGCACAGCCGGCAACAGGCCTCTCAGGTCTTCCAAGGGAATCGTATTGTCGCCGCGCCGCAGGACATACCGCGGCGCTTCAATTCCCGTTCGCTCCTGCGGCATCAGCGACTGGACATCGAGGTTGAGTTTAGCCAAATCCTCGAGTCCGGTATTGATCGTACGGACCTCGTGGAATTCCGTAATTTGGACCTGCTCCCGTGTTTCGACCTGACCTTCCGAGCCGTCACCCTCTTGCATACCCTGAGGATCATGAATCGTGACTTCGCGTCCAAGTTCTCGTTCTCGTTCGGTCAACAGGTCATCCAGGTGTTTCCGTGAAAGGATCCAATGATGTTGCCGTCCCAGCATCACGTGATAGACCGGCAGTTTCCCGGTCTCTGGATCCATTCGTTCGGCATGGATCCGGAGCGACACGCCGCGGCGCTCGAGGACGGCCAGTGCGTCTTCCATTCCCGCGAGAATCCGGCACAGCTGGGCCATTTGTTCCCCCTCGAACAGACGCCCGTCACCGATGTCGAGGACGGAGTCGCCGAGGCCTTTCTCGAGCAACTGGCCTTTCATTTCTTCTTCCGTTTGCACGTAGTAAGTCATTTTCTTTTGCTTCACGCGAAACAGAGGGGGCTGCGCCACGTACACGTGTCCTTTGGAAACCAGCTCATACATCTGGCGATAAAAGAAGCAGAGCAGTAGCGTGCGGATATGCGAGCCGTCAACATCGGCGTCGGTCATGATAATGATCTTGTTGTATCGGCGGCGCGAAATGTCCTGTTCGGTTCCAATTCCGGCCCCGATGGCCTGAATGATGCTGCGAACTTCTTCATTCGCGAGGACTTTGTCTTCGCGAGATTTGTAGGCGTTGATAATTTTTCCCCGCAACGGAAGAATTGCCTGGTACTCGCGCAGTCTACCTCCTTCCGCACTTCCGCCGGCCGAATCACCTTCGACCAGGTACAGCTCGCACTTTTCCATTTCCTTGC
>CAZFWV010000125.1:0-4236 GCA_964522605.1 uncultured Pirellulaceae bacterium
AGGGAATCGAAATCGCTTGCAAACATCGGTGTATCGCATCATCGACGAGCAGTTGCGTTTCTCGAGAGCGGCGCGACGCGGCACCGCCGGCCGGCAGCACGCGCAATCCGGCCCACTGGTCCAGGACGTCTCGTGGTCGCCCTGGAAAGAAATGCCCAAAAACGCGCAGCAAGTACTCGACTTCTTGCGAGGTCGGCTGCGAGGCTTCGGGCGCGCCTCGATGAATCAACTCGGTCGTTCCCAACAGGGTCCGCGCGTGCCAGGGCATCACAAAGACTGCGCGGCCATCCTGGGGCGCTTCGAGATAATAGCAACCCCGCTCAATCTTGCCCGGCAGTTCCAGATGCGTGCCCTGCACGAGCTCGACGTCGGCGATCGGTGGCTTCGGCGTGATTCGCTCCGCAACCGTAGTTGCCCACGGACCGGCGGCATTCACGATCGCCCGAGACTGCACTTCTTGAGTCTGGGGACCGAGGCGAAATCGCGATCGACATTCATCGGGGCCAATCTCGGCGGAAAGGAATTCGGCGCCGCAACAAGATTGCGCACCAAGCGACTCCGCAGAGTTCATCACAGCACGGGTCAGAGCCGCATCATCGGTCTGTGCATCCCAGTATTGCAGAACCCCCTGCAACTCGGTCGTGCAAAGTCCGTCCAGCTTGGTCCATTCACGCCGGGGCACGCGGCGAAATCCGGTGTGACGTCGAAGTCCGGCAAACAGGGCGTAGAGACTCAACCCGCTGCGCAAGTACCATAGGCGCCGCGAAGTCTGTCGATAGACGGGCAGATAGAAGGCCTGCCGCCGAACCAAATCCGGGGCCGCGCGGAGCAGCCATTCGCGCTCGTGCAGACTCTCCCGCACGAGGGAAAACTGCCACGTCTCCAGATAACGCAGCCCGCCATGAATCAGCTTACTCGACCGACTGGAAGTCCCCGCCGCCAAATCGGCTTGTTCCACCAACAGGACGGAATGCCCTGCTGCTGCCGCTGCCTGCGCAACACCTACGCCGTGAATCCCGCCGCCAATCACGAGCAAATCAAATTCGTTTCCCATCGTCATCTGGTGGCTCCTCATGGCGGATCTCCTGGATCGAGTAAAAACATCCAAGATTTTCCGCCAAACGATCGTGCGACTCAATCACGGTGCGTCCGGGCCGCAACCCAACGGGTTGCTACCGTACCCGGGTACGGGGCGCTTCCGTTGGTCGCTCGATTTCCTGCCGAGAGAACAACATTTTTGCCGTTCGCAGTGCGGTAGTGCGATCCCGCGTCGCTCTGCTATGCTGGAGATCTTTCATATCGAAGAAGCAGAGCAGGTGTAAAGAGAGCCATGGCGGAGCGGCCGGATCCATCGGAGGAGAGCCAACAACCCGTTTTGCGGCCGGACCCGTCGTTGGATCAACCGGAAAGTACGGGAATCTCGGCGGTTGATTCGCTCTACGATGCGCTGACCCCGGGTGCGGACGAAATCGCACTTTGGCGACGACCGCCAACCCCGCGCCGGCGGTCTCGACGCGTAAAACTGCCCGCCATTCTGTTTGCCGTCACCTGCCTGTCAACATTCTTCGCCGGTGCTACCGACTGGCAACCGTTGTTGGCGCTGGATGGTCCCGTCGGTTGGCGTCAGTTGGTGCTTCGCAACTGGCATCAGGGAATCATCTACATGGGCTGTGTTTTGGCGATTCTGCTGACACACGAGATGGGACATTTCATTGCCACGCTCTTCTATCGCGTGCCGGCCAGCCTGCCGTTTTTCATTCCGTTTCCGATCACCCCGATCGGGACGATGGGTGCTGTGATTGGCATGGAAGGTCATCGGGCGAACCGTCGCGGGATCTTCGACATCGGGTTGGCCGGGCCGTTGGCCGGTCTGGTCGCTGCCGCACCCATCCTCTGGCTCGGGATTACCCGCTTGGATCTGGACCCACCCGTCTACGGGAGTGAACTCTACGACCTGCCGCTGCTGATGGAGTGGATGATCACGTGGCTTCGTCCGGAACATGCCGGACTGTCGGAAGTGCGCTCCAGCCAATTGAATCCTTACTTCATGGCCGGTTGGGTCGGGTTGCTGATCACAGGGCTAAACATGTTGCCGGTCAGTCAACTCGATGGGGGACATGTGATCTACGCACTTTTCGGTCGACGGGCGCACTGGATTGCACGAGGCTTCATCCTGTTGGCGATCACCTATATTGTTCTCGCCGAGGAAATCATTTGGGCCCCGATGGTGATCCTCGTGATTCTGATCGGCACGGATCACCCTCCCACGGCCAATGATCGGATCCCGCTCGGCTGGTTCCGTTATGCGCTCGGCTGTACTTCGCTGCTGATCCCCGTGCTCTGCTTCCCTCTTCACGGAATGATCCCGGTGCTGTACTAGGCTTTGTCTCACAAGCTCCAGTCAACGTAGGCCGACTTGAGACAAATCGGCCTACAAGTCGTCCTGCCGTCTTGAGACCGAGCTTAATCTGCCGCGACGAATTCCATGACTTCGCTGACGATGGGCGTGGCGCCCCGGACGGCAGCGGCCTTCAAGTGCACGGCCACATAGCGGCGGAGTTCCTTGGTCTCGGGGATTCGAAATCGATCTCCTTTCTGGAGAATGACGCGGGTTTCGGGCATTTCGCCGAACGCGCGTGCACCGGACACCTGACAGGGTAGCCAGTGGCCCTGTTGCTGATCGTCGATCAGGTAAAACTCGGGATAGGAGTGGTCCGTCACCCAGACCATTCGAGCGGGAATCTTGTTGGCACGGCAGAGTGCAATGAACAGGCTGGTCATCGCTTCGCAGTCGCCGATTCCCTCGCGCAGGGTCTGCACGGCTCCTTTCAGTTCACTTTCGCGGTACTGGACGTTTTCTCGCACATAGTCATAGATCGCCTCGACCTGTTCCCAGGCACTCGTTTTGTCCTCGATGATCGTTCGGGCCAGAGAACGAATGCGACTGTTTCGGCTTTCGATGAAGGGACTTTCGGCGAGGAACAGTCGAATCGAGCGATCTGGCCGCGAAGGGATTTCGAAGATCTCGGGATTCGGCGGCGGCAGAATCGGTTTGCGCCGGACTTCAACCGTCAACAACGCATCCGCCTGTTCGTTGGCATCCAGGCGAGGGATCGTCACCACCATTTGTTTAACGCCTTCATCCAAGACTCGGTAAGTGACGTCTCGAATCGTGGGCGAGAATTCCTCGTCGGCGATTCGCACCTCTTGCTCCGGCCAGTCCATTGGTACAGGAACCGTCGCCACGATACCGCGACAGGGTCCTCGAGCGCGGACTTTGACGCCCACTTTCAAGCGGTGTAATTGCTCCGCTCCCAATTGGATGCCGGCCGTCTCCGGGGTCAATGGATCCTGCGCTTGGCCGGTCGATGCGGTGATGTTGCCCAGGCTGAACGCCAACAGAACGAGAAGCAGATTCGGTCGTTTCACAGCAAGTACCTTTCGTGGCTGATTCTGTATATCTTAATTGCTGTTCGCGTTTCTGCCGCGGCTGCCGTGGATCGTCGCGCCGTCCCGGAGCAAGGATGACCCGCGAGAATGCCACGGTTTTTGGGAAGTTCCTCGGTCCTGAGGAATTTTGGCTGCGCAACCGTGAAGAGAACCGGGTAAATCTGTGAGTCGTCTCTGGCGAATTCTGCTGCTGCTGGCCGTCGTGCTGCTGATACCGATCCTGCCATTTCTGCTGGTTCACGAACCGATACAGCGATGGGTCGAAGGGCTGGTTCGTCAACCGCCATCCGCCGGGACGATCGTCTGGCTTGTCGTCGGCCTGCTCGGTACCGACGTACTGCTGCCGGTCCCCTCCAGTCTGGTGAGTACCCTCGCGGGGAGTCAACTGTCGCTGCCGATTGCCGTCCTGGCTTCCTGGATCGGGATGAATCTCGGCGCGACCGTCGGGTTCTTGCTCGGTCGCTATCCGGGGCGTCCGCTCGCGGAGCGGCTTTCGAGTGTCGACGATTTGCGACAAATGGAAGTCCTGTGCCGCAAGTATGGCAGTTTCTTTCTGGTTCTGACGCGTGCGCTGCCGATCCTGGCGGAGGCCGCGGTGTTGTTGGTTGGACTACACCGCATGTCATGGAAGCAATTCTTACCGCCGGTGCTGCTGAGCAATCTGGGCATTGCCTGTGCGTATTCAATACTCGGCAACTACTCGGCTCGACACCATTGGCTGCCGGCCGCATTGGCAATCTCCGTGGCTTTGCCGCTGCTGCTCACCACAGTCTTTCGCCGCACCCG
>CAZFWV010000125.1:4336-7362 GCA_964522605.1 uncultured Pirellulaceae bacterium
CTTCGTAGGACGGATTGCCAATCCGTCCCACGTTGGATGTCGTGATCCCGTCGCTTGAGTCTGCGTTCCGACGGCTTCAAAAGTCGCGCCGGATGGTGGCACTCTGCGTGCAAAGGAGCGATACTGGTCCTCGCATGGGACGGCCATTGCTCACGCGCACGCGGATTCTGAATTGGGGAGGCACCATCCGATGATTCGACTGGATTACAAACCACTGTGGGCATATCTGTTGATTAGCTTAAGCAGTGCGCCGGCGGCTGCATCCGAACCGACGGCGCCACGCCCGAACGTACTCGTGATCCTGTGCGATGATCTCCGATGGAATGCACTCAGTTGCACCGGACATCCGTATTTGAAGACCCCGAACATCGATCGGTTGGCGGCCGAAGGGATCCTCTTCGAGAATGCCTTTTGCACCACGAGCCTCTGTTCACCCAGCCGTGCGTCGATCTTGAGTGGCCTGTATGCGCATACGCACGGAGTGACGAACAATTTTACCGAATACCCGGTCGATCTCCCCAGCTTTCCGCGGCAGTTGCAGTCCGCCGGCTACGAAAGTGCATACATCGGTAAATGGCATATGGGGGAGCAAAACGACGAACCACGACCCGGGTTTGACTACTTTGTCACGCACAAAGGCCAAGGGAAATACTTCGACACCGAGTTCAACTTTCATGGCCAAGAGCGCAAGGTGTTGCCCGGCTATTACACGCACGTGGTGACGGAACTGGCCATCGACTGGCTGAAGAAGCCGCGCGAAAAACCCTTTCTTTTGATGTTGGGGCACAAGGCGCCCCATAGCTTTTACCTTCCGGAACCGCGCTACGAACATGTGTTTGATTCGATCCCCGTCAACTACCCGCATTCCGCGTTTCGACTCGAAGGCAAACCGGATTGGGTACAGCAGCGACTTTCGACATGGCACGGAATTTACGGACCGATCTTCGAATGGCGGAAAGAGTTTCCGGACAAGTCCGCCGCGGGAGTGATGGATTTTGCGCGAATGGTTCGAGCGTACTGGGGAACGATCTTATCGGTCGACGACAGCGTGGGGCAAATCGTCGAAGCGTTGCGCCAGACAGGAGCGCTGGACAACACGCTGATTCTGTTTCTGGGAGACAACGGGTTGTTGGAGGGTGAACACGGAATGGTCGACAAGCGGACGATGCACGAAGCCAGCATCCGCATTCCGCTGATTGCACGCTATCCGGGTCTCACGCCCGCCGATCAACCCAAACGGATCCGTGCGCAGGTGCTGACCGTCGATCTGGCACCCTCCATTTTGGATCTCTGCCAGGCGCCACCGTTGAGCGCGACTCATGGAAAATCGTTCCGAAGATTGGTGATCGAAGGCGATCCAGATTGGCGCCAGGCCTGGTTCTATCACTACAATTACGAACAGCAGTTCCCCTATACACCGAATGTGCGCGGAGTGCGGACGGACCGCTGGAAGTACATTCACTACCCGCATGGCGACGGTCAACCCGATCGGCACCGCGCAGAGCTGTATGATTTGGCCAGTGATCCCGAGGAGCTGCATAATCTGATCGACGACGCCCGTTACGGCGACTTGATCACACGTCTAGAGCAGCAATTGACGCAGTTGATGCGCGAGACAGGAATCGAACGCGATGAGATGCCACTCGATGAAGGGATCAAAACGCAACTGCCCGAGCAATCGATTCGCTGAATGGGCCCGATTCGATCCGCCAATTCGCCTACCGTTTCAGGCGTAAGGGAAACGGCGAAACAGCCGGCCGCCGGTCAGGAGACCTCGGTGGATCACGCTTCCCCATCTTGCGGTCGTCGTCGTCAGCTCCATCCGCTGGCAGGCAGCGACCGCATCGGGCTGTCCGGTCGGTGAATCGAGCTTGCAGATCCCGCGCGGTGTCCAGACACTCTGCTGACGTGCCGTCTGCACTCGAATGGCATTGTTGTTTCGCCACCCTTCCCTCGTGACGTAAGACCGAGGATGGTCCAGGTGGACACACGCAGTGCGGTGACGCGTCTGCAAACCGCGAATGCCGGCATTCTCGAGGCGCTCACCAAGCTCGCGATCCAGACCGCCATACTGCATCCCCTCATCAAACCCGTTCACCTGCAACACATCCGCCTTCCACGCAGACGAGTTGTGCCCATTAAATGAAGGACGGGTTGGCGTAAGACGGTCAAACCACAAACCGATGCGGTCGTTTCGGGTGAGCATCCAGAGTTTCCGGTCGAGTGGCATCCCTTGGGTGCGAAGCCATTGGATATCGGTGGCTCGATCTTCGAGGATATCCTGACGATTCAGCCGTTCACTAAGTGCAAGCGGCAGACGCACGGTTCCTCCCGACAGAAACCGTCCGGGCCGTGCTAAGGAAGCATGTCGGGCCAGGAAGTCGCGCCGCGGAACGCAATCGCCATCCGTGAAAACCAGATAGTCATACTGTGCGGACACGATCGCCTTGTTCAGGATCTCGCATTTGCGGAATCCAAGGTCTTCGTGCCACACATGTTGGATTCGCATTCCCGTGTCCTGGCGGATCTGTTCGATCTTCTGCCGAGTCGCCTCCGACGAACCGTCATCGGCGATCACCAGTTCAAAATCCCGGTGACTCTGGGCCGCGAATCCCCAAAGCGTTTTCTCAAGCCACTGGGGCATGTTGTAGGTTGTCACGATCACCGAGACGCGCATGGGTCCAAGGTCCTCGCAATCAGAGTCTCCCACGATCTGGCCGACGCGAAGTGCGTGTGGTCAATCTTCCGCACACAATCCAAACCGGCCTTTCCCGCGCAATAGGCCGGGGCCGCTGCCGAATCGGATGCCACCGCACCCGTCAACAGAGTCGCTCCCATTGGCTGCTCGAATTCTTGCCGCGATAACAACATCTTCACCGTGAACGACGGAGAACAAGCACGCGCCAGACGGATCTCGGGGCGGGTTATACCCAGACCTTGCCCGCATGCCAACGGAGATTTTGCATTCATGCTTGCATCGCATGCACGCCGGCTTTGGTGAATCGCCTTGTTTATCAGGCTTCGTT
>CAZFWV010000125.1:7462-17140 GCA_964522605.1 uncultured Pirellulaceae bacterium
GTATTCGTACTCGTACTCAGCATCGCGGTACTCGTACTCGTACTCGATTCGCTCCGCTGCGACGCCTTGGTCATCTGGCTTCGGTGTTTCGTTTCCCCTCATACCCTCGTACTCGTACTCAGCATCGCGGTACTCGTACTCGTACTCGATTCGCCCCGATGCCGCGGCCTGCTCTAACTGGACTCGCTGAATCAGCATCGACACGAGGTGTTCCAAGTCCGACTTGCCGTGAAGATTCGATTGATCGCGATTCGGCAGAAGAACCTCGACACAGAAATTACGGAAATGATAGCCATCCCGTGGTTGTTGGTTGAGAGCTGGGTGTGGCTTTAACCCAGTTTCGAGTACGAGTACCGCGATGCTGAGTACGAGTACGAGTACGAGAAGCATCTGACTGAGTCCGAGTAGCTCGGGGGCACGTCGCTCGACGGAATCCGAGATGCCGACTGGAGACAAGTCGGCCTACGGGAGCGGATTATTCCTTGTGGCGGACGATCCGACCGTCGGCCAGATAGACGACTTCCTCGGCGATATTCGTGGCCAGATCGGCCATGCGCTCAAACTGACGCGTGATGTGTTCCAGTCGCATCAGTGGATTCGCGTATTCTGGAATCCGATCGACTTCATGCTCGATCCGCTGCCGAATGATTCGTTGCAACGAGTCGACGTCGTCGTCGGCGCGAATCACCTGCCGTGCCAAAAACGTGTCATGCCCGTGTAGTGCTAGCAGCGCCTGAGAGACCATCCGCTGAGCCTTCGTCGCGATCTCACTCGTGCCATCCACGCGACGAAAGCGTTCCCAGTCTCCGACTTCGACGATAACCTCCGCCACGTTTTCGGCCAGATCGGCGATGCGTTCCAAGTTATCGTTGACTTTCAACAGGGCGACGACCGTCCGAATCTCGGCGCTGGAGCAGCCGCCTTGTTCCAGAATCGCAACGCAGAGCTCCTGGACTTCGATCTCCATCCGGTCGATCTCTGCATCCTCCCGAATCACGGCTCGAGCCAGTAGCGTATCGCGGCGCTTCAAGGCGGCAATGGCGCGAGAGATTGCCAGTTCGACCATGCGGCCCAGTTCGGCAACTCGTTCCTCCAGCTCCCCGATACGACTGACCATGGACGACATCGCTCTCTGTCTGCAACCTTGACCCGCCGCAAGATGGCCGGGGCACGCAAGGCTGCCGTTGACACCTCCTACTTTATCCCGTTTTTTTCTTGGCGGAACCCTTGGCGGTCGGGACCGCGTGACGCCCCTCGGAGTGACCCGAACACGACGACACCTCTCCTTCTGATTCCTAGCAGCGCCTGCGGGGTGAGGGAAGGTCTGACGGGTTCGGATCGGCTTCTTTCATCGGATCTTCACCGTCTGTTCACAGCTTCCGCATCTCGGACAGGG
This sequence comes from uncultured Pirellulaceae bacterium, assembly GCA_964522605.1. GTDB lineage: Bacteria > Planctomycetota > Planctomycetia > Pirellulales > Pirellulaceae > CAVZLD01. The sequence continues at coordinate 8,859 of CAZFWV010000125.1, forward strand.
GCGTGAGTCGTGGGATCGCCGGATGGTCATCGCGGTATGGGTCTGATAACCTACGGGACTGGATTTTGATCTTCGGGACCGAGCTTGGCGTTTCACCGCGATCCTTGGTTCCTGGAGTCGGGCAGCGGTTGCGTGTTGGTTTTGCAGGCGTTGATGGACAGGAATCGCCCCTAAGAGGGTGGTGTAGGAGGAGCGATTGATGGCAAATGGAGCACAAGTGAAAACCAGGCGCGAGGATCTAAAGCCGGGGGAGTCTCTTTGTGACTACTGTACGGCGAAATGTTGTCACTATTTCGCGATGCCGATTGACACGCCCGAAGACCGACGCGACTTCGATTTCATTCGCTGGTTCCTGCTGCACGATCGGGCGACGATCTTTACGGACGATGAAGATTGGTACTTGCTGGTCCACACGACCTGCAAGCATCTGCAGCCCGACTTTCGTTGTGGGATCTACGAAACTCGACCGCAGATCTGTCGGGACTATTCGACCGACAACTGCGAGTACGACGAGGATGCGACGTACGATCGTTACTTCGAGACGCCGGAGCAGATCCACGAATATGCCGAAGCCGTCTTGCCCGCGCGACGGAAGAAAGGGATTCGCAGTCCCAAGCCCTCCTTACTGCCGGTGATCGGCTGAGAACCAATGGTTGATCCACGCACGCTGAAGGGCTTCCGCGATTTCTTGCCCGAGGCGATGATTCCGCGCGAATTCCTGATCGAGACGGCTCGACGTGTCTATCGTTCGTACGGCTACAGTCCGATCGACACGCCCGTGCTGGAGTACCTGGACATCCTGCGCGGAAAGGGCGGCGAGGAATCCGACCGTCTGATGTACTGCTTTCAGGATCACGGTGGCCGCGACGTCGGCATGCGGTTCGATCTGACGGTGCCGCTGGCTCGTTTCGCCGCGCAACACATCGGCCAGTTGGGAGTCCCCTTCAAGCGCTACCACATCGCGAAGGTCTGGCGGGGTGAGAACACGCACCGAGGCCGGTATCGCGAATTCATGCAGTGTGACTTCGATACGATCGGAACCGAATCCGTCGCCGCCGATGTGGAAACCGTGCTGGTGATTCACGATCTGCTGGAGGCGATTGGGATCGAGGACTTTGTCATCCGGATCAACAACCGGCGCGTGCTGACCGGTTTGTTAACCAAGCTGGACTTGGCGGATCGGAGTATCCCCGTCCTGCGCGCACTGGACAAGTTGGCCAAGATCGGTCCGGAGAAGGTGGCGGCAGAAATCATCTCGTCAGCCGGTGCGACAGCCCAGCAGGCGCAAGCTGTCCTCGAACTGTCGCGTCTGACCGGCACAAACGAACAGGTCTTGCAGCAGCTCGAGTCGCTGTTGGCCGGCAGCCCTGTGGGACTGGAAGGCGTCGAACGCTTGCGTCAGATCCTCGCTGCCGCCATCGCGGCACCGGTCAAACCGGCCCGACTGGCGCTGGATGTCTCGATTGCCCGCGGTTTGGACTATTACACGGGCACGGTCATCGAGACGTTCCTGAACCAGTTGCCCGGAATCGGAAGCGTCTGTTCGGGCGGGCGCTACGATGATCTGGCCAGCACGTACACCTCGCAGCGCTTGCCGGGAATCGGGGCATCATTGGGCTTGGATCGACTGCTCGCGGCGATGGAAGAACTGGGTTTGCTACAGAGAACCAGCACTCCGGCGCCGGTCTTTATTCCCTACTTCGACGCCGACCGGTTGGCGGATTACCTGCGGCTGGCGACCCGTCTGCGACAGGCCGGGTACGGGGTGGAGCTGTTTCCCGAACCTAAGAAGCTAGGCCAGCAACTGAAATATGCCGATCGCCGTGGCTTTCGTTTGGCCCTCATCGCCGGTCAGCGGGAGTTTGATGCGGACACCTGCCAACTCAAGGACTTGCGCACGTCGGTTGCCGAAGAAGTCTCGTTGCGAGGCGACGCGCTGGTGGAAACCGTCGGCCGATTGTTGGCTGCGGATGCACCGCGCTGAGGAACCGATTCCGCGGGCGGGCGTCGCTGAAATTCCTGATGTCGGGAGTTTCCGCGGATTCAGGGCACAACAGGGGAAGATTCAGCAACTTCCGTCGTTACAATGTGGGGTATCCGAATACCGTTGGCGCTGGGAGAGAAGCTTTCATGATTTCGCAGATGACTCAATGTGCTCGCCGACTTCGCCTCGCTACCTTCGCCATGCTGCTGAACAGCGGTGTGTTTTCCGCCGTGGGTTGGGCGGCATCGGCAGCGCCAGAGGCGCCACCTGAGAAGACGTATGTGCCCGTCTACATCGTCATCATCATGGCCGTCGTTCTCGGCCTGACCGCCATCTGTCGCATGGGGAAACGCTCCCACGACGTCAAACGAACTGCGAAATGATGGAGGAATAGGCTGGAGGCTTCAGGCTTTAGGCTGTAGGCGGGAGCGTGCAGTCTGGAGCCTCCAGTCTCCAGCCTGACCTTCGGAGCAGGAAGGTGACGCACGAACACCCGACCACAGCCGAGGATTCGCCGGGTCGCCAGGTGCACATCCTCTTGCAGGCCTCTCCCGGCGGCTCGCTCGCTTCCGAAATCGTGACGGTCGACGGTCAGCCGACTCGGTGTCTGCGCGGGGAGTCGTTGGATCCGAACGATTGTCTGCCGGTCTCATTCGATACTGCGCTGGAACAACTGGCCCAGTTGCCTCGAATGTTCATCGAACCGGATGGATCCTGGGTTTGGGTCAGCGCCGCAGGCCCGACGGACTGGCAGTTGGATGGCCAGATGCACGACGGTCCGAACGGATTGATTTCGGTCGAAATCAAGGGCCGAGCGCCCCAGACTCAGTGGGAAACTTTGTTGGCTTGCTTCGGCTGGCCCGAGGTTCCGCTACTGTTTCAACTCGTGCAACAGGGTCTGTATCTCGAAGAAGCCGCCTTTCGCGAATACCTTCAGTTTCGCGCCGCGCGGTAACGAAGGCGGACGGGCGGGGTGCAGCGCTCGCTCGGATGCGGATCGGGCACGGAAACCCGAATCGCTCGTTTTGAAGTTGCACGTAACCGAATTCGTGAGAATTCGGGAGGCTGTGCGAGTGGGTCCCCCCTACGAGACCCCTCCGAATTCTCACGAATTCGGCTACGTGCCGTCGAAATGTGCAACTTCAATACTGGCGCTTCGTGTTTCCCTGTAGGGCTTGATCCTACGCCTCCGAAGGGTTGGGATCACCGGTCTCGAACGCCTTCACGATCGCGCTATTGTCCAGCTCGCCGTACCCGGCCTGAACGAGAGCCTGCAACAGCTGCTGATGCTGGCTCGAGAAAGGCACTGGTTGTCCAACTTGATTTGCCGCGGCAAGGATCAAGCCTACATCTTTCAAGTGTTGTGCCAGACGGGCCTGAGGTTCAAAGTCGCGGCGCAGCATCTTGAAGCCTTTCGTGTCCATCACACGAGAATAGGCGGCCGATGCCTGCAGCACCTGAAGGGTTACGGCGGGATCAAATCCGAGTGCGCGACCAAGCGACAGACCTTCGGCCAGGACAGCGCGATTCAGTCCCAGCACGAGGTTCACCACGAGCTTCATTCGGGCTCCACTCCCATTGGGACCCAGCGGAAAGACCTCGCGCGCCAGTTGCCGCAAGATGGGAAGTTGGGCTTCCACGACCGAGTCCCGACCACCGACCAGCATGATCGCCTCGTGCTGCCGCATCTGTTGACTGGAACCCACAACGGTCGCATCGAGCCAGTCGACGTGGAACGGTTCCAACTGTCGGGCGCGATCGATACTGTCTTCGGGCGAGCCGGTTGTCGTGTCGATGATGACCGTATCCGGGGCACAATCGGAGGCGATCTGGTCGACGATTTGCCTGACGATCGTCGAATTCGGCAAGCTGAGCACAATCTGCCGACAGGACCGCGCTACGGAACCGGGTGATGTCACCCATTCGCCTCCCACTTCCGTCAAAAACGCCTCCCGTGCCGGATCGACGTCATAGCCCAGCACGCGGTCACCACGTTCGCACAGCCGTTCGGCAATGGCCGACCCGAGCAGTCCCACACCAATCAATCCGACGGTTGCCATAGATCCCTCGCGGGTTTAACCGACACGATCCCTATCCACAAGCGTTCGCAAGACTTTGTTGTTCAGCTTAACCGATAACCGAATTAAACTCGAATGGACCGATCCCTGCCGGCAGGAGAACCAGAATGAAGCCCAGCCAGAGGAAGTACGACTGCATCGTGATTGGAGCCGGCCACAACGGCTTGGTGACTGCGGCCTATTTGGCTCGCGCGGGGAAATCCGTCTGCGTCCTCGAGCGACGGCATGTGCTGGGAGGTTGTACCGTCACGGAGGAACTCTGGCCGGGATATCGCCTATCGACAGCGGCCTATGTCATCAGTCTCTTTTTGCCGGAGATCATTCGCGACTTGCGGCTGAAGCCCTACGGCCTGAAGATCCTGCCGCGGAACCCATCTTCGTTCACCCCTTTGCTCGACGGTCGCTCACTGCTGTTGGGCCACGACATGGGGGAGAATCAGCGCGAAATCGCGAAATTCAGTCAACGAGATGCGGAACGTTATCCGCAGTACAACGCGATGCTCGAGCGCGTCGCCGCGGTGTTGGAACCCCTGCTGAACCAGGCGTCGCCGGATCCTTTGCCGTTGCCTCGCGACTGGCGCAAGATTGGCGTCGCCAAACGGTTGCGGGACACGAAGAAGGTCTTTCAACTCTATCAGGCTCTGTCGCACCTGGGTGAACTGATCCCGGCTGCCGTGGAACTGTTAACGGGCGCGGCGCGACCGCTGCTGGAGCGATGGTTTGAGGCGGAGGTCTTGCGCGCGACACTGGCAACCGACGCGATCATTGGAGCGTTTGCTTCCATCTCGGCTCCCGGGACCGCGTATGTTCTTCTGCATCACGTGATGGGTGAGGCAGGAGGAGCACGCGGCGTCTGGGGTTATGTTCAGGGCGGCATGGGCGGTCTGGCCGACGCCTTGGAAGCTGCGTGCGTCGATCTGCGAGTCGACATTCTTCGTGAAACGGCAGTCGAGTCGATCCTGACCCGCGAAGGTCGCGTCTGTGGAGTGGCCTTGCAGGGCGGAGGAATGCTGGAGGCTCCCGTGATTGCATCCAGCGTCGATCCGCATCTGACGTTTGAATGCTTCCTGCAACCCGAAGATCTGCCCGACGAATTCCGCGCAGCGGTGGCAGCGATCGATTACGCGTCGGCTTCCGCCAAAATCAATCTCGCCCTCTCGGAACCCCCGCAGTTCACCTGCGCGCCGGCAAGTCCGCTCGGACCGCACCATCACGGGACGATGCACATCTCACCCACTCTCGATTTCATTGAACGCGCCTACGATGACGCCAAGTACGGGCGCCCCAGTCGCGAACCGGTGCTCGAGATCACGATGCCCAGCGCCGTGGATCCGACGTTGGCGCCCGAGGGTCATCACGTTGCGTCGATGTTCGTTCAATATGCTCCTTATCGACTGGCGGATGGAAGTTGGGATGACATCAAAGAGTCATTCGCCGATCGCTGCATTGAACTGCTGGCAAGGTACGCTCCGAATGTCCCCCGGGCCATTCTGCACCGCCAAGTGGTCAGTCCGCTCGATTTGGAACGCACCTGGAGTCTGACGGGCGGCAACATCATGCAGGGTGCGATGAACCTGAACCAACTCTACTGTTTCCGTCCCGTCGCCGGTTGGGCCGACCACCGCACGCCCGTCCCGGGTCTGTATCTGTGTGGCGCTGCCAGCCATCCGGGTGGCGGCGTTATGGGTGCCTGCGGGAAGAACGCCGCAGAAGAGATTCTGCGGGACGGTTAGTGCGTTGCCCACGCCTCATCTTGAGATTAGCTGCGCCCGAGCGCGAGGAAATCGCGCTCAGGTTGGACTTAAGGAAAAGAAGTAACCGCGGATTCGACGGAGGGGACGGATCGGCACGGACCGATCCGCGGACATCCGTTTGATCCGTTTCATCCGCGGTTCCTCTTCCCGATCTTCGGTTCCGCTCGACATGTGCGTGACACCTCCCGCGCCGCGGAAGGGTGTGTTGGAGTTGTTTTTCCCGCACTTTCTCTCGTCTCTTTCTCGGTACGTTGGAACACCGCGCCGAATCCCATGCATACAGGCTAAACACGTACCATATGAATTCGGTTACGAGCCGATTCCTGCTATGATGATGGGTAACTGTGCCCAATTCGAATTGCTGGAAAGGCGGACGTCCGATGAGCGTCTCGGCAGCGGATCCTCCCTGGTTGGCAGAAGCCCGCGCGCGCGTCCGTTCGGCCTACGATCCGCAGTTGTTCCAGCAGGCGGGTGAGCAATTGATTGCGCAGCTTCAGCGGCATCTGCGTCGAGTCGAAGCGTCGCAAGATGTCGTGCTGAACTGGGAAGAGCCGCGACGCAACATCGATCTGGCGGCGAGCGGTCTGCGGGAAGACGCGGTGGGCGCGAGCCTGGACCGGTTGGCGGCGGCATTTGGTCAGCGTGCCGAAGAAATGCTGGCCCGGGGACAAAATCTGCACGACCCGCGTTACATCGGCCACCAGGTTCCCGCGCCAGTGCCCCTGGCCGGTCTGTTCGACGCCCTGGGCGCGGTAACGAACCAGGTCATGGCCGTCTATGAGATGGGGCCGTGGGCGACGGCGGTGGAGAGGGCCGTCGTCGAACGGTTGGGACAACTCATCGGCTGGCCGGCCGGTTCCTTCGCGGGCCTGGCGACACACGGTGGATCGCTGGCCAACTTGACGGCGCTGTTGACCGCGCGGAATGTCATGCGGAATGACAGTTGGGAGCGCGGGTTGGGTGATGCGATCGCTCCATTACTGGTCGTTCACGCCGACGCACATTACTGCATCACCCGCGCGGCAGGGATTCTCGGTCTCGGGACGCGCAACGTGGTCCGCGCGGCACTCGACAAGGATCGCAAGATTGATGTCGATCGGCTGGACCAGCAATTGAGTCGTCTGCGCCGACAAGGAACTCCGTTGATGGGTGTGGTGGCCTGCGCGTGCTCCACTCCGATCGGTGCGTTCGATCGATTGGAGCAGATCGCGGACGTTTGTCGGAGGCACAACCTTTGGCTGCACGTCGATGCGGCTCACGGCGGAGCGGTCTGCTTCAGCGATCGCCATCGCCATTTGGTCAACGGTTTGCACCTGGCCGACAGCGTCGTGTGGGACGCCCACAAAATGCTCTTCGTTCCCGCGCTGTGCGCGTTCGTGTTTTACCGCGATCGGAGTCATCGTTTCCAGACCTTTCGGCAAAACGCCCCCTACCTGTTCGATCCTTCCGCTCCCGGTCTGGCCGATTTCGACAGCGGCCTGGTCACCGTCGAGTGTACCAAACGCGCCGCCGTCTATGGTCTGTGGGGTACTTGGAGCGTTTTCGGATCGCAACTGTTTGCCGATCTAGTGGATGTTACGTTTGAGACCGCGCGGCAACTGTATGAACTGTTGGATGAAGCGCCGGACTTCGAACCGCTGCATGTTCCCGAATGTAACATCGTCGTCTTTCGGCACCTGCCCGATCCCCTTCGTCATCAATCCCCGCAGCAGATCGGTCAGTTTCAGCACCTGTTGCGCCGCCGCCTGATTCAATCGGGGGAATTCTATATCGTGCAGAATACGTTGGACGGAGTGGGAGCGCTGCGAGTTGCCGTCTGCAATCCGTTGACGACCGAAGATCATCTGCGCGAGTTGATGTCCGCTCTGCGCCGACACGGCAAGATGATTCTGGATGAAGCAAAAGGTTGAACGACGCGTGGGGTACAGGTCAGCTTTTGCCGAGTCTGGTTGGCCGATACGTAGCCGAAGTCGTGAGACTTCGGATGAGACTTCGAGGGCTCCCGTTTGCGATCCGAATTCTCACGAATTCGGCTACGAGACAGACTTCGTCCAATGCAAGCAGGCTAAATAGGTACGACTTGAGACAAGTCGGCCTACGTCCAGAGAGACGCTCGAAGGCAGCGCAATGCCAAGACCACGTCGTCGATCGATCATTGTCTACTTGCTGCACGATCGCTACCCGCCCCGTCTCTATGTCTTCCTGCCGCTCTACCGGTTCTTTCGGCGCCGGCTGGGAATCCCCATGGTTATCGCGAACCTGCTGGTGTGGCTGGTCAGCGCGCTGCTGCACGGCGGCGTCCTGCTCGGTACGGGAAACCCGATCGCTGCGCTCGTGTTCGCGATGATCTTCGTAGGCCTCGGGCTGCTGTCCAGCGCGGTCGTGCTGTCTTCCAAGCGGAACGCGAGGTTGTAGGCTGGAGGCTGGAGGCTGGAGACTGGAGACTGGAGACTGGAGACTGGAGAC
>CAZFWV010000126.1:0-17081 GCA_964522605.1 uncultured Pirellulaceae bacterium
TTCCGTCATGGGGATCGATTATATGTGGGATGGAGCGAGACTGAACCTGGGGCGTCGTTTGATGGGGCTGGAAGCTGTATCGCGCGAAAGAAGGCGACCGATCACGACGACGGCCGAGGTGGCAGGTCGACAGGCAGAGGCGAAGAAGCCGACTTAAGACAAGTCGGCCTACGGGAACTCGCCGCACAGCGGAAACTGCAGCATCTCTCGCCCTTCTCGGGCCGCGGTTCCAGTCTGCCGCCGTGATCCGCGGCCTTCCGCGGCCACGAAAACGCTGCCGCAATTCTGTTAAGATGAGTGGCAATGAAAACGGCTCAATTGCCCCGAACGATACGGCGTCCATTGAATCGCTCATATAGGGAAAGGAACCGAAAGATGCAGCGTTCTTTTTCAACGCTATTCGTCGCGTTGCTCGTTCTTCTCAACGTGATGAACGCAGCCCAGGCGGAGCGGCCGAATGTGCTGTTCATCGCGATTGATGACCAGAACGACTGGGTGGCACCACTCGGCGGACATCCGCTGGTGAAGACACCGCACCTCGATCGACTAGCGGAGCGGGGCACAACGTTTCTGAACGCACACATCCAGAGTCCGCTCTGCAACCCGTCGCGCACAAGTCTGATGTTGAGTCTTCGCCCGACAACTACGGGCATCTATGGACTGGCGCCGTGGTTTCGAACGCTGCCCGAGTGGCAGGATCGTGTCACTCTTCCACAACACTTTAAGGCCCATGGCTACCGAACCTTGACCACAGGCAAGATCTATCACGGCAGCCCCGGGGGTCCGGAAAAGCGGGCGGTCGAGTTCGATGTCTGGGGCCCGCCGGGCGGTGTGGGCGCGAAGCCGGAAAAGAAACTCATCGGTCCCACGCCGATGGGCAATAATCCACTGATGGACTGGGGTGTGTTCCCACATCAAGACGAAGACAAACAGGACTACAAGGTCGCCTCGTGGGCCATCGACCAACTTCGCACGATGCCCAAAGACGAACCGTTCTTCTTGGCCGTGGGCTTTTTCCTGCCGCATGTCCCCTGCTACACGACGCAGAAGTGGATCGATTTGTATCCCGACGACGACAGCGTGCTGCCGGTTGTCCGTGAGGACGATCGCAACGATACGCCACGGTTTTCGTGGTACCTGCACTGGTATCTTCCCGAGCCACGGCTGCAATGGCTGCGGGAAAGCAATCAGTGGCGGAATCTCTGCCGTTCCTATCTCGCCTGCGTCAGTTTTACCGACGCCCAGATCGGGCGTCTGCTCGAGGCACTGGAGGAGGCCGGCCTGGCCGACAACACGATCGTCGTGGTCTGGGGCGACAACGGTTGGCACCTCGGCGAAAAAGACATTACAGGCAAAAACACGCTCTGGGACGACTCGACTCGCGTGCCTCTGATCTTCGCCGGACCGGGCGTTGCGCCAGCCGCGCGCTGCAACCAACCGGCGGAACTGCTGGACATCTATCCGACTTTGATTGAACTGTGTGCGTTGACGCCGCGCACCGACCTGGAGGGCTTGAGTCTGATGCCCCAACTGCAAAACGCCAAAACGCCCCGCGCGCGACCGGCGATCACTTCGCACAACCAGGGTAATCACGGTGTTCGCAGCGAGCGGTGGCGATACATCCAATATGCGGATGGCACCGAGGAACTGTACGATCACACGACAGATCCGCACGAGTGGCAGAACATCGCGGGCGATCCACAGCACGCCGCGGTATTGGCGGAGCACCGAAAGTGGCTGCCGCGAATCGACGGCCCCCTGGCCCCGGGCAGCGCCGCTCGAATCCTGACCTACGATCCGGCAGCGGACGAAGCGGTGTGGGAAGGGGATACTGCGATCCGGCGCGACGATCCGATTCCTTAGCGGAACCAATGATCGAGGGAGGTAGCCGCGGATCGAACGGAGCAAACGGATATCCGCGGATCTGTCCGTGCCGATCCGTCCCCTCCGTCGAATCCGTGGTTCCTTCTCCTCCTCGAGTCTCACCTGGATTCGATGGGATTCGCTCGATCACTCAAGACGGATCAAGACCTCGTTGCGACGCAGGGGTCCGGGAGTCCACGGAGGATCGTAGCCGGCGACTTCCGCATCGCCGGCACCGACCAAGCCCCGATCTTCCATCCACTTGTTCAGTTTCGCCTCGGCCATGTCACGAGTGTTCTGATCCAACCGCCCGGCGAAGCGAATTACCGCAAATCGTCCACCGGCACGCTTCGTAATCTCGACCTGCTGGTCACTCGGCTGGGGAACCGTCTGAGCAGCAACGTCTTTGGGAAGTACGAATCCCATCTGTCCGTCGCGGGAGTCGCCCTCAGGTTCCATGAAGACCGGAGTGGTCATCGCCACTTTCTGTTGCTGATCGTTTGCTCCGCTGATGTAGCGGAACAATCGCATGAAACTGCCATCGCCGCCTTGTGACTCGAACTTCGTCCGCGTCGTTGCCATCGTCAAATCGGGATACTCACGAATCTCGAAGGGCCGATCGGATTCGACGACCGTGTATTCGGCCGATTCGTAGGCGCTTCGCGCGGTCAGCTTCCATCCGAAGTAGGCGACCGCCAAAACCGCGGCAGCGATACACAGGTAGACCATTCGTTTTCCCGTCATCGTGAGGTTCGCTCCCGAATGATGTGTCCAAGTTGCGCGACACGACGAGAGGTAAACCGCAGAAACTCCGTCCACGGCAACCGTTTGTCACACACAAGTCGAGCGGAACCACAGATCGAACGGATCAAACGGACGTCCGCGGACCTGCCGTGCCGATCCATTCCCCGCCGTCGAATCCGTGGTTTCTTCTCCTCCTAAAGTCGAACCTGTATGCGATTTCCTCTCGCTCGTGTCTAGATACGGCTGCCGTTGTATGAACCGCCTGATCGGGCCCATTCTGGATGTAGACCGGGATGAACTCGGCGTTTTTCCGCGTCTCTCCGCGGCCATTCTCCCTGCAACTGTGCCCGATTCGTGCGTAACCACGGGGCCGATACTTAGTCGAAAAGGTTCGGTGTTCTGTACGGCCCATGGAGCACGGCCCAGCAGACGGCCCGATCATTCACCGGACAAATGAGCCAGTGCCAAATGGCTGAGCGAGCGGACGCCGACGATCAGCGCGCTTTCATCAACGAAGAAGTGTGGCGAATGATTCGGCGGTGCATCCTCGGGACTGACGTCGTGCGGAGTGATCCCCAACAGATAGAACATCCCGGGGATCTGCTGTTGATAGTACGAGAAGTCCTCGGCCACGGTTAAGGGGGGAATGGGCATCACCCGATTCCGACCAAAAACCCGCTGCAGCACCGGAACCATGGTCTCGGTCAGGTTCACATCGTTGACAGTGACCGGGTATCCCTTGTCGATGATCACTTCGGCTGTCGCTCCGGCGCTCATCGCAATGTGCTCGGCCGTATTCCGAATCCGCAGATGAAGCAACTCCCGACTCTCGGGATGTAGCGCACGGATCGTGCCCAGCATTTCAACCTGATCGGGAATGATGTTCTCTCGGACACCTCCCTCAATACGTCCCAGAGAAATCACAGCGGGAGCCATCGTCAAATCGACTTGGCGACTGACAATGGTCTGCAATCCGGCGACAATCTGGCTGGCCACCGTAATCGGATCCACTCCGCGCCAAGGCACGGCGCCATGCGTCTGACGGCCACGGACGACGATCCGCAACCGATCGGCACTGGCAAGCGCCGGCCCCGATCGATAGCCGATCTGCCCCGCGGGTAAGGGGACAACATGCAATCCAAAGATTGCGGTCGGTCGCGGATCCTCGAGAACTCCCTCCCGAATCATCAACTCCGCGCCACCTTCCTCGCCCTCCGGCGCACCTTCCTCAGCGGGCTGAAAAATGAACTTCACGGTCCCGGGAAGCCGATCGGCGACTTTCGAGAGCACGTCCGCGACGCCCATCAAGATGGCTGTGTGTGCATCGTGCCCGCAGGCGTGCATCACCCCCACTTCTTGCCCGTTGTAATTCGTGCGAACGGTGGAGGCAAACGGCAGATCCACGGCTTCCGTGACCGGCAGCGCATCCATGTCGGCACGCAGAGCGACGACGCGTTCACTGCTTCTGCCGCGAAGAATCCCCACCACACCGGTGTGCGCTACGCCCGTGGTCACCTCGAGATTCAGCTGGCGCAAATGATCCGCCACAAGTTTTGCGGTACGGAACTCGCGATTCGAAAGCTCTGGATGCTGATGAATATCACGGCGCCAAGTGACGACCTGGTCTTCGATGCCGGCCGCGAGGGCATCCACCGTTGCCTCCAACTCGTCGGTCTCCGACTGCTGCTCGATCGCATCTTGTGCCGAGACCGAAAAGGGCCGAATAAAGCACGTCAGTAGGATCAGGCTGGTGAAAACTCGCTTCGACAGCGCCACGATTATTCTCCTTTGTCGCACGGACCGAAAGCTCATTTTCCTGAGGCCGCCTGGTTTCGACGAGGGTCACCCGTCTTGTTCCTCTCCAACCATCGCGGGGAATGGTCCGATGGTCAATTGCCGAAGAGGTTCTTCATTGCGACCTTCGCGATGTCGGACATGTCGAAATCGCCATCCGCGTCCTGGTCGAGCAACTGCCCCAGCAAACCACCTCCGTGCTGCTCAATCTGTTCGTGCTCGCGGCGCAGCGAATCCTGCAGCGATCGATCGTCCATCCCGTGACTGTGCTGCTGCTTCGCGAGTCCCGCGAGAACGACAGGGGCAAGCATCTTCATCAGTTTACCGACCATGGCGGGATCCAGTCCGGACGTTTGACCCACGTTCCGTTCCACGCGCTGCTGCTTGCTGCCCAAGATCTTCTTCAACACATCTTCGCTCAAGCGAGGTTGTTCGTATCGATGATTCCGCAAGTAATCCTGGGGATCTTCGATGACGCTGCGGTCAGCGTGGTGCTTCAAAATCTGGGAAAGATCCGGAGATTCCTTTTGCTGCCCTCCGACGGTTTTCGACAACGCACCAATCAGCACTGGCAAGGCGGCGCTGATCGCCGTCTTGGTCACGTCTTCATTCGTGTTCAATTGTCGACTCATTTGGCTGAGATTGTCACCACCCAAATATTCCGATAGCGATTCCAAGAGTGACGCCATTTTCCATCCTTTCAATCGTCAAAACGGGGACAAGAATAAGTGGCTCGCGCAAGCCACACGAACGTGCAAACGTGGGGCGCAGATGAATCTGTCCCCAACCAATTCAAATCTTCATGTGCTACTCAAGTTCCAGACCGACTCGAAATCGTGATCAGGGATTCACCGATGTGAAGAAAAGCGGAGGAACGAGTCTTTCGCCGGTCCACAGTTATGAAAAATGCGGACCGACAAAAGCCTCGCGCGCCCGAATCGCATACTCACATTGACTTGAAATCCCGGATGTCCCGGGGTCCACCGCGAAACAACAGGCAATCCTCGACGCGGAATCTACTGCTCGAATTCGCGTCGGTTCTCTTCGCCGGCCTACGTCGCCTTTTTGAAGAAGCCAATCAAGATGAGCAAGATCACCGCCCCGATCGTACCGCCGGCGATCTCGTTGAGAATGGGCGAGCTCAGCAAGTTGAAATTGCCGAACAGGAGCCCGAACACCAGGGCTCCGATGATCCCAACCACGATGTTGCCTACCGCACCGAACCCGTGGCCCTTCACGATCTGGCCTGCTAGAAAACCACAGGCGGCACCGATCAACAAAGCAATTAACAACCCCATTAAATTCATACTTGGCCCCTTTACGCAATAACTACCAGCCACCTAGCAATTCGCACGCCGCGCGGCGCGCGGAACCCCCACCTTCAGCCACCCTCATTCTCGATACGTCGCACACCTCAGGCTCAATCGGGCTTAGAGAAACCCGCAATTGCCAAACCGCCTCGCGCCTCAGAGATCGCTACTCGCCGCGTCCGCTCGCACTGCTCGTCTGCCCATACCATATCGCAGACGGGCCTGGGCACAAGGATATGTCACGATCAGCAGCGTGAATCGAGAATGCCCTGGGATTTTTTAGTCACCCGGTTGCTTTTCGACTATCACGAATGCGAAAATTTTATCGCGCATTCTGTGTTCCAGTTCGGTCCGGGCTCTTGAACTACCGGTCATCTGGAGAGCCTGAACGGCGGAACTCCTGCGGAGGCGATCCACGTGATTCGCAGCAGTAGCCACAGATTCGACGGAAGGGACGGATCGGCACGGACCAATCCGCGGAAGGCTGTAGGCACGAGGCTGTAGGCTGTAGACCGACTTGTCTCAAGTCGGCCTACGAACGACAAATTGGTCTGGCGAGGATGATTGGACCCGCGCGAGTTCGTTCCATTGACCATCATGACTTCGAACCCAATGAGTGTCACACCGGAAAAACTGTTGACCAGGCACACGATTCTGAAGACCGATCGCATCGAGATGTTTCACGCCTTGATCAGCTCGATGGAAGGCCCGCATCAACGTCGCGTTTCCGATTCGGAAGACGTGAAACTGGAAATCCGCAGTGCTCCACTGGGGCGGATCGATATTGGATTGATTTACCGCAGCGTAACGATGACAGTCGAATCCGCGCGTAAGGAGTATGCTCCGTATTTGATACAATTCCCGCTCAGCGGGCAGTTTCGACTTGAGATCGACGATCGAGTTTACTCGGTGGTCCCTGGCACAGGAGCGGTGATCTCTCCCGTGCAGCGTGTGCGTCGGCAGGCTACACCAGGTTGGACTCTGGTCTTCAGCGTGGCGGGAGATCTGGTTCGATCGCGGCTGATCGAGCGAATGGGGCGCTCGGTTACGGCCCCGCTCACCTTTCAGCCTTTCATTGGTACGGCTGTACGCGAAATCTACGATTTTTGCCTGTTGATAGTCGAGGCAGTCGACCGTCGAATCGCTTGTCGTGGAAATCCCTTGGCGGAAGTGCTCGAGACGGGCTTGGTCGACTTACTGCTCGACCTGCAGCCACATTCACAAGGCAGAACGCTTGCGCAGTCCGAAGCAAACGTACGGTCCGATCGGATTCGAGCGGTGACCGCGTACGTCGACCGGAACGTCAAGCAGAAAATCTCGGTTGAGGATCTTGCTCACGTGACCGGTTGCAGCGTGCGCACATTGCAGTCAGCCTTCATGGAATTGTGCGGAATGACGCCGATGGAGTACGTGCGGCGGCATCGACTTTCAATGGCGAGAAAGCTTTTGGAGGAGTCCACGGAAGGCTGCTCGGTCTCCGAGATTGCGCAGCGAACGGGCTTTTCGCAGTTGGCCCGGTTTTCGTCCGCCTATAAAGCGGCCTACGGAGAATCACCGACCGACACGATGCGTCGATCGATGGATCACGCGGGGACCGAAACAGATTGACCCTCCGGTCGATCTCGACGCCCCCCGGCCAAGATCGCTATTTCGGCAGCGGAACCTTCGACTTCCCTTCTTTCCCTTCCTTGCCACCAGTCGCCTGGTCCTTCGCCACAACGGGAGGAAAGCCATTGAGCTGTCGCCAGATTTCGTAGCCGAGGTGAACTTGGCTGAGCATCACCCAGCCATTGGCCCGAACGCCTTGACGCAAGATCCTTTCGGAGGGCCAGCCGCGTTCCGGACCCTGCTTGATGAGCACGCGGAACTTTCCGGTCCCATCGTCGGTCGCATCGATCGCGGCAACCTCACCACCGAACGTCCCCACGGCGACGGAAGGCCAGCCGGTGAACTGGACGGCGGGCCAGCCTTCGAATTGCAGCCGTACGTGATCGCCCCGTCGGACCAGAGGAATATCGTTGCCCGAGATCCACAGCTCAACGGCACGATCCGTCGCATCGGGAACAATCGTGAATAGTGAATCGCCCTCCTTCACCGCTTGCCCCCGTTCGAACACAGCGATTCGGAACAGTGCACCATTGCGCGGCGCGGTGACCACCAGCCGTTCCAGTTCCGACATCTTGATTTCTAAATCGCGGAGTTCTTTCTGCGCTGATGCCGCCTGACCGAACGCATCCTCGCGCATCGCCTGCGCGTATCGCACTTTTGTCTCCGCCTCGCGCTGCTTCTGATCGCGCTCGTGTTCCTTGGCTTCCCATTCCTGCTCAGCCGCCGTCACGTCGCGTCGCGCCGATTCCAACTCCGCGACAGCAACGTCCAAATCCTTCTTGAGATATTCGATCTCCTTCGTCGATTTCACACCCAACTCGAGAAGACCCTTCTGCCGTTCGTAGTTCAATCTCGCCTGCAGTTCCTTCGCTTCGTAGCCCGGCACAAGTTGCCGCTTCGCTTCAAGTTTCGCGAGCGCGAACTGAACCATTTCCTCCGCAGCCTGAATCGCGAAATCGCGCGCAGCCCGCAAGTCTTCGACACTCCGCGTGTAGACGTCCGCCTTTGCCTTGGACGTGTCCATCTTGGCCTGAACGTCCCGCATTTGTGCCGTCAACTGTTCGACGAGGTCGGCTGCGTTCGGCTGAATCTCCAAAATGAATTCGCCCTGCTTGACGCGAGCGCCCTCGAGCAGCCCAGGGGCAATACGAGCAACGACCCCTTTGACGGGAGAAGTGATCGTCTGCTGACGCTCTTGTGGCACCAACGCGACGACGCGTCCGGTTCCGCGGGCGGATTGCTGCCACGGCGCGAACGCCATCCCGCAAATCGCGAGCACCAGCAGCACAAGCAGCCCGTTGGCCAGCCGCTTCGCCGTGCGCGAGGATTGCACCAGATCCAGCGCCGGAAGCCGCGTCCGTCCGCTCGTACCCGACGCTTCGAGTCCCGACGCCGGACGTGCCTTGACCATCTCCATCACTCGCCTCGCCTTCCCTCTGTCAGTCGACCCGAAAGTGGATCGAATCCGCAGCCGATCGAGTCACCGGCCGGACTTCGCTCCACGATTCTCCACGTTTCGACGCGGCCAGACCTTTCCTGGTTCCGGAGCGATAGGTCCACAACGGTTCCACTCTAGTGTATACCGCCACTCCACCCGCCCCTTAACGGCGTGGAGCAATCCGGAAGAACGGTGCCGGCCCCGACCGATCGGGCCGCCTCCATCTAAGTTGATGGCTGGCAAGAGGTTGCACCACATCCGCGATGTGGGAGGATGGGATGCGACGGGTCCGGAGAGGGTCCATGCGGCCGCAACTAGCGCTGCGGATTCATCTGAAAGAACGTCTCGGTAAGGCGTTTCCAGGCATCGTCGTCGATGTCGCGATACAGGTGCTCCACGAACTCGCCACCGTCTGCCATCGCCGGGACAAGCGACTCGTGATGCAGAATGCTGGTCAACAAACGGTCGGTTTCTCGACGAAACCACTCGATCGCCTCCTGCCCCCGCAGAAGCGATTTCGACTCTTCGCGAACCCGGTCACCGTGGATCCGCACGACCCACCCGGTCGAGAACGGATCGTGATTGACCAATTCGGGGTGCGCTAACAGAGCCTGATTCGTGGCCTGAACGGTTCCAGAAACGGGCGCCTTCGCCTCGATGACTCGGTCTGCTCTTCTCAGGCGGAAGAGCCGATCACCTCGTTCGACGTGGGTTCCCACCGCAGGCAATTCGACGCCTTCGACGGGACCGAGGGTGGATTCGACGAGGTCGTCCACGCCGACGACCGCATTATGCCCTCGAAGTCGTGCCCAACAGTGGCTCGGGTGTGCTACGAGTTGCGGATCCCAGCGCAACCCCTTGTAGTCGACGCGGTCCTCTGCGAAGGTCGTCGACTCAAACCAGGCGCGAAACCGAGGGCTGAAGCGCGAAGCGATCAGTCCAATGACCAACCAGAAAATGGCCGCCAGCATCAGGATGAGTCGGGTGCCGACCGCCAAGAAGGGGAGCAGCAAGATCCCCACCAGCGCCAGCAGGAAAAGTCCCGCGTAGCGAAACCCGCCGTGAATTCTGCCTGCGATCTCAGCCATGGGACTCTCCTTTTTTACCGAAAACGATTTCTCTTATTCAGTACCGCGTTCCGCGGTTCGCGTTGAATGCGTTGTTCTCGACGAGCGATCCCCGTGAATCCGCCCGCACCATGTTCTACTCGTCTCTGCCGGGCCGGCACACCGCATTGCACAGCCTGTCGACCCCGCACGATTTCACGCTCCATTCGGTCGCGGCGTCCATCGCTCCTCGTTTGTGTATCAAAACTCGTACCTGTCTGGATCATCTTGGATCAGTTTTCCATAACTCGCTTTTCAGTAACAACTTCCGACGCATGAATGAACCCAGCCTAACTCACCGCCATTTCAGGGTGTGTATTTTTTCATCGCGCACGTTGCAAATCTCAGCGCTGATTTCCACCCCGCGACCTCAGTGAATCAGCTCGCGCAGCAGCTCCAGATAACGAGATCCACCCAACATCTGTCGCAGGTCGGCCCTAAATTCACCTCCGTCCGCCATGGTAGGGCCGAGCTGAGGCGAATCCTCAGCCAGCAGCTGCAGCGCCACCTGTCTTCGCAGGCGCTGCAGGTCATGTTGCGATCGTTCGCGGGCTCGATCGAAGGCGAACGAGGGCCCCAAATCGGTCTTTCGATCGAGCGTCAGATCCGCGATCCAGCCCTCGACGTAAGGCGAGGTGACCAGTTGGTTTGGACGGTCCAGCAGGGACGAATTGCCCTCAACCCAGACCTTTCCGATGGGCGACGCGACATGCAATTCGCCAATCCCCAGATCGATCTGACAGATCAGATCACCTTGAGCGAGCGGCTGTCGACGACGATTAAACGTGACGCGCTGACAGCAACCGAGTAGTGTCGTGGCGAATGAATCCAGGCCGAACCGGACCTGCGATTGCTCGCACCCATCAAGTTCCAGCAGCCATCCGTGACCGGGCGTATAGCGGCGATCGGCAGGAAAATCTCGGTTCTTGCTGTCCGGCAGCCGCAGGGCCGGCCGTTGAGGGTTTCCTCGCAGTGCTGCGTCCAGCGGACAATGCTCGCAATCGAAGTCTCGGTCGCACAGACGGAACGCAAGGACTCCCGCGCTCACCCACAGACAGGGCGCGACCGGCTGAAAGGTTACTGGGTTTGCCATCCCTTCGTTCTCCCTACCCTACTGGTTCGGCGTTGCACTTCCATGCACAACGGGGGCCAACCCACCAATTTGGAGGAATAGAAACGCCGAAGCCCTTCAAAACCAAGGACTTGCGGAGGTGACGGGTGGCTCGATGTCCGCGAGGGCGGGCCACGAAAGCGCTGAAAAAGTCAATCGACTGCTGAACATCTCAGCGCCGCCGCTGTACAATCAGGGGGTCACCCGCCGCACGAAACTCGTCTTGGAGCGAACCTATGTCGAGTCGGTTGAGGGACCTATCGCAATCCTTGGGATTTCGTCTGCTGGTTCCGCTCTCGCTGACCGTGGCGATCGTGCTGGCCATCCATGCGATGATCAGTTTCCGTTCGACGAAGGAGGATTTCCTGCGTTTTGTTCGCGCGGATGTGGTGCGATACAGCGGGTTAATCAAGCGTGCGACGCACGACGGGATGTTGCTCAACGACAAGAAGGGAGTGCAGGCGACGATCAAACGGTTGGCCGAGGGTCCGGAGATTGCCGCGATTCGCGTCTATGACAAAGACGGTGCGATTCGCATGTCGGCGGAGGAATCAGAGATCGGCCGGCGAATTGGGCTTTCCTCCACGACCTGTCACAGTTGCCACAAGATTGGGGAGACGAAGGACACCGCCCTGTTGGAGTTACAGGGTTTAACGCGTGTCGGCGAGGGTTCCGAAGTCCTGCGTCATCTGTCGGTCATCGAGAACGGCACGAGTTGCACGACGGCGGCCTGTCATGCTCATCCGTCGGAGCGACGCGTATTGGGAGTGTTGGATGTCGAGATGTCCTTGGCTCCCTTGGATAGTGCGATCCGAACCGCGCAGAAGCAATTTCTGTGGACGACGTTCTTCTTGATCATCATCATCGCTGCAGTTGTCGCGGCGTTCATTCGGCTCGTCGTTCAACGTCCCGTGCAACGACTCTATGAGGGAACGCGTCGCATTGCGAACGGCGACTTGAAGACGCGGGTGGAAGTGCGGGGGCGGGACGAGTTGGCACAGCTTGGTGCTGCCTTCAACCAGATGGCCCGGGACTTGGATTCCGCGCGGCAAGAAATCACGGAATGGTCCCAGAAGTTGGAGCACAAGGTTGTTGAAAAAACGGACGAGTTAAGCCGCGCGCAGCGGCAAGTTCTGCACATGGAAAAAATGGCCTCGCTGGGAAAACTCTCGGCCACCGTGGCCCATGAACTGAACAATCCACTCAGCGGCGTGCTGACGTACGCGCGACTCGTTCGGCGCGAATTGGCGGACCAGCCAGTCCCGACCGATGCGCGTGACGAGATGAGTCGCTACTTGAGTCTGATCGAAAAGGAATGCAGTCGGTGCGGTTCGATCGTGCGCAATTTGTTACTGTTTGCCAAACAAACGGGAATCGTCATGGCGCCCATTGATCTGAACGAGATCGTGGAGCGTAGCCTGATGCTGATCCGGCACCATCTGGAGATTAGCGGAATCAAGCTCCACTGCGAACTCTTGACCGGCGATCCCCAGATCATTGGCGACGGCGGCCAATTGCAGCAAGCACTCGTCGCACTGCTGGTCAATGCGATCGAAGCCATGGATGGACTCGACGGCCAAGGGGAACTCTCGGTCCGCATGCAGGGAAACGAAGACGAGGTCCAGATTCACATCGCAGACAATGGAATGGGAATCCCGGCCCCCGTACTGCCGCAAATTTTCGATCCTTTTTTTACCACCAAAGAGGGCGAGCACGAAAACGGTGTCGGCCTCGGCTTATCCGTCGTCTATGGCATCGTGCAACGCCACGGTGGACAGATCGAGGTCGAATCCGAAGTCAACAAAGGCACGGTTTTCCACGTTCGATTACCGCGAAACGGGGATGGGAGCCGGATGTCTGCGGTAGGTCAGGTCGCTTCGGAAGAGTAGCGCATTTGCTCGGGGGCCCTTCCGTTGCTGGGCGAGAGCGGACCAGGGCCGATCCAGACCGAAGTGAAAGGAAAGCCCCTTCGCAACGCGGGGTGACTCCCAAAACCCGGGATTTTTGACAAGCAGCGTTTTTCAAAACCAGAGAAGTCATGGCGAACACAACGGCACGTATCCTGATCGTGGATGATGAATTCTCCGTCCGAGATTCCCTCCAGAATTGGTTTCGGAAGGATGGATACCAGGTCACCGCGGCCGAGAATGCGGTCGAGGCGCTGCAAGTCATGCAGGATGACAATTTTGACGTTGTGCTGCTGGATATCAAAATGCCGGGAATGGACGGCATGGAGCTTCAAGAACGAATTCAACGAATCGATCCCCAGGTCGCCGTGATCATGATTACGGCGTTTGCATCCGTCGATACAGCCGTTCGCGCCTTGAAACAGGGCGCCTTTGATTATGTGACCAAACCGATCGACCCAGACGAGTTGAGCCACCTGGTGACGCGCGCGATTGAGCAGCGCCGCTTGCGTGACGAAAATGTCCAACTGCGAGGCACGATCGATGGGCTTGTGACGGTGGACCGCATCGTGGGCGACAGCCCTCCGATGCAGAAAGTACTCGAACTCGTCGAGCACGTCGCAAAAACCGACGCGACCGTGTTGATTCTTGGTGAAAGTGGCACCGGCAAGGAAGTAATTGCTCGCGCGATTCACGCCAACAGCAACCGTCGGTATTTTCCGATCGTGTCCGTCAACTGTGGCGCATTGCCTGAAAGCCTGCTCGAGAGCGAGCTGTTCGGACATGAGAAGGGCGCGTTCACGGGCGCACATTACCGCCGCAAGGGCAAGATCGAAATGGTGGACGGAGGAACCTTGTTCCTGGATGAGGTCGGCGCTATCGATTCCAAGATGCAGGTGGATCTACTGCGCGTGCTGGAAACGAAAGAACTCACTCGACTCGGTGGATCGCGACCGATCAAAGTCGATTTTCGCGTGATCTGTGCCACGAACGAGAACCTGGAACGTGCGGTGGCCGAAGGTCGCTTTCGGGAGGATTTCTTTTATCGCATCAATGTCTTCACGATCGAACTTCCGCCGCTCCGCCAACGCCGCTCAGACATCCCCGACCTGGCGAACTACTTTCTGGAACGATTCGCTCATCAGATGGATAAGCAGATTACCGGGATTAGTCGGGAAGCCATGCAGATGCTGACCGACTACGATTGGCCCGGGAATGTCCGCGAGCTGTCCAATGCGATCGAGCGGGCCATGGTCGTTGGAAAACCGCCACTCATTCAGCCCAACGACCTGCCTGTGCGAGGCCCCGCCCGATCGGATTCCACCACCGATCAATCACTCGCCGAAATGGAAAAACGCCACATTGCCGGCGTGCTGGAGCGGACCGGAGGCAATGTCACGCAGGCTGCGGAAATTTTGAAGGTTGACCGCGTCACGGTCTACAACAAAATCAAAAAGTACGGATTGCGTACCTGAGCGAGCGTCGAGGAATCACGTCGTGGGAGTGCTGCATCTGGTGCCGATCTTTTCTGGCGGATCCAGCGAGCTCCTTGATCCCTTGGCCGGACGGCTGACGGAAGTTTTTGGTCTGCGCGTCGAGCAGCATCCGCCCAGCTTCGATCCCGAAACGGCCTTTGACCCGACACGCGGCCAGTATAACTCTCGGATTATTCTCTCCGAACTGCTCGAAAAGCATTCACCCGAGGCAACTCGCGTTCTGGGTGTTGCGGGAGTCGATCTCTTTATCCCCGTGCTGACTTATGTCTTCGGCGAAGCCCAACTCAACGGCCGAGCTGCGGTCGTCTCGACCTTTCGCCTCGATCACCGAATCTACGGCCTACCACCGAATCGAAACGAATTCTTTGAGCGACTCTGCAAAGAAGCGATTCACGAGTTGGGACACACCTATAACCTGGTGCACTGCCACCATCATCCGTGTGTGATGATGAGCTCCACATACGTCGACGGAATTGATCTGAAATCAGACCGTTTCTGCGATCAATGCGAATTCGCTCTTCGCAACGCCCTGACCTAAGTGACGCCGAAACGTATTTCAAAAAGGCAAGAGAACAAATTCCCGATTCGGAATCGTCGGTCGGGAGGGCAAGGCTGGCCTGTTGAAAACCTGACAGGCTCGTCCGTAGCCGACCCGATCTACTCTGGCTCCCCTCGCCCCGTTTTCGGGGAGAGGGGCCGGGGGAGAAGGGAGCGAGGATCTGGGTTTGTTCATTGCCTGCCAGGACTTCCCATGCTTCCGCGTCGAAGACATTTTCAACAGGCCAGGGCGAGGCTCCTGCCGAGCCGCAACTCTCCGCTTGATTGACAGCTCGGCACGAGCGGCGTCCTTCCGGAATTGCCGAAGTTATTCTTGCGTCCTCGCATCCCCCCTGTCTCGCCAAGCGAACGCCCCGGCCAACAGCCACCCGACCAGTACCGTGCCCGCCAGCATCCCCAGCGCCGGCCAACCACCCTGGTCGAGATATCCCTTGATGCCCAGCAGAAGAAAAACTACGGCCGCAACCAGATTCAACATCACCAGCAGAATTGGCATCCGCATCGGCGCCGCAAGGAACTTCCGGTCCATCCAGGGATTCAACAGACAGATCAGACCACAGGAGAGAATCCCCGTAAACAAGTTCGCAGGAATCAGAAGTTGCGTCGGTTGGATTGGCGTTTTGGTCAATCCGAGTCGTCCCAACAGAAGTCCGGCGACAAGCAGCAGAATGGCGCCGCCGGCACACCAGAACAAGGCCAGCAACCGCAAGCTCGCCGGCGACGCGTCGCGTGACGGTCGCCCCCAGGCGCCGACGATTTCGCGCAAAACGGTCGGCCCCACTTCGAGTGTTCCGTAGAGTGTACCGACCATGGTCAGGAAGGCGCCCAGAATGTAAAGCGGATAGAGCCACGGATGGAGCCGAGTCACGAACTGCGCTTGATGCTCCAGAAAACTCCCATCGCCTGGAATCTGATGCGCCGGCGCCAAGAAACGTGCACCGGAGGCGACGAATACCGCACTGAAGAACAGGACGACGAGAAAACTCAAGGAGCAGTCAATCAGGGGAGCGCGAATCCACGTTCGCAGCTCATCGTCCCCAAAAGATGCATCATCATCTGATTCGGAACCCTGTTGCGTGTTCTTGGCACGACCCCAGTTTTTGTCGCGCATGAACGAAACATACGCCAGGTAGTCGTAGCTCGATCCGCCAATCACGCCCACGTAGATCGTGGCTTCGACCCACACGGGCTGCTCGGCAATCCTGCGATACGCCGGACGCAGATCGTCGATCAGCCAGCGAGGAAACTCCAGCTTCTGGGGAATCAGGAAACCGGCCAACATGCCGCTCCAATCCGGCTGGAACAAGACCAGAGCCAGCGTAACCGCCAGCAGCATCAGGACGACGACAGCCAACTGCACCCGCTCCAACACGCGATATCCGCCGCAAACCGCCAGGATGAAGACAACCGTGAGAATTGCCAAGCCACAAAGAGAGTCGGATGCCCATCCGGTCCTTGCGCGCAGGCCGGTCAGGTTCGCGACAAGGTTGCCGAGAACACTCGCATGAAAACTCACCCAAACGGGAATACAAATTGCGGCAAAGAGAAACAAGACGCTGGGAAACCATCCACGCGGTCCAAAGGGAAGCTGCATCCAACGACGCAACGGATGAACTCCCGAGAGGACCATGTGGCGCGCCGCCGAGAAGACGAGCGTCCATTTGAGCAGACAGATCACCAAGAAAAGAAATAGCACGCGATAGCCAAAGATCGCGCCGCCGCGGGAAGAGAAAATCAGTTCGCCTGTGCCGATCGTCAACGAGGCCATAATCGCGCCGGGACCAAACACGGTCAACCACGCGATCGGATTCGTGGTGCATAAGGCGGTCGGAGGCGCGTGGCGCGTCGCCTGTTCCCGATTGTCATCCATGCGGAGTGGTTTCTCTGATAGAATCTGTCATCGTGAGTCCTGCTCAAGTTGCGAAAGTCCTAACGGATCCGTCGTCGCCGCAGGAAAAACTCATCCCACGGCGGACGTGCGGTCTTAAAGTTGATCGTTCGGATGAAGTACAACACGGCTCCCAGTGACTATTCGTTTCACCCGCAGCCGTCAGGCGAGGTTCGTTTCACCCGCAGGCTCACGCCGCGCGCATCGATCCGTAAGTTACCGGAGGTTACGGCCAGCGACAAGCGGATCCAGAAGCGG
>CAZFWV010000127.1:0-13442 GCA_964522605.1 uncultured Pirellulaceae bacterium
CGATTGTTTCCGACCCAGTTTGCTAATCAACTTTCTGCTGTCTGCTCCCGCCTCCCGCCTCCAGCCTCCAGCCTCCCGCCTCCAGCCTCCCGCCTCCCGCCTCCCGCCTCCACTCACAACCAAGGCAATTGCTCTAGCTGCGCGGTTTGGTTGATGATCTCGATGGCGGAGTCTATCGTTGAGAGATGAAGCCGGATTCCGCCAAGCACGACGCGACGATCTTGGATGCCCCCTGGTTATCCAGAATGCGGCGCGGCATTCTGTTCGCCGTCAGCAGCTTTGCGTTGTTGGTGACGAGCTACCTCGTCTCGATGAAGTGGTCCGGCCGGATCTCCCAATTGCCCGGTTGTGGTGGAAGCGAAGGCTGCGCGAATCTGCTGGGCGGGCGTTGGGGAAGCTGGTTCCTCGTCCCGGTCAGTGTCTGGGCCGGGCTCATTTACCTGGCACTGGTTGGACTGTCCGCTTCTGGGCTGAGGCGTTGGGGTAGCCGCACGGTGGCGCTCGCGTTGGGACTGCTGCTCGCGCTGTCCGCACTCTGGTTCCTGAGCCTGCAACTGTTCGTCGAACGCCACTTTTGCTTCTACTGCAACCTGCTGCATGCGTGCGGGTTCGTAATCGTTTGCCTTCTGTGGCAGAGTTTGTGGAGCCAAGGTTTTCCCGGACGTTCGACGGCGGTTCAAACGTCCATTCTGTTGGCCGTTGGCGGCCTGCTCGCGCTGATTGGAGGACAACTCTGGGGACCTCAGCCTGCCACGCACGAGATCCGTCAGCTTGCCGCGGAAGACCTGGACCGCGCCGGTGAGTTCTCGAGCGTTCCGACCGACGAACCTCCACCGGAGCAAGTTGTCACCGAAACGCCCGTGGGTACTACTCATGGGCCCGTCGAACAGCGAACCACACCGAACAGCGCCCCCGCCACCCCAACGCTGCCGGAGTCGTCGCCCACCTTCTCTGCGGGGCCTCGAACCGTCACCTTGATGGACGGGAAGTGGTCCTACGTCGTGGGAGAGCTACCCCTGATTGGCGATCCGGCGGCCGAGCACGTGATTGTCAAATGTTTCGACTACACGTGTGACACGTGCCGCGAAATGCACAACGAGTTGGAACGCCTTGTGGAACTCTATCCCCACAAGATTGCTGTCATTCTGGCCCCGACGCCGCTCAATCGAAGCTGTAATCCGTATGTTGTCGCAGGCGTGCCCGATCACCGCGGTGCGTGCCACCTCGCCCGCCTGGCGCTGGCCGTTTGGCGGGTGAACCCGACTGCGTTTGCCACGTTTCATCGCGAAATTTTTCGGCGGCAGCGGAGCATGACGGTTGCGGAGGCGCGTGACGAAGCGACACGTCTGGTGGGCCTCGACGCGCTCGAGCAGGCGGAACTCGACCCCTGGATTGCGCAGGTCTTGCGCCAGAACGCGGAAGTCTATCGTGACCTCTGTCCTCTGGGGCCTCAGATGCCGAAGCTGCTGCTCGGAGGAACCAGCGTCATGAATGGCCTTCCCCGCGATACGGCCGCGTTGATTGAGGCTTTGCAGCCCTTCGTCGCGCTAGACTGATCGACGTCGCGAGGGACGAAGTGGAGGTCTAACTGGATCGGTCCAGCGCGATCGACGGGCGCAATCTGGGTCGCTCGGGGGAAGTCGTCAGGCGAGCTGTTCGCGTACGCGTTCGAGCAGCTTCTTGGTCGCCCGGATCCCCTCGTCCTCGCTCAGTTTGCTGCCTTCATATTCGACGCCCACATAACCGCGGTAACCGGCAGCGAGGACGATCTTCATCATCATCAAGTAATCCGTGTGGATCTCGTTCCCCTGCTCGTTGAAGTCGTGCGACTTGGCACTGACCGCCTTGGCGAAAGGCATGAGTTCCAGGACGCCCTTGTAGCGGTTGTACTGTTCGTTTGGCGCGATCTGGAAGTTTCCGAAATCGGGTAGCGTGCCGCAGTGCGGCAGATTGACGAGTGACATCACTTCGGCGAGCCAGCGTCCGTTGGAGGACAGTCCACCATGGTTTTCCACCAGGACATTGATCTCGTGGGAAGCAGCAAATTCTGTCAGCGCCCGCAGACCGTCGGCGGCCCGATAGAGCTGATCCTGATAGGAACCCTCGCTGGCCGCGTTAACCCGAATCGAATGACAGCCGAGTTCCTTGGCCGCTTCCACCCACTTGTAGTGGTTTTCCACCGCTTGTTGACGCGCCTGCAAACCCGGATCGCCTAAGCGACCTTCGCCATCGCACATGATCAGCAGGCTGCGCACGCCCGCATCCTCCGCCCGACGCTTCATCTGGGCGATGTACTCGCCATCCTTCGCCTTGTCTTTAAAGAACTGGTTTACGTACTCCACGCCTTCGATGCCACACTCTTTTGCATAGCCGGCAAAATCCAGGTGATCCATCTTGCCGTCAAAGAGCGCTTTGTGCAGCGACCATTCGGCAAGAGAAATTCGAAACAGCGGTTCGTTCGAGTCGGCTGCCGAGGCATGTCGCGTGGCGGGTAAGGCGGCTGCGGCGCCCGCCGCTAAAAGGACTTGGGAAAACTCGCGTCGTGTGCAGTTCGTCGAGCTGGTCATGGAGGACTCCTTCGATGTTCAATAGATTTGACAGGCCGATCGAAACCACCATCATCGAACCGTAGTGCTGCGCAGACAAGGGGCACGATTTGGACCATTCTGTCCGCGTCCTTGCTCGGGTCGTTCCGACGCCTCGGCTTCGTGGCAGGTTCTGGATTCGTCGCCGCAGCGTATTAAAACATCGCGGAAGCGGATGTACCAGTTCGCTACCGGTCATTCCTGGTGCCGGACGCGCCGGTCCGCGGTCGGGGTGGTGCAGTTTAGAAGTCTTCGTTTTGCCGGTGGTTATCTAATGGGACGACTTTTGAGTATTGGTCTGACCAGCGTCCAGAAAACTGGATTCACTCTCCCTCCGGAGGACATGCAATTTTTAAGTTGCTGTTTCGGAAGGAGTTACTTCACCCTCCCGCGGCGCGGGAGGGTCGGACGCGTAGCGGCCGGGGAGGGTCTTTCCGGAACGAGCGACACGCGCCGAATGCGTTGCGCACTCCGCCCTCTCCGGGCCTGCGGCCCGACTCTCCCAGAGGGAGAGTGAATTCGGTTCGTGAACTCCGGAAAAACGCTGACTTCTCGGCTGCACGACCTCCACGCGGGAGCGTGCAATATTCTCTATTCTCTTCCGAGCCATCAGTCCATCAACGAGTCGCCCATTCCCACGCCGGAGCGTGGTAACAAGAATGAACTCTGCCCTAGCCCTTCTGGGTGGCATCCCGAAGCGTCACCAACCGAGGTCAACTCGGACGTAAGACGGAGTTGGGGGTGGAGTGGAAACCGGGCCGGGAAGGGAGAAAACTGGGGTTTGGAAGGCGTTTTCTTGGTGGCATCAAAGAAATGGAGCAAATAGAATAAGTAGTGATCTTCCAGTTCCTGAACACCGTGTTCTCTGCGGTCGAAACCGCAGCAGGCGCCTCGCTCGTACCGGAACAGAGAGAGCCTGCTGCGTTCCCATCCAATGAGGGAGTTTGCGTCATGTCAAAGTGTTTTCACGCTGCTCTTGGGTTGGTCGTTCTCCTGGCCTGGACGTCGGGAGACGCCTGGTCGGCAAACCCGTCAGCCGCCCGGTTGATGACCTATGAGGATGTGGACGGCGCGCGATACTTCGCGTTGAGCGTTCAACCTCCTGCGGACCCGGCCAACACACGTTCCGCGGAAAGTCGCGACGTCTTGATCTTGGTCGATACATCGGCCAGCCAGACGGGCGCGTACCGTCATGATGCGATCGATGCCGTGCAGACCATCTTGCAGGGATTGCCGTCCACGGACCGTGTGCAATTGGCGGCGATCGATCTGCAACTGGTTCCGATGTCCGATGGTTTTGCAGCCGCCCAGAGCGAGGCGCTCCAATCGGCCATCGTCAAGCTGCAGCGCCGCGCTCCGCTCGGTTCTACCGATCTGGTCGAAGGTTTGACTGCCGCCGCAGCGGCGGGATTTGAGCGCGGTGAGGACGTGCCCCGTCATGTGCTCTACGTCGGTGACGGAATCAGTCATGCGGATGTTCCCAGCGCCGAACAGTTCTCGCGACTCGTCGACCAACTCGTGCAGCGGAAGATCACCGTCAGCAGCTATGCAATCGGCCCGGCACGGGACGTTCATCTGCTGGCTGCCCTGGCGAATCAAACGGGCGGCCAGGTTTTTGTCGATGCCGACAATGTGTCCGGTCAACAAGCAGGCACCGCGCTGCTGCAGTCGCTGAACGCCGCAATCGTGTGGCCGACAACAACGCAGTTGGATGACGCGATCCAGGAAAGCTTCCCCCAGCGCCTGCCGCCGCTGCGGTCCGATCGGGACTCCATCGTGATCGGCTCACTCCGCCAAGGCACTCAACTGTCGACGATCCAGATCGATGGTCAGTCCCAGGGCCAGCCGGTGCAGTATCGCTGGACCGTCGAAACCAAGGCTTCCTCGGATGACTTTTCCTTCCTGCCGCAATTGGTCGAGATGGCCCGTCGCGATGGCGGAGTCAGTTTGCCAACACTCGGGACCGATGCGCTGCGGGAAATCCGTCGATTGATGGTCAGCAACGCGGAAGATCTCAGTCGCCTGGGAAATCAGGCCTTGCTGAGCGGAAACCTGGGCGGTGCCCAGCTGCTGGCGGATGAAGCGATTCGTCGTGACCCGAGCAATCCGCAGGCGGTGGCCCTGCAGAACATCTTGGAAAAGAAGATCGATCCGCAGACGTTAATGGTTCAAGAACAGCCCCTGCGACTGGTCCCCGAACCGGTTCCCGTTCCCGCGGATCCGTCCGGTCCCTTCCTCGAAGAGTTCGTCGAGACGGAAGCGCCCAGCGGGTTGCTCAATCGTGCAACGGAAGAACGACGGCTGAATACGGAGATCGTCCGTAGCGAAGTCAGCCAGGCGCTTGCGGCCGCGCGAGAACAGGTGCGCAGCGAACCGGGAACCGCGATTGTCGATCTCAAGACGCTTCGAGAGGGCGTACGCCAGGCGCCGGACCTGGATGCGGAAGTCCGCGCGCAATTGCTCGATCGAATCGATAACGCGCTACGGCTGGCTAATCAGCGCAAAATCGAAAAGGATGAACGCGACCGGCTGATGCGGGCGAACCGTGCGCAGGCACTCGAACGACAACGACTGCTGGAACTCGCCCGGCGAGAAGATGAACTGATCGCAACCTATATCGAACAATTCAATTCGCGGATGGACGAACGTCGGTTCGATCTGGCGGAAGAGATCGCCGCCGCAGCGTTCGATGTGAATCCCCGTCTGGAAGCGACCGTGGCCGCCGTCGTTAAGGGCGACATCGCCCACTCCTATGACCAGATGATGGAACTGCGCGTGATCCGGCAACAGGCCGTGCTGGATACGCTGTACCAGGTCGAAAAGGCCCTGGTTCCGTTTCCCGATGAGCCGCCGCTTGTCTATCCGGACCCACAGGTCTGGCAGGATCTGACTAACCGTCGGCAGAAATACGCCCAAGTCGATTTCGCCCAGACCGGTAGCGCCGAACAGAAGATCCTCGACGAGCTGGATAACGAAACCAAGATGGACTTCCTCGATGATCCGCTGTCCGATGCCGTGACCTACCTGGAAAACCTGCACGGGATCCAGATCGAAATCGATCAGAAGGCGCTCGAAGATATCGCGCTGACAACCGACACGCCGGTCACCAAACAGCTGAGCGGCATCACGCTTCGCTCCGCGCTGAAGCTGATGCTCCGCGATCTGGGTCTGACCTACGTCGTGCAAGACGAAGTGCTGCAGATCACAACTCCCGATGTGGCCGAACAGCGTCTCGTGACCAAGGTCTATCCCGTCGCCGACCTCGTGATCCCCATCCAGTCGATGGGCGGAGGTATGGGCGGCATGGGAATGATGGGTGGCATGGGAATGATGGGTGGCATGGGTGGAATGGGAGGCATGATGGGTGGCATGGGAGGCATGATGGGTGGCATGGGAGGCATGGGAATGGGCGGCATGGGAATGGGCGGCATGGGAATGGGCGGAGGGTTCTTCGATGTCGAAGACCAGCTGCAGCTCGGTGCCGACACCTCGGATTCTCCAGCGCCCGCATCCGGCCCGGTTGCATCCAACTCGCCGCTCGCCGTGCAGCCGGCCGACGGACAGACGTTTGCCGAGGCCTGGGACGCCTACTTCGTGCAGAGTGACGAGCAGATTGACGAGGCGGCCCTGCGGCAGACGCTGCGGGATCGCATGACGGGGCGCAAGTTCTCGGAGGTCAGCGAGATCCTTCAGTCGGCCCTGCGAAATGGGTATGTACGGCCTTGGATGTACGAGGCGCTCGGTCTGGCGCTGCAGGCCCAGAAGGCGCCGGGCACCGAGGTCGAGCGGGCGATTATGTCCGCGGTCGACCTGAGCGGCAACCCGGAGGAGATCATGCTTGCCGCCGTCTATCTGGCGCGATTGGGGCATGAACAGCGGGCGTTGAAGCTGTTCCAGGAGGTTGCGCAGACAAATCCACTGCGGCCCGAGCCGTACATTCAGGGACTGGAATTGGCCCGTCGGCTCAATGACGTGGAGGGCGTGAAGTGGGCCGTGACGAACATCCTGCGTCAGGCGTGGCCGCGGGAACATCGCGCGGTCCAAGACAAGGCCGTGCGGATTGCGCAAGCGACGCTTCAAGAATTGCTGCAGAAGTCGCCGGGCGAGGCAGAAGCGTTCCGCACGGCGGTGCAGAAGGCAATTACCCGCGACTGCCTGGTGAAGATCAGTTGGACCGGCGATGCGGACATTGACTTGATGGTCGAAGAGCCGGCCGGCACCGTCTGCTCACTCCGCAATCAGCGGACGACCGCGGGCGGCGTGCTGCTGGGGGATATGTTCGCCCATTCGTCGGCCAAACAGGACGAGACCTGGTCGGAGACGTACGTTTGTCCCGAAGGTTTTTCGGGGCGCTATCGGGTGCTCGTGCGGCGCATCTGGGGCGATGTGACCGCTGGCAAGGTGACGGTCGACGTTTACACGAATCAGCATACACCGGAGGAAAAGCACATCCGTCAGCAGATTCCGCTCGCGGACAAAGATGCGCTCGTGATCTTTGAAGTGCCCCAGGGTCGGCGCACCGAGTCGCTCACGGAGCAGCAGTTGGCCAGTGTGGTGAACACGCAGGCGGTCATTAACCGCGCCGTGTTGGCGCAGCAGCTCAATTCGGTTTCCGAATCCGAGGCGGTCACCCGACTGGCGATGTCGCGTGCTCGGGCGGACGGTCGTCCCTGGCCTTTCTTCCGCGGCGGCGCGGTCGGCTATCGGCCGGAAATCACGCAGTTGCCCGAGGGGGCGTTCATGTTCGCCCAGGCGGTCATTTCCGCGGATCGTCGTTACGTCCGCTTCTCGGGTGCACCCTTCTTCACGTCGATCGGTGAAGTCACGACGTTCAACTTCGTGACCGGCGACACGGGCGATGGCGGCGGCGGTACGGGAGTCGGCGGGGTCGGCGGCGGTTTTGGCGGCGGCGGCTTTGGCGGCGGTGGATTCGGCGGCGGCTTTGGCGGTGGATTCTAATGCCGCGATTCGTCCGGCGGCGTGTTGCGCGGAAGCGAAATCTCCCGCGCGGATGACGATTCGTTCGCCAGGGCATAAGCCGGTTCGTGAGCTGACCGGCTTCAGCGAATCAGGCCCGGGGCGACATCCAGATCGAGGCTCTCGAACTGACCCGCCTTCCAGCGTTCCAACGCGATTGCTCCCATGACGGCGTTGTCGGTGCAGAGTGCCGGCGGCGCAATGTGGAGCTCGTAACCGTTGCGATTGGTTTCTTCCTCCAATCGCGCGCGGAATCGGCGATTGGCGGCCACGCCGCCACCCACGCACAGGGTGCGATGGCCCGTCTGCCGTAGCGCCTGCAACGATTTCCCCACCAGACAATCCACGACGGCCTCCTGAAAACTGGCGGCCAGGTTCGCGATCTGCGGTTCCGATAACGGGATCTGACGGAGGTCATGCTTGCCGGGACCGGAGATCGCATAGCGGACGGCCGTTTTCAGTCCACTGAAACTGAACTGCAGACGCGTCTCGTCCTTGAGCAACGAGCGGGGGAAGGCATACGCCGTGGGGTCCCCTTGCTCGGCCACCCGTCCGATGGCGGGTCCGCCCGGATAGGGCAGGCCCAGCATGCTGGCGACTTTGTCGAACGCTTCCCCGGCCGCATCGTCGATCGTCCCGCCCAAGATGCGAAAATCGACCGGACTTCGGCAATCGAACAGCAGGGAGTGTCCGCCGCTGACCACGAGCCCGACGCACGGGAAGACCTCTCGACCGGCGGCCAGCCGACACGCGTAGATGTGCGCGTGCACGTGGTTGACGGCCAACAGAGGGCACTGGAGCGCCAGACACAGTGTTTTTGCCGCGACAAGGCCGACAAGCAGAGAGCCGGCCAATCCCGGCGTCGTGGCCACGGCCACCGCGTCGATCTCCGCGAGCTCGATCCCTGCTCGTTGCAGAGCCAGGTCGATCACGGGCAGAATTCTCTCCACGTGAGCCCGCGCCGCGATCTCTGGCACGACTCCATGAAATCGTCGGTGCAGTTCATCCTGCGACGCGACGGCCGAGGAGAGTATTTCGAGCGAATCGTTGACTACGGCGGCCGCCGTCTCGTCACACGTGCTTTCCAGGATCAACAGTTTCATCGCACAGAGCGGCAAGGCCGCAGTCAAAGCGGGTGCCAATGCACCCATACCACATCACTTCCGATTGCCGATCGCATTCCGCCCTCGATGACGACATCTTCACCGTCAAGTGTGTAGAGGGCATTTCAAAACCGTCATGTGGGAGGGCGAGGCTCCTGCCGAGCCTGGATTTGCCGCGTCTTCGGTTCGGCAGGAGGTTCGCCCTCCCAATCTTGAAACCGGTTCTTGAAAAATGTCAGCGTTGAGCAAGCTGCTCGCCGAGGTACTCGACCGCACGCTGCAGTTGACGGTCGACAAACTCACTTCCACGGGCGGGATCTGTGTCCGAATCGCTCGGATCCGCCACAATGTCCTGCGTGCGCTGATACTCGAGCAGTTGTCGCGTTTCATCCGGCGTCAAGGTGACGCCATACCCGTCGCTCGGTCGGACCCCCCAGACGTCGTCGTCACCCGCTCCTTCGAATCGATGGATATTCTGCCCGTTGGGGCGATGATAGCCGGCCGTTGTCAGTTTCAAAGCGCTGCGCCCGTTTTCCAATTCGATGATGTTCTGAACGCTCCCTTTCCCCCACGTTCGTTCGCCCACGATGACGGCCCGTTTGTGGTCCTGCAGGCTGGCCGCCACAATTTCGCTCGCACTGGCACTAAACCGATTCACGAGCACGGCCACATCGAAGTCACTGAATGTGCCGGTCGCCTTCGCGATCCAGGATTTGGACGGGGTGTTGCGTCCTTCCGTGCTGACGATCGTTCCGTCGGTCAGGAAGAGATCCGAGACCTCGATGGCCGAGGACAAGAGCCCGCCCGGATTGAACCGCAGATCAAGGATCAGCCCGCGAATCCCCTGCTCCGATAGTTGCTGCAGCACGAGTTGCAGATCCTCGTGAGTCTGGCGACTGAAGGAGGTCAGGCGGATGTAGCCGATGCGACGTTGTTCGTCACACAGGTAGCTCCAACTGTCGTCCGGATTCCGCTTGTAACCGAGCACCGTTTCGACCTGAACGTTTTCGCGCTGCATGACGAGCGTTGCCTCGCGCCCATCCTGCTGATGCCGGACGGTGAGCTGCAATTCCGTTCCGACTTTGCCTTTCATGCGGCTGATGGCGTCGTCTAGCGACATTTTCTCCGTACTCTCATCGCCGATCTTCACAATCTGGTCGCCCGCCTGCACGCCCGCGCGATAGGCCGGCGTTCCACGCAGGGGAGTGATCACGGTCAACTGCTCGTCGACCATTCCGACGCGGATCCCGATCCCCCCGAATTCACTCTCAACCCCCGCCCGAAATTGCTCGAGTTCGTCCGGGCGAATGTAGTTCGAGTACTGGTCGAGTTTCCCCAAAACACCTTGAATCGCCGCTTCCATCAATTCGCGGCGGCTAACCTGTTGGACGTAGTTCCGCTCGACCTGATCCAGCGTATCGGCAAAGAGCTTAAGCAATTCGAAAAACTCTTCATCGGATGCAGAGATCGCAGGGGGGGCTGCCGCATCCGGAAGTGGTGTCACCGCGGGGAGAGGTACCTCGGCGGGCACCTCCACATCCGAAGCCGCTTCGGTCGGTGGCTGGGCCAGGCAGCGCGTTGTGGGCGAGATCACCAGGAAGAAACTCACAAGGCAGATCGTTCGCAGCGCAGTGCGGCCGTGCCGCAGCCAAATCGGGAGCTGCCGCACCCCGATCGGGGTCGCTCCCAGGGGGCGCTCGATGTCTCCCAGGGAAAACAACCGATTCACGAGCATTCGCGCAGACAGAGGCCAGCGGGTCAGCATGACAAGACACTCCGTTACAGCAGTCGACAAGGGGGGGCGCGCGATCCGGCGGGAACATGGGTGGCGGCAACCAGGAACGGATCGGGAGCCGTCGGTCCTCCATGACGATTAAGTCCCTGGTGGGTTGCCCTTGCCGGGTCTACTTTGAGTATATAAGTGGTCCCTGGGGGTCACAAGTTTGCTTTTGGTTTCCACGTCTTCTGATGATCTGGAGAATGGTATGGTCTTGCTCGAATTCAGCGTCGTCCCTCTCGGTCAAGGAGAAAGTGTAAGTAAGTACGTTGCCCGCTGCCTGGAGATCGTCGATCGCAGTGGATTGGATTACCGGCTCCACGCGATGGGAACAATCATCGAAGGGGAGTTGGAGGCGGTGTTGGCCGTACTCCGGCAATGTCTCGAGGCCGTCGCCGCCGACTGTCACCGCGTGACCTGCTCGGCAAAACTCGACTGGCGGAAGGACGCAACCGGGCGTTTGGAGCAGAAAGTCCAGCGTGTCGAGGCGCAGGTGGGCCGACAATTGAAGAAGTGATGGAACGATCTACTTCTTCTCCTTGATCCAAGGAGCAACAAATCGTGCAACACTTCGATGCGGTCGTGATTGGCGGTGGGATTGTCGGACTGGCAACCCTTTATCAGGCGTCCGAGCGTTTTCCCGACTGGAAGCTCGGTTTGCTCGAGAAGGAGTCGCAGCTGGCTCAACACCAGACCGGACACAACTCCGGTGTCCTCCATTCCGGAATCTACTATAAGCCCGGATCGCTCAAGGCACGCAATTGCCGGGTCGGCAAGCAGATGATGGAGCAGTTCTGTCAGACGCACGGGATCTCGTATGAAATCTGCGGCAAGGTGATTGTGGCCACGAGTGAGGACGAACTGCCGTCGCTGGAGCGGATCTACGAGCGTGGCCAACAGAATGGAGTGCGCTGCGAAATCATTGAACCGTCGCGGCTGGCGGAATTGGAGCCCTATGCAGCGGGCATTCGCGCGATTCATGTGCACGATGCGGGGATTGTCGACTTTCAGGAAGTCTGTCGACGGCTAGGTCAAATCACCGAAGAACGCGGATGTCGGCTGATTACCTCGGCGCGCGTCGATTCCATCCGGCACTCGGCCAACGAGTCCGTCGTCCACTGGCCCGGCGGCGAAGTCGCAGCCCGCTATGTGATCAATTGTACGGGACTACAAAGCGATCGAATGGCGCGCATGACGGGTCAGAAGCCCGAGGTGCGAATCATTCCCTTTCGAGGCGAATATTACCAGTTGAAGCCCCAGGCATTTCACCTGTGTCGCAATTTGATCTACCCCGT
The DNA here is from genome assembly GCA_964522605.1 of uncultured Pirellulaceae bacterium. Taxonomy (GTDB): domain Bacteria; phylum Planctomycetota; class Planctomycetia; order Pirellulales; family Pirellulaceae; genus CAVZLD01. The sequence continues at coordinate 11,738 of CAZFWV010000127.1, forward strand.
GCCGGACCCGAAGTTCCCGTTTCTGGGAGTTCATTTCACGCGGATGATCGACGGTTCGGTCGAGTGTGGCCCCAATGCCGTGTTTGCACTCGCCCGCGAAGGATATCGCAAGTGGAATCTCAGCCCACGCGACCTCTTTGAATCCTTGGCCTATCCGGGCTTTCTGCGCCTGGCGATCAAGTATTGGCGCATTGGATTGGGCGAGACATGGCGTTCGATCAGCAAACGCGCGTTCGTTCATGCGCTGCAGCGGCTCGTTCCAGAAATCCGTGGTGACCTGATCCAGCCGGCACCTTCCGGGATCCGCGCTCAAGCGGTTGCGGCTGACGGCACCATGGTGGATGACTTCCTGATCCTATCATCCGATCGGATCATCAACGTCTGCAACGCACCCTCGCCTGCCGCCACCTCGGCACTCAACATTGGCCAAACGATCGTCGATCAATTGGCGGAACGTACTCGCTAACTGGCGCGGGAGCGGGGAAAGCGAGATTCGAGCGACTCGATTTCCAACGCGGTCAGCTCGTCGACAATGTCCTCGGCTGTCGCGGGACGCCGCAGGGGGTTCTTCGCCATCATGCGACGGACGAGTTCATCGATGGTCTCCGGCGCGTCCTGGCGAATGCCGATCAGCGAAGGTGGAGCCTGACGCAGGTGGGCTTCGACGAGTCGTGCCGGATCGTTTTGCGGAAACGGAAGTCGACCCGTCAGCATCTCGAACAAGGTCACGCCCAAGCTGTAAATGTCCGATGCGGGGCCGGTGCGTGTCGCCGAAGTAATCATCTCCGGAGCAATATAATGCAGGGTCCCGGTTAGAGGCCGACCACGATCAAAGAGCGATTCGTCCGGTCGCAGGGCGAAACCCAAATCGATCAATGTGGCATGCCCTTCGCGCGAGACGATCACATTGGCCGGTTTCAGATCGCCGTGAATCCACCCTTGCGTGTGCAGGTGGCGCATTGCCTGGGCGATCTGGCGTGCGATCCACAAGGCTTGCGGAATCACGAGCCGACCGACACGTTCAATCGCGCTGCTCAGCGGCGCGCCCTCCAGTCGCGGCATCACAAGATGTGGTGGCTTGGCATCGAGTCGAGCTTCGAGGATTGGCACGAGATTCGGATGCGACGCGTGCCGGCCAACTTCCGCTTCGCGCTGCAAGGCTCGTAATGCCAACGGGTCGTCCGCACACTCGGTCTTGATGACTTTGACGACGTAATCGGCATGCCAAGCCGGAGGACAACCGAGGGGTCGGGCGAAGTAGACGCGCGTCTGGACGCCTTCTGCCACCAGTTGTTCCAACTGCCAGTTACCGAGTAGCACGGCCTGGGCGGGAGAATCCGCAAGGGACCTCCTCCGCGCAGACGACAAGGAGGATGCGTCGAGGGATTTGCTCATGGAGGGATTCAGACGTGAGCGGGGGATGGGAACGGTCTTACAATCAGCATCGGTTCTTTGACACGCGGAGTTGAAACAAGTTCCCGGCGCCGGTCGACCCGCTGACGCAACGCGGCTGCTGTCTTATCAGGTGCCAGCAAGTCGGCTGCGGTCCGCAACGTCCAGCGGAGACTTAGGTGTTGTGCCAAGCCGTCGTGGGCCGACTTGTCTCAAGTCGGCCTACTGAAAGGCGATCCTGGTTGCAGTGCCAGGGACCGGTCCTCCCGTTTACTTCGTCCACACACCGGCTATACTCGACGCAGCTTGGCCG
>CAZFWV010000127.1:13542-16930 GCA_964522605.1 uncultured Pirellulaceae bacterium
CGGTCCTCCCGTTTACTTCGTCCACACACCGGCTATACTCGACGCAGCTTGGCCGTGACCCGACGCACGCAGGCGGCGGAGCCGTGGGGTTTCCACGAGACACGCCGTCGGCGATTGTCCTGCCTCAGGAGGAAACCGATGGCTGCGAATCTTCCCGACTACATTGCTTCAGCGCAACCCGTGCCCCAAGCCAACCGGGTCGCGTGGTTCAAGAGCACGGCGCAGACTTACGCCGGCATCATGTTGTGGTTCGTCTTTTGGCAGGACGTTCCCAAAGGGGATGGAACGGCGGGAGGAACGCTGATCCAGGGATTGGGCGTGGCTTTGGTCGGACTGGTCCTGGCCGCATTGCTTTGCCATTTTCTCTATTACCTCGTGCCCGGCATGCTGGGAATGAAGACCGGGCTGCCACTCTACATTGTGGGAACCTCCACGTACGGCGCGTTTGGCGGATTCCTGATGCCCGGGTTTCTGATGGGCGCGCTCCAGTTTGGCTGGCTCGGTGTGAACGCGTATTTTTCCAGCCTGCTGCTAGTGGCTCCGTTCTTTGAAACGATGGAAGCCGCAACCGGCTCGACGGCCCATCGGATTGTGGCCATCATTTGGGCGATTGCTGCCGCATTTATCGGGTTGAAGGGGATCCAGTACGTGGCTCGCGTGGCCAGTCTGTTACCGGCCATTCCCCTAGTGATCCTGTTGATTCTGTTTGCTCGCACGGCGGGTGGGCTGAGCGGCTTTGACCCGAGTCAACTCGTGGGCGACGGAGCTGTTGCCGGTTCGACGCTGACCAGTTGGGGCGTGATTGCGGCGCTGTTGGTCTACATCATCGGTTTCTTCGCGACGGCGGGAGCGGCCGGAGCGGACTTTGGCATGAACAATCGCGATGCGAACGACGTGCAGATGGGTGGTCTGATCGGCATCGCGGGTGCCACGATCTTCGCCGGCGGACTTTCCCTGCTGATCGTCGCGGGAGCCTACGGAATGGGACTCGTGCAGGCCGACGGCCCGACGCAAACGACGGCCCTGATGGAAACGATCATGGGCAGCAAAGTGGCCGCGGTCTTCTGGTATCTGCTGGCGATTGCCGCGATCCCGCCCGCGTGCTTTTCGGCCTTCATTGCGGCGAACAGCTTCAAGACCACACTGCCGCAGGTCAACCCATTCGTTTCGGTCGGAATCGGCACCGCCGTCAGTATTCTGCTCGCCGTCACCGGGTGGGCGGGAGATGTCGTCAGCGTCTTCTCGATCATCGGAGCTTCGTTCGGTCCCGTGTGCGGAGCGATGGCGGCTGACTACTTGTTGTCGGGCAGGCAATGGGCGGGTCCGCGAGCCGGTTTCAATCCGGCCGGCTGGATTTCGTGGGTCGTCGGCTTCATCGTCGGTGCAGCCAACTTCATTCCGGCACTGGCCGGCAAGGTCCCCGTGCCTCCGCTGGCGGCCTTCGTCGTCGGGTTCGTGCTTTATCTCGTGCTCGCGAAGGCGGGACTGGAGAGCCAGAAACTACCGATGCCCCAAGCGGCCAAGGCATAAGGGAACTCCCAGCGGATTGCGTTTTGTTTAACCGCGTGCCCAGCGGGCCGCGCGAGCTGCGCGGCGCGTTGTCCACGCGGTTCGCGCTCCGCGTGGAACGTGTGCGAGCGAAGGTAGTCCTCGTTCCCAGGCAGGAGCCTGGGAACGAGCGTGAACCCAAAGGCTTGACGCCGTGCACCGACAACTCACGACTTCGGTCCCGCGAACGTAGCCGGAGTCGTGAGACTTCGGAGGATTCGAGCAACGGTCCGAATTCTCACGAATTCGGCTACGAAAACACACGAATTCGGTCGCGAGGTGGCAAGATTCCCCCGACGGTCAATCACCCAGCACATCACGCCTGCGCGAAGCGATTGGCCAATTTGGGAATCGCGGCGGTGACGACGTGCTCCACGTTTTCCGCAAAGACGAACTCGAGGTCCTTCAGCACATTTTCCGGTAGCTCGTCAATGTCCTTGGCATTCTCCTTGGGCAGAATGACCTGCGACATGCCGGCACGATGGGCGGCGAGAACTTTTTCTCTGATCCCACCAACAGGAAGTACGAGACCGCTAAGCGTGATCTCACCGGTCATCGCGGTGTCACTGCGCACGGGTTGGTGCGAGTAGAGGGAGGCGAGGGCGGTGGCCATCGTAACGCCTGCTGAGGGACCGTCCTTGGGCGTTGCACCTGCCGGCACATGGATGTGTACTCCGCACGCGAGCGCCTGTTTCTCCAAATCCAATTCGGCCCACTGGGATCGCACGAAACTTTGCGCCGCCCGGGCGGATTCCTTCATGACTTCGCCCAACTGCCCGGTCAGTGTCAGTTCCTGCTTCGCATCGGGCAGCAATACGGCTTCGACGTACAGAACATCCCCACCGACGGGCGTCCACGCCAAGCCGGCAGCAACTCCCGGTCCCAACTGTTTTCGCAGTTCCTGGTGATGGAACTTCTCGCGTCCCAGCAACTTGCCCAGCATCTCCTTGTCGACCGTCACCGCTTCGGTTCGTCCTTCGGCGAACTGGGTCGCGACCTTACGACAGACGCTGCCGATGACGCGTTCGAGTTCCCGGACACCGGACTCCCAGGTATAGAAGCGAATCAAGTGCAGCAGAACCTCATCGGGCAGGATGACCTGATCGGACTGCAGTCCCGAGTCGGCCGTTTGTCGTGGCAGGAGATAACGGCGGGCAATCTGCTGTTTTTCGTAGTCGCTGTAGCCCGAAACCTGCAGGACTTCGACGCGATCCAGCAGGGGCTGCGGAATCGTATCCAGCGTGTTGGCCGTGCCGATGAAGAAGACCTGTGACAGGTCGAAGGGCAAGTTCAGATAATTGTCACGAAACTGGGAATTCTGTGCGGGGTCGAGAATCTCCAGCAAGGCAGCAGCCGGATCCCCGCGGAAGTCGCGGCCCAGCTTGTCGACTTCGTCCAGCATCAGGAGTGGATTGCGCACGCCCGCGCGTCGAACGGCTTGAATAATTCGTCCTGGCATCGAGCCGATGTAGGTGCGGCGGTGACCGCGCAATTCCGCTTCGTCCGAGACGCCGCCCAGACTCTCGCGGGCGAACTTGCGGCCGATCGCCTCGGCAATCGATTTCCCCAGGGACGTTTTTCCGACGCCGGGGGGACCGACGAAACAGAGGATCGGCGCCCGTGCGCTCGGATTGAGCTTCATCACGGCCAGGTATTCCAGGATTCGCTCCTTCACCTTCTTGAGTCCGTAATGATCGCGATCGAGGATTTCGCGGGCACGCGGCAGATCGATGTCGTCTTCGGTGAGTTTGTTCCAGGGAAGTTCCGCGATCAGTTCCAGGTAACTCCGCGTGACTTGATAATCGGGCGCGGCGGCGGGCAGACGCTCGAGGCGTTTCAG
>CAZFWV010000128.1:0-16853 GCA_964522605.1 uncultured Pirellulaceae bacterium
GACCTGTTGAAGCAGGTCGAAGGGACGGATGTGAACGTCTACACGCACGGTGAGATGCTGCCCGCTCACATGTATCCTCGACTGCGTGAACACCCGAATCTGGCAGGCCATTTCGGTGGGGCCTGGCAGAAGCAAAAGCAGGAATTCGCGCAATTTCCCGGGCCCGTCGTGGCGACGACGAACTGCATCCTGATTCCGCCCGAGCAGTACGCGGATCGGATCTTCACCACCCGATTTACCGCAGTTCCCGGAGGGACTCGGCTGCAAGGGGATGATTTCTCGCCGGTGATTGCCAAGGCGCGTGCCTGCCCGCCGTGCGTCGAGCGGATCGAGGGATCGTCGACCGTCGGGTACCACCGGAGCGTGCTGCTGGATGCGGCGGACACGATTGTCCAGGCGGTTAAAGCGGGACAAGTTAGCCGCTTCTTTGTGATCGGTGGCTGTGACGGTGCGGAACCCGGACGCAATTATTTCTCCGATTACGCTCAGGCGACACCGCCCGATTCGTTCATCCTGACGCTCGGTTGCGGCAAGTTCCGGATCCGCAACTACGATTATGGCACGCACCTGGGACTGCCGCGCCTGCTCGATATGGGGCAGTGTAACGACGCGTACGGTGCCATCGCCGTCGCCTCCGCGTTGGCCGAGGCCTTCCAGTGTTCGGTCAATGACCTGCCTCTGACCCTGGTCATTTCCTGGTTCGAACAGAAGGCCGTTGCCGTGCTGCTGACCCTGCTGCATCTGGGCATCAAGGGGATCACGCTCGGGCCGAACCCGCCCGCCTTCGTGACGCCCGGCGTGTTTCAGGTCCTGCAGGAAAAATTCGATCTGAAACTCATCGGACCGAATGCGAAAGCCGACCTCGAATTGGCGCTGGCGTGAGTTAGGCGAGAGGCGGGAGGCGGGAGACGAGAGGCTGCAGGCTGGAGGCGGGAGACGGGAGGCGGGAGACGGGAGACGAGAGGCTGCAGGCTGGAGGCGGGAGGAATAAGGGAGTAGAGTGTGAGCGGTGAAAGTCGTTGCCGCGAAACTCGGATCCTATTTCAGCACTGCAGTCCTATTTGCGATTCTCGTCTTCCCTGCAGCCTCCAGCCTGCAGCCTGCAGCCTACTTGGAATGACCTGTGAGCTTCAAAGTCGATTTTCGAAGTCTGCTCGGTAAGGCGGCGGACTATTTTTTCGCGAAGGCGCTGACCGAACCGGGATCGTTTCATGGAGCGGCTCGTCCGATTCTGCACGGACACGCCGGAGGCGACATCGCGCGTGCTCGGGCACTGGCCGTCGAAGCGCTGCGGGACCATTTGCACGTCGTCCGTGAGAATTCGCATCGGTTTTTGCAGCAGTATGATGACCGGCTGTCATTCGACATCGTCCGCGTGTCGGTCGCCGGTCATTGGGTGACCCCCGTGGGAACGGCATGTGGCCTGGATGCGGACGCGGATGGCTTGGTTCCTTTGTCATGCCTGTTCGGCTTCCAGATGCCCGGACCGGTGACGGAACTGCCGTGCCTGGCAGAAGCGATGCCTTTTCAGGAAGACGCAAGGCGCGAGAATCTCTTTGTTCCGCCGGTGGTCGCCAGTCGAGGTCTTCGCTACGTCGTGCAGAACCTGCGGCAGTATCGCGATGAAGGCGGGACTGCCGTCATTCTCCCCGGCGTCGTGGCCCGCGTCTCGGACGGTGAACCTTTGGACGATTCCGTGCGCCAGTTGGAACGCATGCTGAACGCGCTGGCCCCCTTGGTGAATGGGTTCGTCTGGACACCCCAGTACACGGGTGTCCGGGCGGTTTTCCAGCCGGAGGAATTCGCCCAGACGGCCCGAGTGATGGCGCAGGCGGCACCCGGCCATCTGAAGCTTGTGGAACTGCCAGCCTGGGACGCGGCGCGACAGGCGGAATGGATGGCGTTGGTCGCCGCATTCCTCACTTCGGGAGGAGATGGCGTTGTTGCCGTTTCGGGGCGAGAAGTCAACCGCGATCGGCTGCCATCGCCCGACGATTGGCCATACGAGCAGGCGATCTTGTGCGGAGCGGACATTGCCTCCTTTCGTCAGCGCGCCGTGGCCGCCGTACGCCGCGAATTTCCCTCGGCGTTTATTGCCGCCTGCGGCGGGATTCATCGCGGCGCTGTGGCCTTTGAAGTCTGCCAGAATGCCAATGTGATTGCCGAAAACGAAGCCTTCACGCGTTACGGTCCGGGGTTGGGACGGACCATGCTGAAGCGGTTGGCCAATCGAATTCAGTACCTGCAAAGACACGGTTTGACCGAGGCAGAAAATCTCGTGATGTATCAGCAACGACGTTGGCAGGGGCTCGATCCCGAGGCGTGCGACCTGACCTGAGGAATCGCGAATGCATCGAATTCACATCGTCGGTCGGAAGAATCACGGGAAGACCACTTTGTTGGTCGAATTGATTCGAGAATATTGTCGCCGCGGCGTGCGTGTGGGCAGCATCAAACATTCAAGCCACGAGCATGAACTGGACACTCCCGGAAAGGATTCGTACCGGCATGGTGTGGCGGGAGCGAGCCCGTCTGCAATCATTACGCCACGTCAGGTGGGCCTCTATCTGACCCGACCCGCGGATGCGTCCGTGTACGACCGTTTGAAGTCCGCATTCTCCGACTGCGCGATTGTCCTGGTGGAAGGCGACGCGGACGCGCCTGCGACCAAAGTTGAAGTGTGGCGCGCCGAACTCGGTAGCGTCCCGCTTGCTACCGAGCGTTCCGATGTGCGTGCCGTCATTTCCAACGATCAGCCCGCCGTGCCCGTTCCCGTTTGGCCGCGTTGCCCGATTGTCGAACTGGCTGATCGATTGCTGGATCTGGTCGGAGGAATAGACGCATCGTCGCGAATTCGCTCGGGCTGATTCTCAGCCGCGGAAGAACGCGGATCTTCGCGGATCGGGGCGAAAAACCTCAAGCTCGTTGCGGGGTCGGATCGGTGCTGATCCGCGTCTTTCCGCGGCGATTTTCTCCGTCAACCGGTTGTGATTGCCAGCGTCCCCGCAGCCCTCCGCTGACGCGCAAACGTTCACACGACCTCAAAGCCACTCCGCGCTTCGCGGCCCAGGTGCCGATCGGCCTCCGGATCGTCCACGAATTGTTCTCCGTCCGGATCCCAGGCGAGGCTTCGCCCCAGACGCATCGCGATGTTCCCCAGATGGCAGGTCGTCGCGCTGCGGTGTTGGCTCTCGACATCGGAAATCGGACGATCTCCGGATTGAATGCAGTCGAAGAAGTTACCCATGTGGTTGATGATTGCGTCCAGCTTTCCCGCCCGGGGTGGTCGCTCCAGGTTGTCATGCGCGTAGACCGTAAAGGCTTCGCGAGACAGCGGTCGCTGCGCCAGTTCCTCGACGGCGCGCCCCGACACGGTCCCTCGATTGACAAAGATTCGTCCCTCACTGCCAATCATCATGATTCCACTTCGTCCCGTGTCGGCGACCGTCATCTCGACGCCATTTGCGTAACGGTATCGCGCTTCGTAGTCGATGGCGACGTTGTATCCGTCTGGGGTCCTGGGGTAACGCGCGGTGCCGGCAATTTCGATGGGCCAGGAATCGATCGCCCATTGGGCAATGTCCAGGTGATGGGCACCCCAATCGGTCATCTGTCCGCCGGAGTACTCATACCACCAGCGAAAGGTGTAGTGACTCCGCTGAGGGATGTACGGCACGTTCGGCGTTTGTCCCTGCCAAAGGTCCCAGTTGAAATGTTCCGGAACGGGGCGCACCGGAAAGGGGCCCCCCTGGACGTTCTTGCCCAGCACGACTTCGACACGCTGCAGGGTGCCGATCCGCCCCGCACGGACGAGCTCGACGGCGAGACGAAATCGATGATCACTCCGCTGCCACGACCCGATCTGCACGGTCTGCTGGGTCTGTCGAACGACCTGCCGAATCGTTTTGCCTTCGTCAATGGTCAAAGTGAGCGGCTTCTCGCAGTAGACGTGCTTGCCAGCGCGACAGGCGTCGATCAACATCTTGGCGTGCCAGTGGTCGGGCGTACCGATCAACACGACATCGACATCCTTCTGCTGCAACAGTTCGCGATAGTCTTCCATGATGCGCGGAGTACTGCCAAAACTTGCCCGCGCCTGCTCACGCACGTGTCGATCAACATCACAGAGTGCAACGATGTCGCCGTAGGATCGCGCCTTGTCAGCAATCACCGAGCCTTGGTAGCGAAGTCCGATGACTCCAATTCCAAAGCGTTCCACTCGTGACCGAGGTAACTGGTCGGGGCCGCTTGGCTGCGCGGCATGAACGCCAGGCAGGATCGTGGATACCGCCGCAGCAGATCCCAACTTCAAGAGATCGCGGCGAGGGAAACGAGGCGGGATTCGGGACCGACCGTGGCGATCATTCCCGGTCATAGCAGGACTCCTCGTCCGCGCCAGCGACGCGGGGACTTGTCAGGGTTCGCTTCGCTTCACCGGGAATCGGCAGGTGAAATTGGGGTCCGAAAGCTCCGGGAGTAACTCAGCAATCGTTTTCGTGCCGAGCGCTTGTTGGATCGACAGAATGGCCTGATCCAATTCATGGTGAAGCGGGCAAAGATTCACGTGATCGGGAAGTCCCAGTGGGCACTGTTCGATGCGGACAATCGGATCCACCGCGTCCACGACTTCCAAGATAGTGGTCGTCTGCGGGTCGGCAACCAACGTGATGCCTCCGCCCGTTCCGCGTTGCGAGTGAATCAATCCTTTGGCACGCAACTTGGCGAGGACTTTCCGCAAGTAGGGAGCCGGAATTTTCGTGCCTTCCGAGATCTCTTGAATCGTTCCTGTACCTGCATCATGCACGGCCAGGTATGCGACGGCGCGCAAGGCGTATTCCACGGTGCGACAGAACAAGATTCCACTCGCTTCTGTTAGTGGGCCACTAAACGACTCGCACGGCTCAATCGACTCCCAGCGGCCATCCGCAGCAGCTGTCATGCAGCCTGGGCCCAGCCATTGTTTTTCCTTCGACCGCGAACGCCTGCGGAACGATTTGTCTTGGTTCGATTTCTAGAAGAAAGTTAATCGTACCTTGACGTCCGGTTTGAGTCCTTTATAATGGCCGCCAGTTCGGTTGACCAGTATAGCGGATTCTCGGGGATTGAATTCCAGCCCAATTTCTCTTTTTGCTCGTTGATGGGAATTGAGGCGATTTCTGCGTCCCACTCGGGGGGCAGTTTCGGCATGCGCGGCCGCGGGGCGGGCGATGAGTAGCCGATGAGGATCCGCTTGGGGAGGTGGTTTCTGCAGGCGGGGATCTGAGCGGATGGGTATCGAGGACCAACCACGCGCCGATGCCGGTACCGACCGGCCAGGCGATCCGGCAGGGAGGCGAGAAGCTGTTGATCCGAGCCGTCGATCGTTGCTGACGGCGGGGTCGGCGCTGTTGATGACCGGTGGTCTGGTAGGGGGATATGGGACGTTCCTCGCGATGGCGGGGCGGTACCTCTTTCCCAGCGACCGCAATAAGGCATGGGTCTTTGTGAGTGATCAGCACGGGATCGCGCCGGGTGCATCGAAAGCGTTCGTTTCCCCCACCGGCGTCCAGGTGACGGTGACTCGACGGGCCGATGCGTCGCCGAACGAGCCACCGAAGGCCGAGGATTTTTTGGCCCTTTCCAGTATTTGTCCGCACCTCGGATGTCGTGTTCATTGGGAGCCGCACAACGAGCGGTTCTTTTGCCCCTGCCACAATGGTGTGTTTGATCCCGACGGCAAGGCGGTCAGCGGTCCCCCGGCGGCTGCGGGTCAGAACTTGGCCCAGTACCCACTGCGGATTGAAAACGGGTCGCTGTTTATCGAGATGCCGCTGACGTCCGTGGGGGAGCGGCGAGGTTCGGCAACGGGGTGAATCGGACAGGAGACGAGATTTTGTCACGAGTTGCTGACTGGTGGTACGAGCGGGTTCCGATCTCGGGCGCCGATTTGCGGGAACTGACTAACGAGCCGGTGCCGAACCACATGAAAAAGTGGTGGTTCTGCCTCGGAGGAACGCCCGCCTACCTGTTTGTTGTCCAAATCATCACCGGGATCATGCTGGCTTTGTATTACCAGCCTGCGTCCGCCACGGCCTACGAATCGGTCCGGTTCATCACCGAGGAAGTTCCTTTCGGCTGGTACTTTCGCAGTCTGCACAAGTGGGCCGCGACGTTGATGATTGCCGCCGTCGTGCTGCATCAGATGCGTGTTTATTTTACCGGGGCGTATCGTCGTCCCCGCGAGTTGAATTGGCTGATCGGCATGGGACTGCTGTTGGTCAGCCTGGGATTAGGCTTTACCGGATACAGCCTCGTATTTGAGCAGCTCAGCTACTGGGGAGCGACGGTCGGCGGCAACATCCTGGATGTGGTGCCCTTGGTGGGCGGCTTGCTGAAACGCATGCTTTTGGCCGGAGTGGAATACAACGAACAGACGTTGCCTCGATTCTACATTCTGCACGCGGCCATTCTTCCGGTGACGATGGTGTTACTGATTGGCCTGCACGTCGTGCTGATTCGCGTGCATGGAGTGACTGAACTCGAAGACGAAAGTGCGTCCGGCGAAGAAGTCTCGCACTTCAATTTCTTTCCCGACCACATGCTCACGGAGCTGGCGCTCGGATTGGTGCTGATGGTATTGCTGAGTGCTCTGGCCACCATCTATCCGCCGATGCTTGGTGAAAAGGCGGACCCGTTGACGACGCCGGAAGTGATCAAACCGGAGTGGTTTTTTTACGCCACGTTCCGCTGGTTGAAATTGTTCGGGCCCACCTTTGCCGTGTTGAGCATGGGTTTGATCGTCTTTGTGATGTTTGCCTGGCCCTGGATCGACAAGGGGTTGGTCCGTATTACGCGATCGAAAGAGACGAGTACGTGGATTGGAGTCGTCGGCGCCCTCCTGATCATCGGTTTGACGGTCTGGGAAGCGGCGGTGGCGCATTAAGGAACGGTTCAGAAACAACTTTCTCGTTTAACCGCGTGGGCAACGCCCCGTGCGGCTCGCGCGGCCCGCTGGGCACGCGGTTAAACGAGAGGACTCGATTTGAAACGGGTGGCTTTTTTGGAGCCGTCCTTGAAATAGCGACAATAAGATAACTGGTGACGTCGGCCAAGTTGGAGTGATCCATGTCGTTGAGAACCAAACAGATTCTGATCGGGACCCTGGGGCTGATCTTCTTGGCCTCGCTGATTTTTGTCCAGGCGATGGAGGTCATTCGCCGCCGAGAAGAGGCGGGTCTAGCGCCGCATCGCGTCGCGGTCCCCAACGATTCGAAGGCGTGTTTTGATTGCCATCGCGAACTGACCCCCGGTCTGATCGATCACTGGGAAGGATCCACGCACGCAGAAAAGGGCGTCGGGTGCATCGAATGCCACAAGGCGAATGTGACCGATGCCGATGCCTTTCTGCACTACAACGTGACAATCGCCACGATCGTTACGCCGATGGATTGTTCTCACTGTCATCCCAAGGAGTACGAGCAGTTCACAATCAGTCACCATGCGAAGGCGGGCAACATTCTCGCCTCCCTGGATAACTTCCTGGCCGAGACTGTCGAAGGCGCACGCTTTCCCTTCGATCCGCATTCGCCAACGCCCGGCGATAAGGTGATTGAGGTCAATGGAATGGCCAGCGTGAATGTCGGCTGTAAGCAATGTCACGGCAGCAAGGTGGCGTTGCTGGCCCAGGATGGTTCGGAAATCACGGTCGACGACCTGCAGCCAGATGAGCAGGGGAATCCGACGAACACGACGATCCTGGCATCGATTCAGCGCGACGAAAATAATCAGCCGGTGCTGGCGACTTCGGCTTGGCCCAATACGGGCATTGGTCGCATCAATCTGGACGGCTCGCGCGGATCCTGTTCCGCCTGTCATTCGCGTCATGACTTCTCACCTCGACGAGCACGCCAGCCGGAAAACTGTGGCAAGTGTCACCTGGGTCCGGACCACCCGCAAAAGGAGATTTACGAGGAATCTAAGCACGGAGTCGCCTACCGCGACTTGAAGGAGCACATGAATCTCGACGCCACGGAATGGGTTCTTGGTGTCGATTACACGCAAGCCCCGACCTGCGCGACGTGTCACATGAGTGCTCACAGTCGCGGACAGGCAGTGACTCATGATCCGGGCGAACGGATTTCGTGGACGAATCGTCCTCCCATCAGTTTGCGAATGGATACGGATGCGAAACACGCTGTGATCAAGGCCACCGATCCTCTGGAACGACAAGCCCTGTTGAAGGAAGGGGGCGACAGTTGGCAGGATAAACGAGACCGCATGAAGCAGGTCTGCCTGCACTGCCACACAAGTAACTACCTGAATGCGTTTTACACGCAATACGACGACTTCGTGGTCAACTACAACGAGAAGTTCGCCAAGCCGGGGACGATGATCATGGAGGTCTTGCGCCAGCAGCAGTTGATCACGCCGGTCGAATTCGATGAAGAGGTCGAATGGACGTGGTTCTATCTGTGGCATCATGAGGGCCGTCGAGCACGGCATGGTGCGTCCATGATGGCTCCCGACTACGCACATTGGCACGGGATGTATGAAGTGGCGGAACGGTTTTATCAGGAACTGATTCCGCAGGCGCGAGAGTTGGCCGATCATGCCGAGGAAGAGGGGAACGCCGCCGCGGCCGATGCCGTTCGCGCGGTGATTGATGGGATTCTCGACCGACCGGAGCATGAGTGGTTTGAAGCGCAGCAAACGCCGCTGGAGGCGGCGCAGGCCGCCGAACAAGCCGCGGCCGACGCGGATGACGAGACGCCCGCTCCCCTGGCGACGCCTTCCGTGGTCGAGGCCGAAGAGACGTCCGAGGTGGGGCAATCGGCTGCGGAATCCGAAGAAGATGCGGCGGACGAGCCCGAATAAGGACCGTCGAAACGGCCGATTCGAATCGGCAGAAAGCGACTCCATGTCGATCAGTTCGTTCGTTGTGCTTGGTGTTTTGACACGAGTCGATCGTCGATCTCGGGATGCGGTCGAGCAGCATCTGACGAGTCGACCGGGGGTCTCGGTCTTCGCCGTCGACGATCCTGATCAGATGGGCATCCTGATTGAGGAAGAGTGCTTGCAGGCTGCCGAAGAGACTCTCCGAGAATGGGTCCTGACGTCTCCCGGCGTCCTCGGTGCCTGGCCGGTCTTCCTGCATGAGGAGCCGAATGAGGGAGCGCCTGACCCGAATCCTCGACGAGACCTCGATGGGACCGGGCAACTGAGAAAGATCATCACGCAAGAAGGGTGTGAGGATGGCTGAGACGCGACGCGATTTTATCAAGCAGACCGCGATGGCGACGGTTGCGGCCGTGGCCGGCTGTAACCAGCGCTGGGGGCAGGACGCGGACCTCGATCGGTCCGCGCTGCAGTGGCATAAGTCCGTCTGCCGTTTCTGCGGGACCGGGTGTGGCGTCCAACTCGGACTCCGCAACGAACGGCTCGTTGCCCTACGCGGCGATGCAGAACACCCTTCGACCAAAGGGCTCGTCTGCGCGAAAGCACTCTTTCTGCCCAAGATCGTCCATTCGGCGAACCGATTGACCAAGCCTCAGATTCGCCGCGACGGCAAATTGGTCGACGCGACTTGGGACGAAGCGATGCAATTGGTGGCCCAGCGATTCGCGGACGACATCCGGAACCACGGGCCGGACAGCGTGGCCTACTACGGTTCCGGTCAGTGCCTCTCGGAAGAAAGCTACTTGGCGAATCGACTCTTCAAAGGCGGCATCGGCACGAATAATGTCGAAGGCAATCCGCGGCTCTGCATGGCCAGTGCGGTCGGTGGTTACGTCTCGACGTTTGGCAAAGACGAGCCGATGGGGTCGTACGATGATCTCGATCGCGCCGAGGTCTTTTTCTTGGTCGGGTCGAATACCGCGGAGTCTCATCCCGTGGTGTTCGACCGAATTCTGATGAACCGCCAGAGCGGGCGGCGAGCGAAGGTGATTGTAGTCGATCCTCGCAAGACGCCCGTGCGTGCCGCAGCAGATCTTCACCTTGCGCCGATCCCGGGCTACGACCTGGCCCTCTTCCACGCCATGGCTCACGTCATCCTGAAGGAAAAACTGCACGCGCCGGAATTTGTTCAGGCGCACACGGTTTTTCAGCAAGTAGTCGATGGTCAGAACGTTGCGGTGACGCTGGAAGAGTATCGACAATTCCTGGAGGACTTCTCACCAGAGAAAGCCGAGCGGATCTCCGGAGTTCCCGCCGCCGACATCGTGCGGGCCGCTCGGCTGTTCGCCCAAGGGCCCACGATGTCGTTGTGGACGATGGGCCTGAATCAGCGAATCACGGGCGTCTGGGCCAATAACCTGATCCATAACCTGCATCTGCTGACCGGTCAGATCGGGAAACCTGGAGCGACGTCCTTTTCGTTAACGGGCCAACCGAACGCATGCGGCGGTGTCCGCGATACCGGGACACTCTGCCACATCCTGCCCTACGGTCGTAGCGTTGAGAATGCACAGCACCGTGCCGAAGTCGAGCAACTGTGGGGTTGTCCCGCCGGGAGGATTCCCGAAAAGCCGGGGCTGAATACGATCGAGATGTTCAAAGCGCTCGCGGAAAACAAGATTCGATCGCTGTTGATCCTCACCACGAATCCGGGACACTCTCTGCCGAACGTTGACCCGTATCGTGATGCGATGGGAAAAGACCGCGCGGGTAAACCCCTGATCGTCGTCGCCGACGTGTTTCCCACCCGCACGACGGAGCTGGCCGATGTTCTGTTGCCGGCCGCAATGTGGTCCGAAAAAGCCGGTGTCTTCGGGATGTCGGAACGGCGGTATCAGTACCTGCCGAAGATTCTCTCGCCTCCGGGAGAAGCTCGTTCGGACTTTGATATCCTGCTCGACTTGGCTTCGCGATTGGAAAAGGCGGGCGTGGTTCCTCAGGGTTACATTGCCGGTAAGATTCAGAATCCGGATGACATTTGGAACGAGATGCGCCAGGCTTCCGTCGGAACAGCTTATGACTTCTCCGGAATGACACGCGAACGACTGAAGGAGGAACGTGGCTTGCGCTGGCCCTGCCCGACGGAAAGCCACCCGGGAACCGCGCGGCGCTTCGTGAAGGGCGAAGATCCGCTCCTCGATGCGGGTCCCTACGCCGACGACAGCCTCGAACCCGGGAGTGTGAGTTTCTATGGTCGTC
Source organism: uncultured Pirellulaceae bacterium (assembly GCA_964522605.1). Lineage (GTDB taxonomy): Bacteria > Planctomycetota > Planctomycetia > Pirellulales > Pirellulaceae > CAVZLD01. Next base: position 11,134 of record CAZFWV010000128.1, read on the forward strand.
CGGACAAACGGGCCATCATCTGGCTCCGCCCCGCCAAACCTCCCGCCGAACCGACGGATGACGAGTACCCCTTTGTGCTTTCCACGGGACGTGTTCTCGAACACTGGCACACGGGAACGATGACGATGCAGGCCGACGAACTCCGCCGTGCCCAACCCGAAGCATTCGTCGAGATTCACCCGCAGGATGCGGCCCGACTGCAGATTGCGAGTGGAGAAATGGTGCGCATCACTTCGCGACGCGGCCATGCCATCATCAAGGCGCGGATCATTGACACGCCAAGACCCGGAATGGTCTTCGTTCCCTTCCACTGGGAAGATCAAGACAGCTTGATCAACCGGGTTACGATCGATGCGTATGATCCCGGATCCAAACAGCCGGAGTTCAAAGTCTGTGCGGTCCAGCTGACCAAGGAAAACGAGGGATAGCGATGAGAAACGTCAAGGTGGTGCTGGGACTGCTGATCGTGATCTTGCCGCTGACGGTGGGTTGTGGTGCGCCCACCACGGCCCAATCGGCCGACTTCGCCGCGGGTGCGTTTCCGCCGACATTGTCCGACACCGCGTACCATCAGCAAGCTTGGACACGCGCCGATTGTCTGGTCTGTCACGAGATGGGAAAAGAAGACGCGCCGTTGATGAAGCACAACAGTGTGCCCCCCGCGGCCCAAGAGGCCAAGTGTCGCAGTTGTCATGTGCTGATTCCCGGAAGTACGGCTCGGCGGTGAGTTTCTCGCGAAGAACCGTCTTGAAAACGCTTTCGCTGCTGCCCCTCGCGGGGGCGGCGAGTTGGGGGTTGCGCTGGGCCCGATCTCGATCGAAACGACTCGTGCGGCCGCCTGGGGTCCGCAGCGAGGCCGACTTTCTGGCCGCTTGCATTCGCTGCCAACAATGTGTCGAGGCTTGCCCGCGAGAGTGCCTTGTTCCTGCACGCCCCGTCACAGGTTGGCTCAATCTGGCAACACCGCACGTCGTTCCTCGCCAGAATCCATGTGACCTGTGCGCCGGTCTGGACGCATTGCGATGCATTGCGGCGTGCCCCACGATGGCTCTGCTGCCCGTCGCGGAACGGGCCGCCGTACGGATGGGAATTGCCGTCATCGATCCTCAGATCTGCCTGCCGTTCCTCGGCGTTGCCTGCAAAGCCTGTTGGCATGCGTGTCCGTTTCCGGGTGAGGCAATTCGCTTCGATCCTCGCGGCCGGCCGGTTGTGATTCCGGCGGCGTGTGTGGGATGCGGTTTATGTGAACACGCGTGTTTGGCAACACCAGCCGCGATCGTCGTCAAAGCTTGATGCGTTTACTTCCATGAATCCTCATCGCGCGTTGCCGATAACGTCCCCACCCGTCCCAGCGGAACACGGCCGCCGGCGACCCGTGCGCTGGTGGACCTGGACGCACCGGCTGACGGCGGCTGCGTTCTTATCACTCATGCTGGCCGGACAAATGCGTTGGGTCACCTGGTTCCAAGGTTCACCCACAGGCGCTCGGTGGTTTGGGACGCTACCGTTCGTTGATCCGCTGGCTGCGCTGGAGGTGGGGCTGGCGTCAGGGCGACTGTCGACCACGATCCTCTTGGGAGCGACCACCTGTGTCCTCATCGGCTTGCTGCTCGGACGCGTCTTCTGTGGTTGGCTCTGCCCCTTGGGACTGTTGCTGGAACTGAACGGTGAGTTCCGTCACCGAATGCAATCCGTGCTGAAGCGGAGAGCTTTGACGCTCCCGAACTGGACGCTCACCAGATCCGTTGGGACCTTCGTTCTGCTGGTCTGCCTGAGCGTGTCGCTGCTGGCGGCTGTGCCGGTCTTCACGATCTTTTCACCCATCAATTTGCTGGTGGTCACGCCACACAGGATGCCAGCGATCGGACTCAGCCTGCTCTTCGGACTCTTCCTTCTTGAGTGGCTCGTTCCGCGTGGATTTTGTCGTGCGATCTGCCCGCTCGGCGCGCTGTACGCCCTGGTTGGACGTTGGGCAATCCTCCGAGTGCGCGTGGTGGGCCCGGAGCGGCTCGCGTGTCGTCAATGTACGCTCCGCTGCCCGATGGGCATCGCGGTGATGGAGGATTACGTTCAGGCCGGTGCCCGTTCCGTCGATGATCCGCACTGCACGCGATGTGGAACCTGCACGGATGTCTGCCTGGGGCAGATCCTGCGGCTTGGTTTTCGGTCGGGAACCCGAGGCCAATTAACGCGTTAAGTCCGATTCTCGTTTAACCGCGTGCCCAGCGGGCCGCGCGAGACGGGCCGCGACCGACCACCAGCCGGTACGGTGTTGGGTAGAGGCACGACGCGCAGGCACGCGTGAGGGATATCGATCAGCTCGCGCGGGGCGTTGCCCCCGCGGTTAAACGAGTTGCGTGTACCCGCTGTGTCAGATCCGCACACTCGGAACGCCCGCTCGGCGGATCAAGTCGCACTGGCCTACGGGAAACCACTTCAGTTCGTTTGTTGCCAAATGTCAGGGTGGTGCATTCGGGGGATCTACAGAAATTAGAGGGGACCTTGATGTTTGCAGCAGTTGTAGTGTAAACCTGGACGAAGTCTCCTTGGGTGCCCCATTTTGCCCTCTGTCGGGACCTTCCTCCATCCATCCCTATCTAGTCAGCGGAGCTATTCCCCCACCATGCCGACTCGAAACCTCGAGAAGATTTTCGCTCCCCAAAGCGTTGCCGTGATCGGCGCTAGCCAAAAGGTGAATAGCGTCGGACACACCGTGATTCAGAATCTGATCAGCGGGGGCTTTGCTGGGGAAATCTATCCGATCCATCCGGAGTATCCGGAGGTCGAGCAGCGACGTTGTTACAAGAATGTCGGTGAGTTGCCAAATTCGGCGGATTTGGCGGTGATTTGCACGCCAGCCCGAACCGTTCCGGGCCTGGTGACAGAATGTGGCGAGGCGGGGATTCGCGGGCTGGTCGTCATTTCGGCCGGCTTTCGCGAGACGGGCAAAGATGGATGGGCGTTGGAGGAGCAGATTCAGGCGGCGGCGAAGGCCTATCCGGGGATGCGGATTGTGGGACCGAACTGCCTGGGAATCATGGCACCTCACGTGGCGCTGAACGCCAGTTTTGCGAGTGACATGCCACCGAAGGGGCACGTCGCGTTTATTTCGCAGTCCGGTGCCCTCTGCACATCGGTTCTCGACTGGGCGCTCGAGGAAAACGTCGGTTTCTCCTACTTCGTGTCGGTCGGCAATATGCTGGATGTGGGCATGGCCGACCTGATCGATTTCTTTTCGATGGATCGCTGGACGGAATCCATCATTCTGTACGTCGAGTCGATCACGGAAGCGCGCCAATTCATGTCGGCGGCACGCGCTTTTGCTCGGAAGAAGCCGATCATCGCCTACAAGGCGGGACGGTTTGCCCAGTCAGCACAGGCCGCGGCGTCGCACACCGGTGCCATGGCGGGCGTCGATACGGTGTATGAAGCAGCCCTCTCCCGTGCCGGAATTGTCCGCGTGTTCGAAGTGGACGATCTGTTCGACTGTGCGGAGTTGCTGGCGCGGCAGACAGCGCCCCATGGTCCGCGCCTGGCGATTGTCACCAACGCGGGTGGTCCCGGCGTGATGGCGACCGACTCCCTGCTCGATCGCAACGGCGTGCTGGCAAACTTGTCGGATGAGACCTTGGAGAAGTTGAATGCGCAGTTACCGCCGGCTTGGTCGCACGGCAATCCGATCGACGTCTTGGGCGATGCACCTCCGGAACGATTCGGACAGGCGGTCACGCTGGCCTTGGCCGATGAGCAGGTGGATGGTGTGTTGGTGATTCTCTCCCCCCAAGCGATGACCGATCCGACGGGGACGGCGGCTGCGGTGATCGAGTCGGCGAAGCACTCGAGCAAGCCGGTTCTGGCTGCCTGGATGGGCGGACCACGGGTGCGCGAAGGGATCAAGCTGTTCAATGAAGCGGGAATTCCGACGTACGCCTCGCCGGAAAAGGGAGTGCGTGCGTTCATGTACCTGGTCAGTTACGCGCGGAATCGTGAGGTACTCTACGAGACACCGCGCGAAATCCCGGTGGAGTTTCCGCTCGATCGTGGCAAGCTGCGGGCCGTGTTCGACACGATCCTGAGTGAAGGTCACGATGTGCTGACCGAGAGTACATCGAAAGCGTTGCTGGATGCCTACGAGATTCCCGTGGCCAAAGCGTATGTCGCCCGGCGCGCCGATGATGCGGTGGAACTGGCCCGGCGGATCGGGTTTCCGGTGGCGATGAAGGTTTTTTCGCCGGATATCACACACAAGACGGATGTCGGTGGCGTGGAGCTCAATCTGGCAAATGATGACGAAGTACGGGCCGCTTTTGAGCGAATCGTGACCGGTGCGAAAACGAAACGGCCCGACGCGCAAGTCAATGGCGTGACGGTCCAAAGAATGCTCAGTGTGCCGGGGGCCCACGAACTGATCGTCGGAGCGAAACGAGATCCGGTCTTCGGCACCGTGTTGCTTGTCGGAGCCGGTGGGGTCACGGCCGAACTGTTTCAGGATCGCGCGCTGGGGCTGCCGCCGTTGAGCGAGCGGCTTGTTCGTCAGATGCTGGAATCGCTCCGTTCCTGGCCCTTGCTGTGCGGCTTTCGCGGGCGTCCGGGTGTGAACGTCGATCGATTGACGGAAGTCTTGATGCGGCTATCGTATCTCGTCGCCGATTACCCCGAGATCGTCGAACTGGATGTCAACCCGCTGCTCGTGACGACCCAGAACGCGATCGCCCTGGATGCGCGAATCGTCCTCGACCGCTGGACCGTTCTGCATCCGGTCCGGCCCTACTCGCATCTGGCGATCCGGCCCTATCCAGAGGAGTACGAGCGCGAGGTCAAGCTGAAGGACGGACGTTCGGTTCTGCTGCGTCCGATCAAGCCGGAAGACGAACCGATGTGGCACCAGTTGCTGGCGACCTGTTCGCCTGAATCGATTCGGATGCGGTTTCGTTATATGTTCAAGGCGACGACGCACGAAATGGCGGCGAGGTTCTGCTTCATTGACTACGACCGGGAAATCGCCATCGTCGCCGAGATTGAAGAGGAAGGTCAGCGGAAGTTGATCGGAGTGGGTCGGTTGGTGGCCGATTCAGATCATCACTCGGCCGAGTATGCAATCCTGATCGGTGATCCATGGCAAGGACTCGGTCTTGGAAACCTGCTGACCGATTACTGCCTGGAGATCTGTCCCCGCTGGGGCATCCCCCGAATCGTGGCCGAGATGTCTCCAGAAAATCGCCGCATGATTTCGATCTTCGAGCAACGCGGCTTCGACATCGATCACAATGTTTCCGTCGACGTCGTGATGGCCCGCAAGGATCTGTAGACGAACGGTCGTTGCCGCAGAGTCGGATCTGATGCGCGGCGAGCGATCGCTCTTGTGAGAGTTCGTCGGGTCAGCAACGCGACACGACAAGAGCTGCGTTTTGACCACCAAAGCCGAGGCTGTTGTTCAACACGTGCGCGCAACTCAGTTCGCGCGCCTCATTGGGAACGTAATCCAAGTCGCAATCCGGATCCGGGACCTCGAGATTGATCGTCGGAGGCACGACTTGATGCTGCAGCGCGAGGACACAAAAAACAAGTTCCAAAGCGCCACATGCCGTCGTTAGATGCCCCGTCATGCTCTTTGTACTGGAGATCGGCAGTCGCTCGGCGTGGCTGCCGAACGCTCGCTTGATCGCCACAGTCTCGAGTTTGTCGTTCGTCACGGTTCCGGAGCCGTGCGCGTTGACGTA
>CAZFWV010000129.1:0-8333 GCA_964522605.1 uncultured Pirellulaceae bacterium
TCCTGCCGAGCCTGGGTTTGCCACGTCTTCGGCTCGGCAGGAGCCTCGCCCTCCCGGATAACGGTTCTGAAATGCGTTCTAGTCTTCTTCGCGATGATCGGGCCAGGCCGTTGAGTTTGACGAATCAACAACCGCCTTTCCGATACACTTCTGACGAGCGTTTTTAGAATCCATCGGGACAGTGAATCGGTATATGTAAGAGGGAGGACCGGAGAATGGGGTTGGCAGTTTCCGACCGTCGGCGGCGCCGCGGCATTACGCTTTTGGAGTTCATCACGGTGATCGCGATCCTGGGCATTCTTGCGCAAGTCCTTTTTCCCGCGCTCCAGGCGGCACGCGAAAGTGCGCGAAAGCTGACCTGCGCCACGCACTTGAAGCGAATTGGAATGGCAATCCACACCCACCAGGATGTCCTGGGACGACTGCCTTCAGGCGGCTGGCACTTCCATTGGGTGGGTGAGCCGGAGCGCGGGACTGACCAAACGCAACCAGGCAGCTGGATCTTTAACTTGCTGGATTATGTGGACGAATCCCCACTGCGTCGGCTGGGGCGAGGACAAACTGGAACGCTCCGGAATCACGCATTTGCCGAACGCTGTCGCACTCCGCTGGATCTGTTCCATTGCCCTTCTCGGAGGGAAGCCGATTGCTATCCGCATCGTGTCAATCGACAGCCGCTTACGCTCGATGGTCGAATGCGAGAGCCGCTTGATTGGGCCGCGAAAACCGACTACGCCGCCAACGCCGGGGATCAAGTGTGGGTTGAGTTCGACTGGCGTTGGCCGGGGCCGCAAAGTCTGAGTCAGGGAGACGACCTGCATTTCAAGTGGCCTGCCGCTTCGATTTTCACGGGTGTCATTTTCGGGCGGAGTCGAGTACGCCCGCCGCAAATCCGGGATGGTCAGTCGAAGACCTACCTGGTCGCCGAAAAATACATGGATGCTTCGAAATATCGAACGGGGGAAGATTGGGGCGACAACGAAAACTTGTACTCGGGGTTCAACAACGACGTGTGTCGCACGACGTTCGTCCGGCCGCTTCGTGACATTCCCGGACACGACGCGAAAACCGCCTTTGGCAGTGCGCATGCGTCTGTCTGGCTTGCGGCCTTCTGCGATGGATCCGTTCATGAGATGAGTTTTGCAATTGATGCCGAATTGCATCGGCAACTCGGGAACCGCCACGATCGGGCACCGGGTGAGAACTGGAAATAATGCGGGAGTCTTCGATGGAATGGTGGATCTGGAGCCTGATGTGGATCTCGACCACGCGAACGGCGCCGCGTCCAGAAATTGTCGAGGCTTTCGAGACGCGGCAAATCGTGATCGGACAGAAGTCAGTTCACTATCGCTTTTTTCGTCCCACCGAGCGTCCGATGGAAGACTCACGTCCTTTGCTTGTTTGGTTGCACGGATTAGGGGAGGCGGGGGAGAATAATCGCGATCAGCTGGCTTGGTTGGAACTGATTCTGGGTCGGGACCCGAGGCAGTATGGCGCCCACTCGTTCTGTATACTCGCGACGCAGTGTTCTGCCCGCCAGCCGACATGGGTTGGAGCCGACTCGGCGTTAGATGACCCACTTGCCCAGACGTCGATCATTCTCCACGAAACTCTGCGTACGGAACCGATTGACCGTCGAAGGGTTTATTTGGCGGGCGTGTCGACGGGGGCCTCCGGGGCGTGGGAGCTCGCGCGCCGTCACCCCAATCTGTTTGCTGGCGTGCTTCTCTTCGCACCAACCGCCATTGATCTCCGTGGAGTCTCTTCATTGACAGAGACACCGGTTTGGGCCTTTCTGTCGCTGGCAGATGGACCCGCAACACGAAAGTCGACGGTGCGGATGATTGACGCTGTAAGAAGCGTTGGTGGGCGCGCACACTTGACGATGATCGACGCGCCCGACCACGATTGCTGGACCGCGGGATTTCGCGAACATCGAGCGTGGGCCTGGTTGATGGCACAGCGACGAGGGAGTCCTTTCAGTCCACTGCCCGGGTATCCTCCCATGCCATTTCGATCGGTGGCAGTTCTGTGTGCCTTCGTGTCAGCCTGGTTGTTTTGGCGCCGAAGGCGTCTGCCATGACTCCGGCGCGCCGTTTCACACAGCGTTAGCGCGATGCGCGACATGCTCGGCACGCATGACGTTGTCCGTTCGATAGAAGGCTGCCAGCTCCATAGCGCAATCAAAATGTCCGCCAGGTTCGCGGCGTACGACCAAAGTGGCGCTCTTGAGCAGGTCACGATCTGAAAATGTCGTGAAGGATTGAGGTGCATGTTGACCGACGGGGATCTTGTGCGATCATGGTAATAGAGGTCCTTGCGGATGGCAGCCGAATACTGGATCGATTGGTGAAACAGGCCGTGAATGTTCTGCTGCCAAGCGGGTTAAGTGCGGCTTTATTCGAAAGCGATCGACTCAAAGCGAGGGAACAGTCATGGATAGTTCGGCTCAGTCTGAGTCCGTCGAACGACTCGAAGAGTGGATTGCGGCGTTAGCGAGTCCGGATCCGGTCGTGCGGGAACGCTCTCGAGAGGCGTTGGTTTCAGCCGGTACGTGTAGCGTCATCCGTGCCCTGATTGGTGAACTCAATGACCCGCGGCAACACATCCGATGGGAAGCGGCGAAGGCACTCGCTGCGATCGCAGATCCAATCGCCGCTCCTGCGCTCGTCGACGCACTCGACGATGAAGATGATGACGTGCGGTGGGTTGCGGCGGAAGCCCTGGTGGCGATGGGACACGAGGGGCTGCTGACGGTGCTTAGCGGATTGGTGAAGCGCGCTCGATCGATCCAGTTCTGCCGGGGAGCGCACCATGTCTTGAGTGACTTCTGTAAGATCAAAGCTCCCGTCAAGAGAATCGACCGGACCGCGGTGGGTCCGGTGGTCGAGGCACTAGAGAAGACCGAGCCGGCTGTTACCGCACCGGCTGCAGCCCACAAGGCCCTGATCCAGTTGAAAGTCGGCAAGTGATCGGGGTTGTGCGCTGTGCCATCGGGCGAGCGCTGTTTCCGTCGCGCGATATTTCCGTCGAAAGAAGGGCGGCTTTGCGTCCGTTCTCGGGACGTTGATTCCTCCATCCGCCGTCGATTAGGGCGCACCCGAGCCCGGGAATTGTCCAAAACTCATATAGAGTTGGGCGAAAGGCGGCTTGATCGCCCGGGCGGCCTGCAGGATTTGCTCGGGGTTGGCTGACTCCAACGCTTGCGCAAGATTCGTCAGCGACTGTCGCTCCTGTTGCACAATTCTTGTGATCTTCGCCTGTCTTTCCTCATTCAGATTCCTTGCATCGGCGTCGAATCCCCTTTGCTCGACAACCGCCCACTGTTCATCGGCCTTCTGGAGCAGTTCACGCAGATTTTGCTGTACGGGTAGGTCGATTTCCGCGGCTGTCCACTTCATTGCCGGCTTCACGATTTCTTCCATCGTTTCGTGGAACTCATTCAACGCATCGAGATCGTACGACCATTGATGTCGTTTACGGAGCTCTACCAATTGTCCCCGGATCTCCTCTAATGCTTCGTGCGCGGCAAGCAACTGCTGCTTCTTTAATTCGTGCGCTGCGGCACCGATCGCATCACGAATGGCTTCTTTGTCGTTCGGCCAGGCGGGATCCGTCGCCAGCGCGCCGTCCAGCTTCGCCGTGAGTGATTTCCACGCATCGCGCAGTCCGACCATGGCAGTTTCCGCCGGTTGCTGCTTTTCCTGATTCGTTAACGCGAGCGCGGGAATATAGGCTGTGTCGAATTCCGCGAACGTGCGCGCGACCGGGAATTCACCATCCCCACGGGAGGCTTGTTCGCCTTCGCGAGTCGGCACCGTGTGGTTCTTGTGTGCCTCCTCAAAACCGTTCTTGACGAAACCGTCGACGACCGAGGCATGAGCTTGAATCAGGCGGACGACGTAGGGGTCATCGGATGTCTCGATAACGTGAATCCCTTTTTGCGTGGGCTCAAACTTCATCTGAATCCGGTCTGCATGTTGAAATACAGCACCGAACAGCGGATCCCGCAGGTGAATCGGGCGCCCGTTTTCAACCCGTTCGTACATCGCCTTGACGTGCTTGCGGATCATGTCGGCAATTTCCGGATCATCAGATTCCGTCAGCGTATCCACTCCGTTCGAAAGTTGCTTGACGGTGCGCGTGATCTTTGTGTGATGTTCCAGCAGGAAGTGGAACACATCCCGATCGGCGATGAATTGAGGATCGGCACCCGGCCCGCGTCCGGGGCCCCGTCCGCGACCGAAGCCGGGACCACGGCCCGGTGGAGGACCTCCCTGGGCGAGCAGTACCGGTCCGAGCAGACGTTCGCCATTTTCTCCCGCCCGAGCGTCGCCCGCATCGGTCATACCCTGTGTCGCAATCAACACGCCGATCGACAACGCGACTTGCCAGAGATGGCGCTGCAACTTTCTTGAGTCCTGCATTTTCTGTCTCCTTGAAGTCGTCCCATTCCGCTCTCGGAGGACTTGCTATGATCCATAGAATACCATGTCTCATGCCGCTTGTGCCGCGTCCGGATGCAGCCCTTCCGCCGGCTAGGTCTCGACCGGGGTGAGATTCGCAAATAAGCAAGTTCGAAGGCGAAGGGCCCCCGCGATGTCAGGCTTCGCGGAAGGAGTGCCAGTGGTCGGGAAAACGAGCCCGTGGGAAAGCGGCCCGCACTTCGTCCAGTTGACGCCGGTGCTCGTGAGGCTGGTAGCGATCAGAAACGTGGATCAGGATCAATTCTCCGATTCCGGCCCGCGCAGCAATCCGTCCTACGTCGGCCGATACCATATGTCGGCTCCTCTGAGCCAGACTTCGATCCGCGTTGCGGAAATTATTCTCGCAGACAACGGTCTGGCAATCGCGGAGCCAGTCAACCACACGTTCTTCGGCTGCTGCGTCCAGGCAGAAGTCCGTCAGATACGCAATCGAATCCCCCGGGGTTTCGGTCAAAAGTCTCTCACGCAATTCGCCGAGTGACCAGGAGCGGTCGTGGATGTCCAGTTGCATCACATCATCCGCCGCCGGATCCTTCAGGAATCGCAGCCAGGGTCCATCTTCGAGATCGAGCTGACGCATCCGGTCCTGGTCTACGTGAAGATGTCGATGCTCCCGAATCAAATAGGCAATGCTTGGCGTCCCATGATCCAAGATCATCGCCTCCAAGTCGTACCCGACTCCATGAAACACGCTTCGTGACCAGGTTCTTGGCGGAAGAAGATGAACCTTTGCGAATGCCTCTCGGGTCCTCAGCACGGCTGTCGTCAGTTGTTCCTCCGAGATCGCCGTGACATGGTATTCGCCCGGAGTATCCTCGACTAGATTCCAGGTTACACCGGAGAGGCGATGATGCATGATGTCGATCGAATTCGCGGGCCCAAAAACCCGGATCGGCGGATCGGGGCGACTAAAGTTGTGGCGGAAGAAGGCGTCAAACCCTCCGATGTGATCGATGTGAAAATGAGAGAGACACAAGCATTCGATCGCCTGAATGTCTCGTACCGGGACATCGTTCAGACAACCCTCGCCGCAGTCGAATAGCAGTCGCGACACGGCTTGACCAATATCCACGCGAACCAGCAGCGCATTGTCGCGAGCCGGTAATCCCAAAGGCTGAAATGTGATCGGCATGGTTGGAGGCCTTCTCGTTGCCGTTTTGGGCCCGGTCGACTTACCGAGCCCTACCTGGATATCTTAAGTACAATAATAGTGGGCTCTGTCTCAAAACCGTAGGCCGACTTGTCTCAAGTCGGCAATTCCGGAATGTTCACCGACTTGAGACAAGTCGGCCTACGTCGACCGTGGTGATTGAGGCAAAGCCGGATGTCGAGGGCCGTTCGATTGTCGCGATGACCGCTCGTGTCTCGCAGCGATTTCTATCGATGGGAATGGTGCCATGGTTGCTGTCTTGACCGTTCTGTTTGTGCTGATGATCTCCTTGATTGTCGTCCGGATTGCTACGGTCAGCCTCGTTTACACAGGAATCTCGAAGGATCTCGCTCAGTTCCAGGCGCTTTCTGCCTTCACCGGTTCCGGGTTCACGACGCGTGAATCGGAAGACATCGTAAATCATCCGGTACGGCGGCGGATCGTGATGCATCTAATGCTGCTGGGACATGCGGGGGCCGTCATCGGCGTGGTTTCCGTGTTGCTGTCGTTTCTGAATGTGGGTCGTAGTGATGAATGGAACGACACACGTTGGTTTCGCATGACCATTTTGCTGCTCGGAATTGTCGTGTTCTGGTTTCTGACCAACAGCCGACACGTGGAGCAACTGATGTGGCGAGTGAACTGCTGGACGGTCCAACGCTGGATCCATCTGGACGTACGGGACTACACGAAACTGCTGCGATTAGGGGAAGATTACGTCGTTTTCGAACTCATTGTCCAGGTTGGTGATTGGTTGGCGGGCCGGACGCTCGCGGAGGCTCAGTTGTCGCGTGAGGGTGTGTTGGTGCTGGGAATCGAGCGTCCTGGTGGCGAGTATGTGGGGGTTCCTCGAGGGCATACGCAGATCCTTGCAGGCGACTGCCTGATTCTATATGGCTCTCAGGAGACGCTGCTGGATCTGGATCAGCGCAGCGCGGACATCGTAGGGAATCTGCAGCACGTGATCGCCGTGACGCGTCAGATGGACATGCTGGAAAAGGAAGAGCAGCAACGTAGTGAACGGGCAGAAGCGGAATCCGAATGGACCTCCGAGCGGTAAGCGATGACTCAAGAATAACTTCGTTGTTTTCCATCGAGGGTGGCTGGGGTCGAGCGCAGCGAGCTCCCAGGTTACGCGGCTGGGCGCTCGACGCTCGTTCCTCGTGTCTCGACCCCAGGCACCCAAAGCCGAAGTTGTTCTTGAGTCATCACTAAAGCCACGGCGCTCACGCGTCGGCTTCGACGGAAGAGGTCAATCCAAGCCGGCGATAATCTTCCGCAAGAGCGCCTAATTGCTGCTGAAGTGACTCTCGATCGCGGTTCAATGCCTCGATTCGCGCAGGGTTGATCAAGCTGAGGAATTGTTGTCCAAGATCGTACCAGGCTTGCCGTGCGGATTCCCAGTAGTGGAAGGCGAAGATGCCGAGCCAGGGCAGGAGGATCCAGATCACGATTGCCCAAGTCGGTGACAAGAATCTCAGCAGAGTGTAAAGGGCCAGCAGATACCAGACCACGAACGTCGGGATACCGACCAACAGCCGATACAGGGAAACGGCAGTCCGACCCGGGGGCGTGAATATCCTCGCAAGACGCCGTGAAAGCCAGAAGGGAAGAATGTGAAAAAGCAGGCCCACCCCCGCCGGAATGATGCCCACCGCTCGGCCCAGCAGCTTCAAGATCCACTCCACCCACGCCTTCAGCCCGGTGGAATGCAACAGGGATGACCTCGGAGTCAGTCCCAGCCGGCGCGACTGCTGACGGTACTGGCGAATCTGTTCGGCTACATCGAACGCTCGTTCCGGGTCAGCTCGAAGAAAGTAATTCATCGCGTTGGCAATCAGTTTGCGCCGGCGCAGTTGAGGAACCCTTGACGGACTCCCCAGCGGGAATGCAGGAGCTAAATACTCAAGGTCATTCAGCCACTCCTGCCACTGCTGATCCTCCAGGTGAATCGTGACTTCCTGCAGACGCTGTTGCAGGTCCTGAGTGAACCGCCGAAGTGTCTGTCGCTCGTTGCTGTCGTCCGATTGGTTTTGAGCGAGCCAATCGCGGATGAGGATCGGATCCCCGACGCGGACCCAGACATCACTGCGAAAGCGCTCCTTGTGTTCGTAATTCAACCCGATCGGGACGACCTGCAGATCGTTTGTTCCCTTCGTGAATGCCTGGATCGCCATGCGGGCCGCGCCCCCTCGAACCATCTCCACTCCGACCTCATCGTGGCTCTTCCCTTCGGGGAAGATGCCAACCGCAGATCCTCCTCGCAAGGCCTCGATACCATGGTCGAGACTCTGCAGATTCCGACGCACAGCGCGGCTATCATCAACCGCGCGATACGCGGGGATCATTCCTAAGGCGTGCATGACCGGGCCCAAGATCGGCTTTTTGAAGAGCGGTGCCTTGGCGAAGAAACGCACCGGTCGCCGTGCGGCGATGCCCACCACGACCGGGTCGAGTAGAGAATTTGGGTGATTAGCGCATAGAAGCACGGGGCCTTGCTCCGCGATCTTGTGGCCGTCCGTCACCTCGACCTCCGAGTAGTAACATCGCACGAGGCTCCGGGTGAGGCTCCGTAGGAACTGGCCAAGAAATAGCGGCATCACCTGATACCTCCTCGTGATGGTTACGCTGTGAACAAATCCGTACGAGGAATAAGAGCCCGGCAACGTTAACTTCGGCGCGGAAGCGAGGAATTC
>CAZFWV010000129.1:8433-14530 GCA_964522605.1 uncultured Pirellulaceae bacterium
TGCTCGACACTGCCCTGCGACGCCACTAAACTGCGGTCGTGCGTGGGGTGCGAGCGAAATTCGTTTTTTGCGTGAATCCCAGAACCGCCTTTTGAATTCGTGTCCGGGAGCAACCGTGATGACATTTCGTATGACATGCTGTTGGCTTCTTATGGGAATCGTGAGTGGCATTGCCGGAGCTGGAAACGCTCGAGCAGAAGGGGCGCCGGACGGTTCCGTGAGCTTTCATATGGGCGTCTGCGCCCACTTCGGACAACAGAAGGGAATTCCCCGGCTGAATCTTCAACAGATGAAGGCGGCAGGCATCACTTCGCTACGCGATGAGTTGGGATGGGGTGGGGTTGAACGCCAACGAAACGAGTACCGAATCGCTGAGGAGCAATCCCAGACTTTCCGTCTCGCCGCGGAAATGGGAGTGGAACCGATGCTGATCTTGGATTATGCCAATCCGCTATACGATGACGGCGATCGACCTCGGTCGGATGAAGCCCTCGACGGCTACGCTCGGTACGGCGAATACCTCGTGCGTCATTTTGGTCCGGCTGTGCGCATGTACGAGATCTGGAACGAGTACGATATCGGCATCGGAATGCCCCAGAAATATCGCAAGGGAGGCTCACCTGAGGATTATGTTCGAATGTTGCAGACCGTCTACCCGCGGTTGAAGGCGGTCGACCCGCACGTCATGGTGATCGGCGGCGCCCCGACACCGGGTGGAGTTCGTAATGGCTGGCTTGAACAAGTGGTGAAACTCGGCGGCCTGCAGCACTGCGATATCCTGTCCATCCACTCATATAACTACAGCGAACGGAATGCGTCGCGGACTCCCGAAGCATGGCTGAACTGGATGTCGGAAGTCCAGCAAATGCTGCGCAAATACAATCAAGACCAGGATGTGCCCCTGCTGGTTACCGAGATGGGATGGCCCACTCACGTTGGCAAGTCGAACAGCACCGAACCAGAACTTTCCGCCTCGTACCTCGCGCGACTCTACTTGCTGGGACGTACCTTGCCCTATCTGCGCGGGATCTGGTGGTACGACTATCAGGATGATGGCTGGAATCCGGAGTACAACGAAGACAATTTCGGAATCGTGCGGCCCGATTTGACGCCCAAGCCGGCCTACTACGTGATGGCGGATCTGGCCCCCTGGATTCCGCGGAGTAGTTTTCTGGGATCCGTGCAAAGTCCGGATGATGGCCTGCGCGGAGTTCGCTTTCGGCTGGATGATCAGGAGTGGTGGGCGGTGTGGTCAGTCGATGATCGGCCGCGGCAGGTTCTGTTGGAAACGGACCGACCTGATCAGCCACTCATCACCCACCAACTCGGATTTCCCCCAATCGAACGCCCCTGGGGCTACCGCGCCTGGGCGACGGTCCGCAATGCGGAACTCCATGTCGAGCGACTCTCTCTCGTCGTGGGGCATCGGCCCTGGCTGTTGCGGGGATCACTGGCGGATGTGCGGGTGATAGATGTCTCCCAGCAATTCGGAGGAGGCATGAGGTGAGACATCAAGGCTAGCGACGCGCTGCGGCGAGTTCGATGTGCCGTTCGCCAGGTTGGCCGCCAAAAACATACTCGTCGTAGAGCGCCAAAGCGCGCAGCGCATGACCCTCGGGACCAATCTCCCATTTCTGGTTGCGATTTTGCCACATCATATCGGTCAAAAAGGAAACGGCTTTGACGATCTGAGGATCCGTCAGTTCCTCGGGCGGCAACGAATACACGAGCCATTCCAAGATATGACCCGTCGTGTTCAACTTCCGTGGGGCGCCCCCCCAATCGGCCCGACCGCGAAACCAATTTGAACTGAAACTGCCGTCCGCGTTTTGAAGCGTCAGCGTGTAGGCGTGGTAGTCGCTGAGAAACTTCTCGGCGCGCCACCATTGTCCGGTCATCGGAAGGCCCTCCTGCTGACGCTTGCGGACAGCATAACTCAGGCCCATCAATCGATGAGTTCCCCCGCAGGCGACTCCGTTAATCGGTTGAGCCAATTCTTCGCGGACGACTTGCGCCAGATTCCAGGTCTGACCGTTGGCACTCTGCCATTCCGTTTCCGTGTTCAGGTAGTACGCCAACCCGACCAATTTGAAGCTCAACTCTTCTCCCGGTCGACACGATTCCTGTTCCAGTTCGAGCAGATCGCCAACTGTGAACTCGTGCTGATCGACAAGCAGCGGGTAATCGCTGGGAACACGCGACAATGCCAAGACGCACAAGAGTTGTCCTTCGTGACCCTGATAGCCTGGGCCCGACCGTAGTTGCAGGTTGCCATCGGTGACGTGCATCAATTGGACATTCTGGCAAGGTTGATTTGTGCATAACCATGAGATCGCATTCATTCGCCGGTCACCGGCCAGAACCGTAGCGTCGACGCCAAACCCGACGATCCTGTGCATGATGCACCAGGGACTATGCTCCTTCGCATTCTGCGGACGTCGAAAAAAGTAATGCGCCAAACAGGGTCGTAAGCGATCCCGCAACGCGACAAGCTCTGGCGACAACCGGTCGCCTTCTCGAATCGCCGGTGCAGGTTGCCGCGAACTCGGCTCGGCAACGGGCAACCGCCCTTGTCCCGCAGCCTGAAGGCCAGGGATGAGTGTCAAGATCGAAAAAATGAATAGTCTGGCGAGGATGCGAGGCATGTTCGGTTCCTTCTGCAGCGGATTCGGCGAAACTGGTCTCCTCAGATTTTGTCTTTCTTCGGACAATTGCTGTCGAATTATAAGCATATGCTCATATTTGCGAGGACTGTCTGATGGCGCGACCGAGAATGTGTCGACGCGTGGGGCGCATGCCCGGCTGCGTCCTGTTCAAGCCGGCTGGAATTCCGACGCGAGATTTGCAGGAGCTGACGTTGACGGTGGACGAACTGGAATCTCTGCGGCTGGCCGACTTGGAGGGGCTCTATCAGCAGGAGGCTGCCGAGCGCATGGGGGTTTCCCGACAGACATTTGGGCGCATCGTCACGGAAGCGAGGCAAAAAGTAGCTCGCGCACTAGTCGAAGGGTGGGCTCTGAAAATCGAGGGTGGAAGTGTGGACACCGCCAGATCGCAATCGATGCGGTGCCTGGAATGTCAACATGAGTGGCTCGTCAGTGTGCAGCATGAGCCCCCCAGCGGTTGTCCGGAGTGTCGAGGCAGACAGTTGCATCTCGTACTCTTTGACGGCTAGTGCTGTGTCAAGGCTTGGATTTTGGGCCTCGGTGCCACTGGCTACGCCAGTGCCAGAGCTTGCTGACTTGAACAATCGTCACACGGGCAAAGCCAGTGACACCCTAATTCCTAGACTGGACACAGCACTAGTGCTGCGCTACAGCTCAGTTTCGGGGTGCCTGGGGTCGA
This sequence comes from uncultured Pirellulaceae bacterium, assembly GCA_964522605.1. Classification (GTDB taxonomy): domain Bacteria; phylum Planctomycetota; class Planctomycetia; order Pirellulales; family Pirellulaceae; genus CAVZLD01. The sequence goes on from CAZFWV010000129.1 coordinate 11,779, forward strand.
ATGAAGTGAGCCTCCAGACCGCGATTTCCTGGGGCTTCACTGCGCTCAGCCACCAGCCACTCCACTCTCATTCTTAGCTGTAACAGAGCACTTGAGGTTGGGAGTGCCGATACGCAGTGCGTTGGCGCGTCTGCTTTCGTGTGAAGACAACTGTTTGTCCGTCACACGTTTGACGGGAGTTCATATTCTTTTCGTCGTTCACGCCTGACGTAACGGTTCGCCTCCTCATCGCCGACGAATTGCTCCTTTACGGGATCCCACTGCAGACGTCGTCCGACCCAGCGGGTGATATTGGCGAGGTGGCAGACGCTAATTGAGCGGTGACCGATTTCGACGTCGGCAACGGGTTTCGCGCGCGAGCGCATGCAATTGATCCAATCCTGCATGTGCCAGCGAGCCTGCCAAAGTGCGATCTCGTCACTCCATTTGCGTTCTTCGGCGGACACGTCGAGTTGATTTTTCAGCTCTTCAGCGATCTCTGGCGGGTTCGATGTGAATTTGTTTCGGTTGATTTCGAGTTTGCCACGCTCGCCGATGAAAATCGCACCTCCCATGGGGCCGCGACCCATTTCCAGCATGAAGCGGACATCGACTCCATTTGCGTAGCGCATGTGGACCTGTCCATTGGGGCCAGGTGATTCGGGCCACATTTCGACCGGTCCCGTATCATCGGCGCCGAGGGCCCATTGGATTTGGTCGACTCCATGGGCTCCCCAGTTAGTCATTTCACCGCCCGCAAAATCACGCCATCGCATCCAGCCCATCCACTGCGAATTGAATGGTCGCCACGCTGCCTGATTGAGCCACACATCCCAATTCAGTCCATTCGGGATGGATTCTTCGGGGAGTCCATTGTCCGGAGATGGTTCGGAGCAGGGATAGTTCATCGCCCGGACCTCTTGGAGTTTCCCTAGGCCGCCGTTGCGCACGAATTCGCACGCCACACGGTTCATTTCCATCGAGCGCTGTTGCGAGCCAACTTGGAAGACGCGTCCATGTTTCCGCACGGCATCGACCAGCACACGTCCTTCGTGAATGTACAGGGTGAGGGGTTTTTCTGCGTAGACATCCTTTCCCGCCTGACAGGCATGGATGCAGGGCAGCACGCGCTGGAACTCTCCGGTTCCGACGATGACCGCATCGATGTCTTTGCGATCGAGCAGTTCGCGATAGTCTTCGTGAATCGGCCAACTTCCCTGTTTGTTCTTCTTGAAAACTTCCGCTCGCGGTCGGTTGCAGTCGCACAGCGCGACAAGCTGTCCATCTTCCGGCAGTTGCTCCAGCAACAACGTGGCACGGCCCCCGACTCCGATCGCTCCAACCCCGACGCGCTCATTGGCTCCCGGTTGTCCGTTTCCGCCCAGAACAGAGCGTGGAATGAACAGCGGGGCGCCGATGCCCAAGGCGGTCCAGGCGATTGCGCGGCGCCGAGTGATCTTGTGCTTTCGTAACGGTTTCATGCGTGGGCTCCAGTTAAATGGCCGGTTTGGGGGCGGGTTTCGTCGTAGAGCGTGGCTTTGCGTCCGAATTGCTCTGTCTCAAAACGGTAGGCCGACTTGTCTCAAGTCAGCCTACGTTGACCATCGCTTTCGAGACAAAGCGCTAGCGCAACAGGAAGTCGACTTATTCATCCGTATTGAGCCATCCTTGATCTTCCATCCATTCTGCACATCGCTGAGGCCAGCGGTTGCACGGATGTCCGGTATCTCGCATCCCGAATCCATGTCCGCCACTGGCGTAAACGTGCAGCTCGGCGGGAATCCCGTTCTTTTTCAATTCGCGGAATAGCAAAAGACTGTTGGCCGGATGCACACCATCATTGAAAGCGTGCACGAGAAACAGCGGAGGCGTTGTTTTGTCGACCTGGAAGTGATTCCTCAGCTCCCAGGGAGCGTCTCGATCGCTGAAGCCGGCCGGATACACCAGGATCGCGAAGTCGGGCCGGCAGGACACTTGATCGATGGTATCGATTGGTTCGTATTGTCGTTGAGAATGAAGCAGCGCCGTCAAACCTGCCGTTTCACCTCCGGCAGAAAAGCCTAGGATGCCAATCCGCTGTGGATCCACGCCGTGCTGCGCCGCTTGGCTGCGAAACAGGCTGACTGCCCGTTGCGCATCTTGCACTGCCGCTTCCCAGCGTTTCTCGGGATTTCGCGCGGGGACGCGATACTTGAGGACCACACCCGTGACGCCAATCGTGTTCAACCACTGCGCGACCTCCGTTCCTTCGTGATCGAACGCCAGAATATGATGGCCGCCTCCGGGACAGATGATGACGGCGGTGCCCGTGTCCGTTTCCTCCGACGGACGAAAGATCGTCAGGGTGGGATCCGAGACGTTCGTCAGCTTGATGATCTTCTGGCCGCCGACCAAAGGATCGTCGGGCCGAAATACATCCTCCTCGGGTGGCAACTGCTTGGTTTCACCAGGAGGTGTGCCGGGCCAGACTCGCACGATGTCGGGATCCGCGGCGGACAGGAATAGCGGCGCCCCCAGCAGGGTCACCCCGCAGAATGCTCCGGAAAGGAAACAACGATTCCGATTCGGTCTTGTAGTAGCGCAGGAACGGATCATCAGGGCTCGCTCCGACAGGGTAGTTTCTCGATGCCATCTGAGCTGGCTCTACTATACCAAAGCGGCCCGGCGGATGTGGAGTAGTACCATGGCGTTCGTCAGACAGAAGTCTCTCGCGAATGATCCGAGGGCTGACGAAGAGGTGCACGTCCGTTGCGGATGATTCGGGCTGCGGTCC
>CAZFWV010000129.1:14630-16802 GCA_964522605.1 uncultured Pirellulaceae bacterium
ACGGCACCGGGTTGGTCGATTGTGGTGGGACTACTTCACAAGACGCGGGTTCGAGAAGACAAATTGACTTCTCTGTTCGCCGCTCCCGGGAATTGTGCCTCCGGATGTGACATCGGCCGCCTGGACGATCACTTCCATTTTCATTCCCTGGCGCCGCACATCCATAATCCGCATCCCGGCGAAGCCGATGATTGTGTAGACGGCGTTCGAGCCGGATTCCACCAGTTCGTTGTAAACCGGAATGATCCGTGGTTGGCCAATGATTTCCTTGAGTTCGCTGACGATCGTCGAGCTAACGCCAGGATCTCCGTTCAAATGCAGCTGACCATTTTCGTCCAGCCGAAGCTCCCCTCCGTGATAGTCCAGATCCGCCTTACTCAGACCATTGAGAATTTGATCGCTCAGGTGACTCGCGCTATTGTTATTCGCACCGATATTCAGCGTCCCAAAGTTGCCGGGCGCACCGGTGATCGTCGGATAGAGATGTCCTTCGCCGACGTCATCTTGTCCACTTGTGACCTCTTTCAGTTCGGAATCCCAGGTATAGATGTCTTGTGGATTCTCTGGGGAGATGATCTTCTCCCAGGTCGTTAATTCGATCGCGATAGGCAAAATCGGCAGCGGTGTCGACAGGGGCGGGTCGCGGAAACCGGAGATGTTTCTCGTCACCGCTGCGGTGGCAACGGCTTGTAGCGAAACGCGATCTCGACCCAAAATGCGTGCGAAAAAGAGGGGAACCTGCCCGTTCTGTATTTCGTCGCGCCGCACGCGAACTTGAACCGCGTTATACTCTTCGGGATCACTGAAATCCATCGTCGATCCTCGATGAAAATCGACGATTCGGCCGATCACGACATCTCCATCGATTTCGTTTGGTGTGTTCGTATCGAGCCCGGGTGACTTCAGGCCCACCGGGTTGCGACCGGCGTAATCCAACGCAGCGACGCGAGCACGCGGAATCGCACTCAACACGTCCTCTTCAGTCGTTAACTCCCAAGCTGCCGCGAGCGCAGCGGCGTCGGCCGTCCGTTGCAACTCGGTCCGGATCACCATCATGTAGCCCACATCGATGGCGAACGCGGTGAGGGCGAGCAGGACAATCATCAGGAAGGCAGACAGGACGAGGATGTTCCCCTTGCGTTTTCGTCGGGGACGTTGGCCACGAACGGGAGACACCGGGGACGACAAGGGTGTGGTATTCATCATGAGATTAATGCGGTTATCCGACGGACGTGAATCGAGACCACGGCAAAGCCGGGAAAGCGAGGTTCCGGCTGAGCCGAAGACACGCTCATGGTGGGCTCGGCAGGAGCCTCACTCTCCCGACTAACGGTTCTGAAACGCGCTAGAGCGTTTGGAGAGCCGGTTCAGTGCAAGTCCCGCGCCGGTTTTCCATGGCATGTCCCCGGCCGAACGGGGAATCAGGAGGAAACCTTGCCGCGGGCCTTCGGAAATTGCCGCAGGACATAGACTCGGAACGTCTCAGAACCGCGAATCCAAAATGCGGTTTCCCAAGGCGGGGGACGAACAGTTTCTACCGGTGAGCGGCTCGGAGCAGAACGTAGGAGTGCAACGATGGAGTCTCGAACGGAGGCGTTTTGGTCTTCGTTGCCCGCCGTCCTTTCGCCGTTCTCGAGAGTTTGTTGGCCGCACGCGTAGCATTGCGGCAACGTCATTGACATTTGTGGACAAAACGCAACCTCGGTTGCTCTTTTGCATCACGGATCGTCCGTCAGACGCTGGGAAAGTCGTCGTTGCGTCCAAATCGCATCTCAGAACTCCTCTCCCCCTGGATGTTGTGCAGTTTAGAGGTTGTAGGTTCATCCGAAGTCACAACACCCTTCCGCACCGAACTCGCTGTGACGCACAATTCGAGCGACACCAAAGATCGAGAATAGAAACCGCGGATCGAACGGAAAAAACGGATGTCCACGGATCGTCCGTGTCGATCCGTACCCTCCGTCCAATCCGTGGTTACCTCTCCTCCTTCGGTCCAAACAGAACGCGATAACCTCCGGACGTAGAGTGAATCCTGTTCGAAAACTCGCGACAAACCAACACTTCTAGACTGCACGGCCTGACAGAGGGAAAGGGATGTTTGGAAATGTGCGCTACTGGGTACTGGCGGGAATGTTGGTCGATTCACTCAACGCAACCGGTGCTTCGGTAGGA
>CAZFWV010000130.1:0-8994 GCA_964522605.1 uncultured Pirellulaceae bacterium
AAGTTCTTCGCGACTCAGCATGTTCGGTTCGGTCTACTTCTTTGGTCCGGGCGGCTTGGCGTTCCCGCCCTGAAACCTTTGATCTGCGGGTTTCTTGAGTTCGCCGGCGAGCCACTGCAATTGTTCGTGTTGTGGATCGAGGCCCAGGCCTGCCTGACAGTCCGCCAACGCGGCCTCGATCTGATCCTGGTCCGCGAGGATCTGCGCTCTCTGGTAGTAGGCCCACGCGTCGGGCTGCAGCTCGATCGACAGATTCAATTCATTTAGCGCCGTTGCCTGGTCGCCCTTATCAAGGGCCTCCTGGGCGGCAAGGAAATGTTCGGTCGCATCACCCAGCTCGACCTTGTCGCTGCTACATCCGGCGAACGGAAGCAGCAGCACGCAGGTTATCACGACGCGATGAAATCGCCATGCGTGGAGAGCTGTCTTCGTGTTTTGGGAAGTTGGCGGCAACAGCACAGTTAGCCCTCACGTTGCAGAGAATTCACCGTAGGACGGATTGGCAATCCGTCCTGTGTCTAGCCTGGTCCGTCCGGTGGTGTCGGGTGAAATACGGTAATTATCGCCTCTTCTGAACGTCACTTGTGGTGCGGTCCAGCGGAACGATCGTATTCTCGCCCACATACAGGTCGTTCTCGGACGGATTGGCAATCCGTCCTACTTTCTTATGCAACTGGAACGTTAACCCCCACCTCGCATCCGCTCCAACACTTGCGCGGCGGCGCGATCGGAGCGTGAACCCATCTCACTCCAGGCTTTGGGATCGGTGTCGTCCGGTACGGTGCGAACGGAACCATCGCACATGACGACGTTAACGACGCTTGCGTGAGCGCTGGAAAAGCTCAGCTGCAACTGCTGACACTCCGCATCCGGTGCCCCGTCACCACAGCGGAATCGCTTCTGCAGATTAATTCCAACTCCGGTGGATCCGAGTGCTTCCGAGCAGTCGTTGTAGATGTCGACGTCGTCGCTGCCGATATACCAATGGTCCTTATGATCGCCGCGCGCCGCTTCGCGGTCCCGACCGATCCGTTGCTGGGCGACCTGGTCGTGCAACGCTTCGCCAATCAACATCGTTTTTGACGTGCCGTCGGTGATCTTCTTGATTGTGATCGGAACTCTTCGACCCGTGCGGACGTTCGAGCTGCCGCGCCGCAGCTTTCCATCCTTGTGCTGGCCGAATAGGACGCCATCGAGTTCTTCCATTCCGCGCGGATCATTCTGATCGACGACGACGCCGGAAGCACAGCCAAGGTAGGATCCTGGGACTCGTTCCATGACATGCCAGTTATCCGAGGACACGTCGTACTGATGCGCGGGCATCGGTGCCGATGGGCAGCGAAACGCGGGAATGTAGGTTTCCACTGCGATGATGTTTCGGTACGTCGGATCCGTGATCGGATAGCGATACGGACCCGGATGCGCCCACTGAAAGTTTCCGCGTTCGTCCTCGCCGATCGTCATCAGCTTCTTGAGGTTTTCATCCTCCATGAAGGGCAGGATATAACCTGACCAAAGACTCCCCTCCGCCACTGTCGCTCCAATCGGGAAGCTCTTGTACGCCGACTCATAGGAGAGGACTGCGAGTCCGAGCTGCTTGATGTTATTGACGCACTGCGTTCGTCTCGCCGCTTCGCGCGCCGCATTGACCGCAGGCAACAGCAGCAGCACCAGAATGGCGATGATGGCGATCACCACCAGGAGTTCGACGAGCGTGAATGCACGCCGTTCTATCCAGCGAGCGGTACCGGTTCGATTATTTGCTCCAGCCGATCTGACGTGTGGCATACAACTTTCTCCGAAAGGAAACAGGCGATGCAACCACCGAGATCATTCAAGCAAATCGTGCGCAAACCCGCTAGGCTTTCCGGGAAATCATCATCATAGACACATCGGATCTACGCTGAATCTTAACTGACGCGCACCCCCCGTGGAATATGCCACTGTCAGATCCGCAACGGATTTGAAGTTGCGACGCGACCGCGTCTGTCGGGGGATTCGGAAGTCTCCGCTAGGGTGCGATGGAAATAGAGCATCGACCAGCTTATGAGGACCACGCATCCGACCGCCATGGCGTAGCTCGCCTGCAAGAAGAAGTCCAGCCAGCTGAGGTTGGGCGTGGCGAAGTCGCGGAACAGCATCACGGCGACGCTTCCAAGGTAGCCAAACGCGTCGGCAAGGTACATCAGAAAGCCGATGTTGCTCTCATGGCGTGTTGCCGCGATCAGCCGCTCAAAGACCATAACATTGTAGGCAATGTACGGGACATACATCCCCAGGCCAACCGCGATGAACCATGCTTCGGGGCGCACGATCTTCGACTGAAATCCGAGGGTTGCGATGCCGACTAGGCCGGCTCCCGCGAGGACCGAGGCCTGACTGATCCAGAAAGCGCGACGGTTGTCTTGAATCCGTACCATTGCGGCGGCGGCAATCAAGGTGAGACCGGCGATCGGTAGTTCCGACAGCGTGAAAATCGCCGGCGCGTCGCGGTAGCCGAGCGCTGCCCATAACTCGACGGCGAAGTTGTCGCGAAAATCGCGATAGGCCGTGAGTGCCATGTAGACGATCACGAGAATCACGATTCCCGTCGCATACCGCCGGAAGAATGCCCATCGCTGTGCGCGGTTCATGGGAATCCGCCGCGTGCGCAGCGCTTCGTCTTCTCGCGTAGGAGGTGGAATCGTCGATAGCAGCCAAACGGACAACAGAAACGGAATCGAAAAGACCATTCCCGTCGCCGCCGGCATCCAGAACTCAGAAACCCCAAAGTGGACGATCAGTGCCTGGCCCACCGATTTGACGACTCCCGAGGATAGGACAAAACTGGCGCACAGCCCGGCTCCCAATAGTTCGGTAAGCCGCCGTCCTTCCAAGAAGCCGTATACCAGACCCCAGATCAAACCGAGCGGCAAACCATTGAAAAAGAGGCAGACGAAATTGTAGGGAGCGGGTATCAACCCGAAGAAGATCAGCGAAACTTCAGCGACACCGACGCACAATAGTATCGCTGCAATCCTGCGCTGCGGAGCCATTTCCGAAATGATTCGGATCCCGGCGAATTTCGACAGCATGTACCCCATTACCTGCGTAATGATGAGCACAATTTTGTAGTCGACCCCGAAGATCTCATAGCCCTCGTACGTTCCAACCGCGAACGGTTTGCGAAACGCATACATGCAGAAATAGGTGCCAAAAGCGGCAAGACTGCAATGCGCGATGAACAGCAGGGAAGACCGTGATGTAGAACGGTTCGGCATAACGCGGCCGGTCCTTTACGCTGCTAACGGTGTGAGTTGCTTGTTCACCAAAGACCCTCCCCGGCCGCTACGCGTCCGACCCTCCCGCACGCGGGAGGGTGTATAAGTTCCGCTGGGTGCCTCTGGGCTCTGCCGGCGCTGTCCCTCGACCCAGGAGGACACTGGCAAAGCCAGCGGCACACCAATTGTGCCCCGTGTGTGACAGCACCCCTTGTTGGTTGCGGCCGAAGGGTGCGCTGCGCCTTTGCGTCCTCTGCACTGCTAACAGGTAGTTTCTTGTCGGGCGGCGCAAATTCCGCCAAGGGGAAGGGTGGCTGGCGGCTGAACGTAGTGAAGCCCCAGCTTTCCCGCAGCCGGGGCATCGCTTCGCTCTGCCGCCGGCCACCCTATCCCCTTTGGTTGCGGCCCTGCCGCGCTGCGTTTCTACTTCTCGTGGAATCCGCACCAGCATAGGTCTCGTCATGTCATGCGGTGCGCGGATCTCGCGCCCCCGCACTCTTCGCCACTTGCTTTGGTGGGGTCAGCCGACTTTGGTGGCGGCGAACGATTCATCCAGGATCTGCAGCGCCGCGTCGAGCTCATCCTGCTGGATGACGAGTGGTGGAGCGAGCGTCAGAACGCAGCCGGCTGAGACCTTGAAACTCAGGCCTCGCGCCATCGCCTCGTACATGATTCGTTCGGACGTCTGCGAGGCGCTGCCCCATGCCGCGTCGTCCCCGAGTTCGACACCAATCAGCAACCCCAGACCGCGAACGTCTCGAATACAGGAGTGTTTCTGCTTCATCTCTTCCAGCTGTGCAACCGCATAGTCTCCCAACTCACGACTGCGGCGGATCAATTCGTCTTGTTCAATGCACTCGATCAGGGCGAGTGCTGCCGCGCAGCTGACGGGGTTCTTTTCATGTGTGTAATGCCCGATCGCCCGATCTCCAAAGCGATCCAGATCGCGTCGGGCGACAATTCCTGCCAGCGGCATAACGCCACCTCCGAGGCCCTTGCCCAACGCCACGATGTCCGGGACGACATCGAAATGTTCGAAGGCATACATCCGACCGGTGCGGCCAAGCCCGGTGCCGATTTCGTCAAAGATCAATAGCGCTCCGTGCTGATCACAAAGCTGTCGAATTCGCTGCCAATATTCCGGCGGTGGGATGGTCACCGTCGACCAACGCACCGGCTCGGCGATCACGGCCGCGACATCACCTTCGTTCTCGAGGATCATTCGCACCTGTTCACTGCAGGCGGCCGTACACGCATCCGCGCAGCCAAACGGGCAGTCGGCAGGCATCGGCGGTCGAATATGGATTGCGCCGGGTAGGAGCGGCCCGAGCCCGTTGTGAAACAGCGCCTGTCCACCGACGGAGACAACATCAATCGATGCGCCGTGGAACGAGCCCCACATGGAAATCGTCTTGTAGCGTCCCGTTGCCAGACGAGCGAGCTTCAACGTCATACCGATCGCGGTCGTGCCGCCTGGCGCGAGCAGCACCTTATCGAGATTCCCCGGTGTGATCTCGCGCAGCTTCCGTGCCAGCTGGATGGCTCGCTCATTCGTATAACGGCGTGTGCAAAAGGGCAATTCATCCAGCTGTTTCTTCACTGCCTGGATGACTCGTGGATTTCGAAAGCCGACGTGATGGACACCGTTGCCGTGAAAATCCATCAACCGCCGACCGGAAAGGTCCGTCAGGTAGATTCCCTCCGCCGCGACTAGTGAATCGATGCACGGAGTTGATAGCGACTGATGCAGAAAATATTCGGCATCCTCGGCGAGAGACTGGTGAGTCGGTTCGTCCAAGCACCGCCGCTGATACTCGGCGCGTTGTGCCGACAGGTTGGTGTCACCCTCGATTCGTTCCTGATGTTCGTCAATCCGCGCGGGGCGCATTGGGGGCAAACTCGAGTCGGTGCGCATGATCAGGTTCCTGCACTTCCGGAGAGGCTGGATCGCGTTCAGGGAAGGTTTCGCCCCAGACAGCAAATTGGTGAGTCGCGTCCGCGTGGCGAAGAATCCTCCAGGGGCGCGAGCAACGCCAGTCTGTTCGAGGCAAGATGATTGGAGCAGAATATGCTGTCTGCTGCTACACGCCTGACAGGGTGTTCATCAAGGCCTTATCGAATCTTCTTCGTTTCTTCATCCGTAGATTGCGTCGATCTTTGGAGCATAAGAAGAGTATTCCAAAACATCTTAACCCGACGCGCCAGTTCAGAAGTTGCGTGTCGGGTTAAGATTCCGTGAGGCAATGCGTGTGGACCGTTGGAAGGGCACCAGGCGATTCGGAGTGTGGGACTTGACAGCCCGTCTTTTCGTCGCCAGATTGCAGCGGGTTGTACGCGAAGGATAAAGATGATGCATGAGTTCTGCTACACGCGACGCTATCGCGGCAAGCTGCAGGCCGTGATCTTTGATTGGGCGGGCACGACCGTTGATCACGGCTGCATCGCACCGGCTCTCGTTTTTGTCGAGGTCTTTCAGCGACATCGCGTCGCTGTAGATATGTCGCAGGCCCGCGCTCCCATGGGGCTGAATAAGCGGGATCATCTCTGGGCCATTCTGCGCATGCCTTCGGTCGCAGAGAAGTGGCACGAAGTCCATGGTCGACCCGCTCAAGAAGCGGATGTCGACGCGATGTATGCCGAGTTTCTTCCATTGCAGATTGAATGCGTTCGGCGCTATGCGGATCCTATCCCGGGGGTCGTTGAGGTGATCGACCAGCTGCGAAAGCGCGGGATCAGAATTGGCTCCGACACGGGTTACAGCCAGGAGATCATGGATGCACTCGTTCCGACGGCGTCCGCCGCCGGTTTCGAACCCGATTGCATGGTTTGTTCGACCGATGTTCCGCAGGGACGTCCGGCGCCCTGGATGGCATTGGAAAATGCGCGACGGCTGAACGTCTATCCGTTTTCCAGCATGGTCAAAGTTGACGACACAGCACCGGGAATCGAGGAAGGTCTCAACGCGGGAATGTGGACTGTCGCGGTTGTGGAAACGGGCAATGAGATCGGTCTTTCCTATGACGAGCTACAGGCGCTCGATTCCCAGCAGCGGGAGAAACAGCGAGGTGCCGCGGCGCAACGACTGGCCGCGAGCGGAGCACATTATGTCTTGAACAGCGTCGCGGACTTGTTGCCCTGCCTGGACGAGATTGAGTGTCGCTTGGCGCGCGGCGAACAGCCGTGATGGCATGAGGAGGAGACAGCGAATGCAGTGCGGTCACAGGAGACTGCCGAAGCAGATCGCCAAAGTAGACGGTGGATCGTGACCGAGTCACCATCGTTGGGGTGTGGAATGCCTGAATCGCCTCCGTTTATTCAACAATCACGTGAGTCGAGCCTATGAAGATTCTCTGTTTGGGAGGTGCGGGTCGGATCTGCCGCGAGGCCGTGCTGGATCTGGTGGAGCATTCCGACTTTGAGCGGATCACCGTCGCGGACCAAAACCCGCAGGCGTTGCACGAGGTCGCTCAATGGCTGAACGACCAGCGAGTCGACACGGTCAAGGTCGACGTCCGCGACGAGCGCGCGACGACGGATTTGATGCGCGGCTTCGATCTGGTCATGGATGGGCTGCCCATTTCGCAAAATGATGCTTCGGCCCGGTGTATGCTCGCTGCGGGCGTCGACGGAATCAACTTGAATGGCATGAGCCGGGAATGGGAGCTGGATCAAGGGTTTCGCCAAGCGGGAAAGACGCTCGTGCCTGGCTTCGGTATGACACCCGGAATCACGAACCTGATGGCGATGAGTGCGGCCGGTCAATTGGAGACCGTTGATTCCGTTCGCTGCAGTCATGGTGCGTTCCGGCCGATTGCGTTCTCGCAAGCGATCGCCGAGACGACTCGCGTCGAATACGAACCTGATCTGCCCAGCCGTGTGGTCTTCGAGGATGGCCAATTCAAGCAAGTTCCTCCGTTCGCACGACCTCGCGAGATCACGCTGCCCGAACCATACGGCACTCACGTTCAGTACATCATCCCTCATCCGGAGCCGTTGACGCTGTCTCGGTCGCTTGCGGAGAAAGGTGTCCGATTGGTCGAAGCGCGAGGCACGTGGCCTCCCAAGAACATGCGGCTGCTGCGAGCGCTGCATGAATGGGGGTTTTTGCGTAATGACCGAGTGACCGTGGACGACCAGCAGATCGGCGTTTTGGACGCGATTTTTGCTCACTGCCTGCAGAGTCCCGAGGGACAGACGACGGAGCTGTATGGGTATGCATTGCATGTGGAGGTCATCGGCCAGCGGGATGATCAGACCGTCGAGCACATCTTGACCCATACGCATCCGGCGTCGGATGGAAGCGTTCCCGATTGGGCGGGCTTGCGGGCCTACACGCGCTGTGTCGGAATTCCGCTCGCCATTGGTGCACAACTGATCGCCGCCGGGAAGTCTCACGGCACCGGGACCGTCGCGCCGGAAAATGCATTCGATCCCGAGGAAGTATTTCGGGAGCTGAAACAGCGGCAGATCGTCGTGCATCATGACTCGCGAACTCTTACCTGCACATCCTAAAGGTCGAACGAAATCGTGGATGACGAGATTCCCTATCTGTTGTTGACCCCTGGTCCCCTGACGACGTCGCGTTCCGTCAAGGAAGCGATGCTGCGCGATTACTGTACCTGGGACGATGACTACCACCAAGTTGTCAGCGGGATTCGCCGTCGACTGTGTGAATTGGCGGGAGGCGACTCCGAGTTGACCTCGGTGTTGATGCAGGGCAGCGGGACGTTCGGAATTGAAGCGGTGGTAGGCAGTTGTGTGCCTCCCGATGGAAAACTGCTTGTGTTGGACAATGGGGCCTACGGCCGCCGAATCGCCCAGATTGCTGCTAGGTTGCGCATTCCGCACACGCACTTAGACGGTTCCGAAATTGAACCGGTTGATGTCAACCGAGTCGAAGAAGAACTTCGCACCGATCCACAGTTGACGCACGTTGCCCTCGTTCACTGTGAGACGACGACCGGGATGATGAATCCGGCCGCCGAGATCGGTCAGCTATGCGCCCGCTACGATCGAATCTTCATCCTGGACGCCATGTCGTCCTTTGGTGGTATTCCCTTTACAGCACAGGAACTCCACGCGCATTATCTCGTTTCCTCTTCCAACAAGTGTCTGCAGGGCGTCCCCGGGTTCTCCTTTGTGATTGCTCATCGTTCGACATTGGAAGGCACTGCCGGCTGGGCTCGATCGCTGAGTCTGGACCTGTTCGACCAATGGCGCGAGATGGAGGATCACCAGGGAAAGTGGCGTTACACATCGCCTACGCATGTCGTGCGCGCGTTCGCTCAGGCACTGGCCGAGTTGGATGCGGAAGGTGGGATTTCCGTCCGCGCTGCACGGTATCGCGAAAACCATCGGACTCTTGTGGACGGGATGGCGGAGTTGGGCTATCACGCGATGATTGCTCCCGCTCACCAATCGCCCATCATTACGGCCTTTCGCTATCCGGACGGTGCGAGTTTTCGCTTTCGACCGTTTTACGACGCGCTCAAGTCCCGAGGCTTCGTGATTTATCCGGGCAAAATCAGTCAGGCGGATACATTTCGGATCGGAACGATCGGACATGTGTTTCCCGACGATATTCGACGACTTCTCGCGGCAGTCCGACAGGTTCGAGACGGCAACAAGTGAGTTCGAGGACAATGATGATTGCCAAGCTTTCTGGTTCTGCTCTCATCCGCACGGGCGTGCGAAGGCCGGGTAAGCGTCGCGCCGCCGTGCTTTTCACCGTGCT
>CAZFWV010000130.1:9094-16791 GCA_964522605.1 uncultured Pirellulaceae bacterium
GCACGGGCGTGCGAAGGCCGGGTAAGCGTCGCGCCGCCGTGCTTTTCACCGTGCTCTTGACCGTGTTCGTGAGCTTGTGTCTGGGCCCGTCGGTTGTGGCCGACGACTGGCCCGTGTACCAGCAAAATCATCAGCGGAATGCGAAGACGACCGAACAACTGAAAGCGGAAGAACTCGCGCTGAGCTGGACATGGCGGTCGCCGCAAGTTCCCCAGCCGGCCTGGTGGGGGCCCGCGAAGTGGGATGCGTACGCGGAGATCCGCGGCTTGAAGTCGATGCGGAACTACGACCCGGTGTTCCACCTGATCTCCGTCGGCGATCGCATCTGGTTCGGTTCGAATGTCGATGATGCGGTCCATTGTCTGGATGCCGAGACGGGACGTGAAATCTGGGTTTACACTACCGACGGGCCAGTGCGTGCTGTGCCGGCCTATGCGGACGGGTGCTTGTATTTCGGCTCGGATGACGGATGCGCGTACTGTGTCGACGAACGCGGGCAACTTGTCTGGAAGTACGAAGCGCAACCTTGTTCACGGCGGATCGTGAATAACGGTCGATTCATTTCCACGTGGCCGGTTCGCACCGGAGTGCTCGTCGAAGAGGGAAGAGCGATCTTTGGCGCTTCGCTGCTGCCGTGGCAGGAATCGTACCTGTGTGCCGTGGATGCCCGCACGGGAAGCGCGGACGAGCCGGGATGTTTCGTTCGCCGCGTTTACGAATCGACGATGGAAGGTCCGATGGCGGTTTTTCCTGGCCGCGCTCTCGTTTCGCCCCAGGGCCGAATTCCACCCCAATTGTTCGCCCTGCAGGACGGCCGACCGTTGGGAAGTCTGAAAGGCGGTGGAGGTTCGTTCGTTGTGCTGACGAAGGATTCCGTCTTCCATGGGCCCGGCAATAAAACCGGCTGGCTCAAGGCGAGCAGCCTCGATTCCCTGGAAACCGTGGCATCGTTCGACAAGGGGAATGCGATCGTCGTCGCCGGCGATGTTTGCTTCATCCTGACCGATGATGCCTTGACCGCCTCGAATTACGTCACGAAAGAAATCCTCTGGTCGGTCGAATCCGATTGTCGCTTTGCCCTCGCGTTGGCGGGAGAGACGTTATGGGTCGGTGGCCAAGATCAAGTCGTCGCTCGAAGCAGTCGCGATGGCCAAATGATCTGGTCGCACGCGGTGGATGGTAAGGCATGCGGACTGGCCGTTGCCAACGGACGATTGCTCGTCAGCACCGACACGGGGGCGATTCATGCTTTCCAAGCAGGTGCTGTGGATCAGGAACTGACAGGATCGCTGTCCGTCGCTGCTGCTTCCGATGAAGTACCCGAACCGATTCCGAATCCCAGCGATGACGCGCAGCAAACGGACCGAGTGGCGTTTGGGCCCTGGTGGCAGTTTACGGCGCATGGAACGGCGGTCTTCCGCTGGCGGACGAAGAGGCCCTCGCCCAGCCATCTGACGTTGCGCCAGGATGGTCGCATCGTTCAACAGTTTGTGGACGATGCGGCACACCTGGATCATGAGGTTACGCTGAAGGGTTTGCGCCACAACATGAATTACACGGTGCAGATCGAATTCCTGGACCAGGGAACACGCCGCCAGACCACCGAATACGAATGTGACACATTCTTCAATTACCGTCCGCCTGAGATTTCTGCGGCACTGGAATCGAATTCCAACTCACGCCAGCAGACAGCCAGGATGATTTTGGAGGCGACGCAGGTCTCCGGCGGCCTTTGCCTCTGTCTCGGATGTGAAGATGGAGAGCTGATCGAGTCGCTGTTGCGCGCCAGTTCGCTGCGCATCGTCGCGTTTGATACGGACGAGGATCGCGTCCGAGCGGTCCGCCAGCGACTGCAGCAACAGGATCTGTACGGCGTGCGCGCAACCGCGCATCTCGTGGAATCGTTGGAACAGATCCCGATCACCGGTCGCGTCGCCAACCTGATCGTCTCTGAATCGCCGATGATCGACAGCGGTTGGCGAGTTCCGTTGCGTGAGACGCAGCGACTGCTGACACCCGGTGGTAAGACTTGCATCGAATCGCCCGATGCACAGATGCACCTACGCGATGGGTGGGAAGCGGTCACGGCGCTGCAGCTGGATTCTAGTCGCTGGTTCATCCTCGAAGGCAAGCCCATTCCGGAAGCCGGTGTCTGGACCCATATCTATGGTACCGCGGCAAACAATCACTATGGAGGTGAGGCGTTGGGCGGAGTGCGCACCGTACCGGAGCTGACGGTGCAATGGATCGGCCGACCGGGACCGCGGTATCAGGCCGATCGGAATGGCCGAAAACCACCGCCCCTCGCCGTTGCAGGGCGTCTGTTTCTGCAGGGCCTTCATCGTTTATTGGCGCTCGACCAGTACAACGGTTCGATTCTTTGGGCGTTGGAGATCCCCGGATTGGACCGCTACAACATGCCTCGCGATTGTGGCAACTGGTGCGCGGACGAACAATCGCTTTACGTTGCCCTCCATGACAAGTGTTGGAAGATCTCCACCGCGGACGGAAGCCTGCAGCAGACGTTTCAGCTCGATTCCACTTCGCCCGAATCGCCGTCATATGACTGGGGTTACGTCGCCCGCGAGGCGGACTTGTTGATTGGCAGTGCCGTACGTGCGGGCGCGAGCTGGACCAGTTTTTGGGGCGGCGAAGGCTGGTACGATGCGACCGAGGGACCGGTGACCTACAAGGTTTGCAGTGATCGGCTGTTTGCCCGCGGCGTGGAAAGCGGCGAGATGCGCTGGCAGTATGAGAGGGGTCCGATTCTGAATTCGACGATCACCGTGGCAGACGGATTGGTCTACTTCGTTGAGGCGCGCAGTGAGTTCCTGAAAGGTCTGGCCGACCGACGACTCGGTGGAGACGCATTCTGGCGCGATCAGTATCTTGTTGCGCTGGACCTTCATACCGGGCAGGTCAAGTGGGAACGTCCCCTGGACACGGCCGACGGAACGATCGCGTTCTATGCCGCCCATGGTGATTCGACGCTTGTGCTCGTCTCCTCGACCAAACTGCAGTACTTCGTCTACGCGGTCGAAGGGCAGACCGGCAAGGATCTTTGGAATGCCGCGATTCCCTGGGGAAAAGGCAAAGCGGATCATGGCTCCCATCTCTCGCGGCCCGCAATTGTTGACCAGCGACTGTACGTTCGACCGGGGGTCTTCGATCTCCGGACCGGAGAGCTACTGCCGCTGCAGATTCCCGTCGGAGGTTGTGGAACGTACGCCGCGACGAAGAAGGCACTCTTCTTTCGCGCCGGCTCTGGAAAGAACTCGGCTATGTGGGACCAGCAGGCGGGCGAATTCACGACATGGGATCGACTGCGTCCCGACTGCTGGCTGAGTACGATCCCGGTCGGCGGGATGTTGCTCTCTCCCGAAGGTGGTGGCGGCTGCAGTTGTGGTTCGTGGCTCGAAACTTCCGTGGGGTTCATTCCTCGACAGACGCTGGAACCCTGAGCGCGCGAGATCGTCCAGCGGTTGTTGGATTGTCTGCTGACCTCGCCTTCCCCGTTTTGAAATCGCCTGTAGGAAATGTGGGGAGTGCGGCCGCGGAAGTGCGCTGAAAGACGCCGAGTTCAGCGAGTTCGATACGCAGAACGTCACGGATCCGGCAGTCTATGCACTGGCGGTGGTCGATCGTCGAACCAGGCGAGAAAAAATCGCGCTCCGGTGAGACCCCAGAAGGAAGGAGAGGAACCACGGATTTGACGGAGCGTACGGATCGGCACGGACAGATCCGTAAACATCCGTCTCGTCCGTCAAATCCGTGGTTTCTCTCTTCTCCCTAACTCGCGTGGTCATTGCGACCCGCGTCGAGTCTGGTTGGGTCGCAGCCCTTCCGCTCGGCGTCTTTCCGCGTTTCTCCGCGGCGATGCTCCCCGAACTTCCCTCCTCCGACGTGCTGGCTCCCTTCTCCTGCCATTTCTCTCTCCGCATGTCACACTTCGCCGTTCTTGCACTTGGACCGGAGAATTCGACGCTCGAGTCGAGCCGTTTCTTCCTGCCGATCTTCCCGGAATGCAATTTCCTCCAAGGAATCCATGCCACACGAATCGGTTCCAATCGCGAAGCGACCGACCGTGGCTTCCATAGTGGGAGGATTCGCAGTGCGCCAGGGCCGCACCCAACGGGGCGCTTCCGCACTCGTGTACGGGATGGCGGCAGTTGCGGCGGCGGAGACTGAGGTGAGTGTTCGTCGGGAGGCTGTTGATCACGCTTTGTCTCAAGAGCCACGATCAACATAGGCCGACGTGTCTCAAGTCGGTATTCCGGCATGTTCGCCGACTTGGGACACGTCGGCCCACAGTCTTAAGACAGAACCTGGGACACGAACTATTGAGGGACGTTTTTGTGGATGCACTTGTGGGAACTGGGCAGAAGTTGATCGTGGCGGCTCCGTGCTTCATCGCGATTGCCATCGTCTTGTATTTGGGCAAGATCCTGTTCGACTGGTCGACTCATTACGCGGCGGATGAGGAGCTGACAACGCGAGACAATCCTGCCGTCGGTACGGTGTTGGCTCTCTATTTTATCGGAGTTTCCGTGGCGCTCAGCGGACTCGCGTACGGTTTCGGTACCAATCTGCGCGATGATCTTCTGAATGTCGCGATTTATGGCCCGCTGACTTTGGTGCTTGTTCGTCTGAGTATTCTGATCAACGACAAGCTGATCCTGTATCGATTTAGCCTGCATGATGAAATTGTCCAGGACCGTAATCTTGGCACGGCGTTTGTCGTTGGTGGCGGCTGCGTGGCCACGGGGTTGACGATCTCCGGTGCGCTCTCGGGCGAATCGCTGTCGCCGTGGATAGGGCTTGTGGACCTACTCTATTACTACACGCTGGGGCAGGTCTTGTTTGTTGTGGCCGGTCAACTGTTTCAATTGATTACCAGTTACGACATTCATCGTGTGATTGGCCAAGACGATAACGCGGCTGCGGGATTGTCGTTTGGCGGATTCCTCGTTGCGATGGGCGTTGTTGCGCGAGTTTCTCTGGCTGGTGCGGGTAGTAACCTTCTAGCCGAAACGGTGACGACGGTTGCTGTGGCAGCGGTCGGGAGCATTTTGTTAGTCGCGATGCGAATCGTAACCGACAGGCTGATCCTGCCGAAGAGTCCATTGTCTAAAGAGATTGTCGTGGATCGGAATCTGGCGGCGGGCGCCATTTCGGCAGCGACATTCGTCTCCATTGCCGTCGTATACGCCGTATCCCTTGGGGCGTAGTCTGGCGACGAGCAACGCGCGGTCATTCGGTCGAGGCGTAACGAAACTTCGGGAGGGTAACACACGATATGAGACGACGTAAATGCACACTTCTGCTCATCCTGATTACGGCAATTTCCTTCGCATCGTGTGGCGACGCCTTTGCCCGGCGTGGAGGCGGATTCTCTTCTTCCAGTCGCAGTTCGGGTTCGTCACGCAGTTCGACTTCATCGCGGCGTTTCGCGAGTTCGCGCAGTAGTAGCTGGCGCAAGTCCGGTTGGAGTTGGGGCGGTAACAGCACATCGAAGAGCCGACCGAAACTCTCCCCGGCGGACCGGCGACTCCACGCGAAGGCGGCAGCCAAAGGCACGGTGTTTCAATCCAAAGCAGACGCCATGTCCCACTTCTCGCGAGAGTATAAAGAGCAGTACACGCAGAAGCCAAAGCCCGGCCAGCCTGCTCCGACGACTCGGCCCGACTACATTCCCGAGACAACTCGAGTCGGTGGTCGCACCTACGACGTAACGTACGACGTCAGCCAAGGCGGCTACGGCTACTGGATGGGTGGCGGGCCCGGTGCCGGGCGGTGGGTCATGTATGACCCGATGGCGGATACCGCCATGACGACGATGCTCATGAATCGGAACAGTTACTATTACGGCCCATCACCGAGTCGTTGGTCAATGCGGTGGTGGCGAACCCCCGCGATCGTCCTGACGCTCGTAGGACTCGTTGCTTTTCTTGTCTTTCGCGGCGCCGGATCCGACTACCCGATTGCCTAGCGCGCATTTCAAACGCCTCTGCCCTCCGGGGAGAGGTCGGGTGTGGGGTGAGCATCCCGCTTGCCGAGTAACTGACGCGATCCAACGCAAGCTGGAAGCTTACGCCACGGAGATACCGTCGCCCAGTCTAACGACTGACAAAGTATTGGTTGTGTCGGAGAGTTCAATGGCCCCAGTCGTGAAGAATGCATACCAAAAGTTGAAAGCCGGTGACATTGTCACGTTGCGTGACGAGACGACGATTGCGCAGTTGATTGAGGATGGTGTCGGCAACGCAATGGACGGAATGGATTTGGAAGTTCAGAACGTGCGTCACGTTGAAATCCAGGGCTGTGCGGACTTCTATTTTTGCGACCTGGGCGGTCAGCCGCCCGGTCAACCGCCGCTCGTTCTGGTCGTTAAGATCGTCGACGATCTCGTGGATCAGCGGGTCTATTGGCTACCGGACGATGTGCCGGCGGGATCTCGGATTGACCTGCTGGATGCCGACTGCCATTGGCTTTTCGAAGAGCCCGATGATCCAGAGCAATTTGATGTCGCCGACCTCCGATTCGCGGCTCAAGTCGTCCAGCACAACGATGATCTGGGCGAGGTGCGCTTCGTTGCTAAGGGGGCGGAGATTTACGGAGAGCATCGGGAACTTGACCCGTCGTCCACGATTGCGCAGCCGGCGACGATCGTGGAGTGGTTGGCGGAGACCGACGTGGAGCACTCCGAGTTGATGGCGCTAGAGGTCGGTGGTTTGGACCGGTTCGGACAGCGTCTACCCGAGGGAGGGTATGTGGTTCTGATGTTGGGTAAGTCCGTTCCGAGTGCGGACGTCAAGCTGTTAATCCGGTAGATGCCGGAAGGAGGTATTTCGTGGGCGCTTCGTTGAATAACTTGCCGCAGATCCAGGAGGCTGCCGAGCAGCTTGGCTACCGAACCTCGCTGGTCGACGATGCCTTGGTCGTCAGGATCGGTCCGTTTCCGGCCATCCTGACGATCGATGAAGGAAGGCTCAGCATCAATTGCCAAGTTGCCCGAGCCGGCGACATTCCGCCAAACAATCAGACAGAGTTCGCCGTGGCCGCGCTGGATGCCAATACACGACTTTCCCCCTATGCACTAGCGATGATCACGGACATCGATGATCCGTCAAGTGCTGGTCAGGAAAACCATTGGCCGATCGTGCTTGTCGATACGATTCCACTGGAAGATTTTGAGGAGTGCGAGCTGAAATCGGCTTTGAGTGATCTGCAGGCAGCGCTTGTGAGCAGCAAGGAGGTTCTGCAGATCGCCTTTACAGAAGCAAGTTAGTAGCGATCAAGGAGACAACGAATATGGCAAGTCTTTGGCAAGCAATCCGCAATCGGTTACGGGCGACACGAGATGATGCCGCCCAGGCTGTTGATGTTGATGACGTCAAGCGGGGTGAATTCGCGATTGAAGATAGTGAAAAGGCCTGTGACGACTTCGAACGAAAAATTGCAAACGTCGTCGCCCAGCGTAAAGGGCTGGAACGACAGATTCACGAGGCGAAGGACGAAGCAGAGAAATTCGGCAACATTGCGCAACGGGCCGCGGCGGCGAAGAACGCCGAGGACGCGCGTGCCGCCCTCGTCCGAAAAGCCAACGCGTCTGCGAGGGCGGATTCGCTGGGAGAGGAAATGCAGAGGATGCAGGCGACGGAGTCTCAATTGAGAGCTCTGCTGGAGCAGACTCGGGC
>CAZFWV010000131.1:0-16736 GCA_964522605.1 uncultured Pirellulaceae bacterium
TCTCGCAAGTAACCCTTGCATTCGATCGATGCCTGGTTTTCCAAGGCACAGCTTAGATCGAAGGGGGAAAACACGACGGCCATCCGACCCTCAATCTCGATTCCTTCCAAGACGGGAGCAACCCGTTCGGTACGGGTTGCCAACGGCTGGTCATCACTCACGCGACGACGCGGCTCGCGCAACTGCACATTCGAGACGTCGTAGCCTTGAAACGCGGGCGTCAGCAGCGGGTGTTGGGCGGCAATCGGTTGCAGCGGATGATCGGGAAGAATCGCACGCATTTCCTCTCGAAACGACTCGCTAAAATTTTCGCTGGCACAGATCGAATCAGCGACAAGAAATCCGCCGGCGGTCAGGTAACGTTGCAGGGCCGTTCGTTCGCCGGGGCTGAACCGAAAACTCCGCCGCCCGTGCAAAAAGACAATCGGATAGTCCGCCAGATTCTCGTCGGCGGCGGACAACAACCGTTTCTCGCTGCTGACGCGCAGATCGAGGTGCTGGCCCGCCAGCCGCAGCAGGTTCGACAAGGCCGAGGGAGCATCATCGCTTCCACCACCATGGCTCAGTTTGGCGACATACAGTGTTCCGCGTTGCTGTGGGCCATCTTCGGAGGGCGGCAGGATCAACTCCGTCGGCTCTAACTTCTCCTTCAACTGTCGATTCGTCGCGTAAGTCAATACGTTTGCGCCAATCGCCAGAACGCTGCGAATCTTTCGCTGAAGTCGATCGGGATACTCTTTGACACGGCGCAGATCCGCCAGTTCCCAGTAACAGGAAAGCTCTCCCGGACAATAGACGACGGCTGTTCGGCAACAGGAGTCGACGCCGTACAGGGGCAGGATGAACTCGGCCGGAACCCTCTCTTCCGCATACCAGACGGGATGATCCGGTGGCAACAATCGCAGGGAACTGTCGGGAAATAATTCGGCGATCAGCTGGCGGAAATCCCGATCGAATCCGTCTCCATCACAACACGCTTCGGCAAAAATGAATCCTCCCTGATCGACATATTCCCGCAGCGCGGTTTTCAACTCCGTCGTCAAACTCAGTTGATCCCGACCGGTAATGTAGAGAACGGGTGTTTCCAGCAAGTCTTTGGCCGATGCACGGTCGCCGTGGATGGTCTGCCACGTCAGATCGCGTTGCCACCGCCGCTCCACATCACGAGTCAAATGAGCGAGGTCTTGCCGGTGCCGATTCCAATCTGGATCCTCGCCATGCTTCAGCTTGGCGACCAGGATGGGCCGTCGCCCCTTGGAAAGGAACAGCAAAGCCAAGGCGGTGGCCACTTGTGGATTGCTCTCGATCCCGACGCCTTTCCAGTAACCGGACAATCGATCCTGCTGCTTGAGCAGCGCTTCGGCACCTTCCCGATACCAGTCGTGCTCACCAATGAACCGCTGTCCCGACATCCGTCCAACGCGTTCGAGTCCATACAGATAATACAGTAGCCAGGCCCGGCTGAACGTTCGCCCGCGATCGGCAAGCGAGCTGGGATTACTCGTCACAGAAAAATTCCCGGCCAACCACTGCAGTCCGCGCGTCACAACCTGGTGGTCGGTTTGCGTTGCGCAACAGTTCACCTCACCGTCGGTGACGGTCGCATCGCCTTCGGTTAGTTGCCCGAGGGCGATGATGGTCGAGGCGATGCCGGCGCACGTCATACTGCCGCTGGATGGCTGATCCGGAGTATAACCCCAGGATCCGTTGTCGCGCTGTTGCCGGGTCCAGTAACCCAATGCCCGGCGCCACGTGCTCTCGGCAACCTCCACACCCACGCGTTCGGCTTCGTGCAGCGCGAGCATGGCGAATTGAGTATTCGACGGATCGCCGCTTGTCCGCGCTTCGCCATACCACCAGGAACCGTTCTGGCTGCCGGCATTGATTTGAGTTTGCTGCAGCCAAGCCACGTTCTCACGAATCTGCACGCGATCCCGCTCCGGCTCGGCCAGGCACAGCACCATCGTTTGGAGAGAGACGCTGTAGGTCCGCAGCGGCGTCTTGGGCTGTCGAAGGTATTCCAGCGATTTTTGGATCGCGGGATCTTCCAGTGGGACACCGCAGTTCAACAGGGCCAAGGTGCAGAGGGCGGACACCCCCCCCGGGTAGCCCGGTTGCTCAATCCAGCTGCCCTGGGTCTTGTTTTGTTGCGACTTGAGATAGGTCACCCCGCGATCGATCGACTGCCGGACTTGTTCGGCGGTAATCTGTCCCCGCACGGGCGGCACAACCGTCGCCATCAGAACGGCGATTGACAGGCTTAGAATGGAACGACGAACGGTCACGCGATTTCCTCTTTCTCCGCGAGTCCACGGCCTCGTGTATCTTAGGATTCCAGCATCAGCACAGCAATCGTCGCGTCGCGTTGCTGCCTACACGGTACCGCTATAGAATTGGCTGGCCTTGGTCGAGTGGGCGGGTGTTGAGGACACTCGGAACGTCGTCAGGCAAAGACGTCCGCCGGAATCCCCGAGTCTGGCGCAAATCGTGCACGCGAGTTCGACTGCAAATTCATCACGAACAACCCCCGAACGGGAAAAAGGGAATTAGTTCCGGTGGCGACAAAATCACGTAGTCTGGGCGATATTCTGCAAGAATTCAGCCAACACCGTCGGTTGATGCAGCAGGAACTGCAGAAGGTCATCGTCGGTCAGAACGAAGTCATTGAGCAGCTTTTCGCAGCCATCTTCACGCGGGGACATTGCCTGCTCGAGGGCGTTCCCGGACTGGCAAAGACCCTGATGGTCAGTACGTTGGCCTCGATTCTGGATGTCGGCTTCAAGCGAATTCAATTCACACCCGACCTCATGCCCTCGGACATCACGGGCACGAATGTGATCGACGAAGACGAGGCCGGGCGGCGCCAATTCCGTTTCGTGGAAGGCCCGGTATTCACGAATATCCTGTTGGCCGATGAAATCAACCGGACGCCGCCGAAAACACAGGCGGCCTTGCTGCAGGCGATGCAGGAGCGCGAGGTCACGGTGGGGCGAACCACGTATGCGTTGCCGGATCCGTTCTTCACGATTGCCACGCAAAACCCGATCGAGCAAGAAGGAACGTATCCTCTGCCCGAAGCGCAATTGGACCGCTTCATGTTCAACATCAAGGTCGGCTACCCGAATGCCGAGGAGGAGGAGCAGATCCTGTCGGTAACGACACGGAACGAAAAGGTCGAGGTTCGCCGCGTCCTGTCCGCGCGCGCAATCGTCAATCTGCAGAAACTCGTCAGCAGCGTCGCGGTCAGTGAGCACATCGTGAAGTACGTCGCCCGCCTGGTCCGTGCGACTCGTCCGAAAGACGAAACGGCGCCCGATTTTGTTCGAGAATTGGTCGACTGGGGAGCCGGCCCCCGGGCAGGCCAGTTCTTAATTAACGGCGGCAAAGCGCTCGCGGCCATGGACGGACGCTTTTCTGTCGCCGTCGAGGATGTGCGCAAGATCGCAGTGCCCGTTTTGCGACACCGCATCAGCACCAATTTTCAGGCGCAAGCCGAAGGGCTTTCCACGGAGGATATCATCGAACGACTGCAAGCGTTGATCCCCGAGCCGGAAATCCCCAAGTTCAACCAGCCGGGTTGACGTGAATCATGTCAACCGTTGAAAAATACCTGAAGCCCGATGTCGCTCGACAGATCGCCCGTCTCGACCTGCGCGCACAATTCGTCGTGAAGGGTTTTCTGCAAGGGTTGCACGCCAGCCCCTTCCATGGCTTCTCCGTCGAATTCAGCGAACATCGCAAGTACACGCCCGGCGATGATCCGAAAGATATCGATTGGCTCGTCTACGCCAAGACCGACAAATACTACGTCAAGAAGTTTGAAGCCGAGACGAATATCACCGGTTACCTGGCGATGGACCTAAGCCGCTCGATGGGATATACGTTCCGTCAGGAATTGAACAAGTTCGACTACGCCATTTGTCTCGCCGCGGCTCTCTGCTACTTGATGATCTACCAAAAAGATCCGGTGGGACTGATCACGTTCGACACACAGATCCGCAACAGCCTGCCGCCACGAACCAAGCGAACACAGCTTGGGCACCTGCTATCGCTCTTATCCCGCCTGAAGCCCGAAGGGGATACAAACATTGCCAACAGTTTAACGCAGATTGCGGCAATGCTTCGCCACAGCAGCCTGGTGATGATCTTCAGTGACTTGCTGGGCGAACCCGATCCGATTATCCAGTCGCTGCGACGGCTCCGTCACGGGGGACACGACGTGATTCTGTTCCACTTACTGGATGAGGCGGAGGTGACCTTCCCGTTCGATGGTGTGATGGAGTTTGAAGAACCTGAGGCCCATCAGCGGTTGCAGGTTGATGCCACGGGGATCCGGCAGGAATACCTGGACGAACTGCAGGCGTTTCGGGATCGCTATCGGCAGGAGTGTTTTCAGATTGGCGTCGATTATGTACCGCTGGATACCAGCATGCAATTCGACAAGGCCTTGATGGAATACCTGGTCAGCCGCCGCAACCGTTTCTGATTTGCTTCATGGGCATCACGTTCGTCAACCTGTCGCTACTGGCACTCGGAGGCCTGTTTGTGGCCATCCCGATTCTGCTGCATCTGGCCATGCGACAGAAGCCCAAGCATTTGATCTTTCCAGCACTCCGGTTTCTCCAACAACGAGAAACAACGAACCGTCGGCGATTGCAGCTGCGCCAGTGGCTCTTGCTCTTGTTGCGCTGCCTGGTGGTCTTGCTTTTGGCCTTAGCCCTGTCGCGGCCCAGTGTCGCGTCGACCCAATGGGTGAGCTGGCTGACCATCAGCCTGTTGGGTCTTCTGCTTCTTTTTGTCATCACCCTCATCGTACTCACGATCATCCAGCGCCGCGGCAAGATCTTACTCGGAGTCCTTCTGCTTCTAGGAATCACGTTGGCACTCGGCCTGGGACAGGCGGTGTTGTCGGTGACTCGCCAGCGGACGCCGCTTGCCCTGGGGAATCGTGAGGCACCGGTTGCTGCGGCGCTGCTTTTGGATACGTCGCCAAGGATGTTGTACCGCTACAACAACCAAACGCGGCTCCAGCGCGCTCAGGAAATTAGTCGCTGGCTGATTCGCCAGTTGCCGGCAGAAAGTGATGTCGCCATCATCGATGCTCGCTTTCGTTCAGCCGCCTTCGCTGTCGATTTGGGTGCCGCCTCCAAAGCAATTGACGCCATCGACGTGAACTACCTCGCTCCTTCCTGGAAGTCTTTGATCGAGGAATCGCTGCGGCTATTGCAGCAGAATGACAAGGCGAGAAAGGAGCTGTACATTCTGTCCGATTTGACACTCCCAACCTGGCAGGATGCACTCGACGGTAGTCTAGTTGATGTACTGCAATCGACTTCCGAGATCTCGCTGCAGATCATTGACGTGGGAGTTGAGACGCCACATAACGACGCCATTCTCGATCTTCAGCTATCGGGACAACTGTTGTCCAATGGGTCGCCTTTGACGGTGCAGGCACGACTTGCGCGCAGGGGCCCGTCAGCCGCGCGCACCGTTCGTTTGCTACTTGAGTCGCAGGATCCAAGTGGGCCGATTCTGGTCGATGGCCAATTGCAGCTACCACCGACCACCGTGCGAGGAAAGCAGGCGATCGAGCTTGATCGGGATGGCACGCAGCTTGTGAAGTTCAATCTGTCGGCACTCGAGATGGGCACGCATTATGGCTACGTCGAAGTCGAGGGGGATGACAATCTGCCAATCGACAACCGACGATATTTCACCGTTCATGTGCGTCCCCCCTGGCCCGTATTGGTGGTGGCACCAGCCAGCGCCTTCTCGCAATTCCTCACGGAGACGCTGGCCCCGTATGAGTTCCGCGAGACCGGTCGTGCGCGGTTTCACTGTACCACGATCCGCCCCGAACAATTGGCAGACCAACCGCTGCGCGATTACGCGGCAGTCGCTTTGCTGGATCCGGCCCCCCTGCCCGAGTCGTCTTGGCAGAATCTGCGGCAGTACGTAGAACGCGGCGGCGGATTGGCCCTGTTCTTGGGCCGCAACGCATCGGAGGCGTCCAAGTTCAATTCGCAGTCGGCCATGGACCTGTTGCCGGCATCCATTCAACGTCAATGGCGCGCCGACGAAGGCCTGCAATTGGCACCGCGCAACTTCGATCACCCGGTGTTGTCGGTATTTCAGGATCTGCGCTCCACCGTGCCCTGGAACGCGATGCCCATCTTCCGCCACTGGGTTTTGGGGCAGTTGACGGAGGGATCTCGGGTTGTTGTTCCATACAGCAATAACAAGCCCGCGCTTGTCGAACGTCGAATCGGTGAGGGCCTTGTCATGCTGATGACCACACCGATCTCGGATGTCGAAACCAGCAACCAACTGCCGTGGAACCGGATCGCCAACAGTCTAGACTCATGGCCTTTCCTGATGCTGGTCGACCGCATGTTCCTGACGCTTGTGCGCAGCAATACCGCGACGCTCAACTGTACGGTAGGACAAACCGCGCGTCTGCCTTGGAATGCGGTCGGAACGGAACGCCTGCCTCTGCTGACCCCGCGTGGGGACTGGCAGGAAGTGACGGCATCCGACGGTGAAATCCGCGTCCTGTTAACCGAAGTGCCTGGTGCTTACCGACTGAAGGTCCCGGAGGAGACTCCGACTCCCCACGGCTTCTCGGCGAACCTTGCTCCCGAGACAAGTCGCCTGGACCGAGTCACGCAGGAGCAACTGGCTGCGGCGCTGGGTCAGGATCGCCTCCGTTTGGCCCACAATGAACAAGAAATTGTCCGCGAAATCGACCAAGCGAGGATCGGTCGGGAGTTTTACCCGCTGCTGTTGCCGGTTCTGGCTTTGGTGATGCTGCTGGAATACCTTTTGGCGAATCGCTTTTACCGTAATGTGTAACGGACCCGATTGCGACGACTAGCCTCATGTCACGATGGAGTTTCGAGCCGATTCTGGAGAGCTACCTGACCGTTCTGCTGCTGGCGGGACTGTTAGTCGCTATCCTCCTGCTCGTCCGTCCCTTCCGTGGGCAATTGACGCGGAGCCGGCAGGGCGTCTTGTTGCTGCTCCGGGCCATTCTGATCCTGCTCCTGCTGCTGGCGATGCTCCGTCCCACTTGGATCAGTACGCAAACGCGTCCCCAATCGGCAACCCTTCTGCTGCTCTACGATCGAAGTCGGAGTATGCAGGTCGAGGACGCGGCAGGCGGCGCTTCTCGCTGGAAGTCACTTACCGACTCGCTGCGGAATTCGGCGTCCGAATTGGACCAACTTTCGCGCAGCATGGACTTGCGGGTCTACAACTTTGCCGACCAACTGCAAACGAACGAGGTTCAGGAGGGAGTCATCCGCTTTCCAGCCTCGCCGGACGGGGCACAAACGAATCTCGGCGCGGCTTTGGATGAAGCCCTTCGCAGCGAGATCGGCAAACGATTGGCAGCCGTGATTCTGCTTTCCGACGGGGCCCAACGCACGTATCAGCCGCGCGTCGACTTGCAGCAGGTGGCGCGTGACCTGGCACGCATGGACTGCCCTCTCTACACCGTACCGTTTGGAAAACCTCGTGAACAATCTCAGGCGCGAGATATCGGAATCGAAAACCTGCAGGATCAGTATTCGGTCTTCGTCAAGAACGAAGTGGAGATTCGGGGAGCCCTTCGTGTGCAAGGTTATGTCAACCGTCCGGTTCCAGTGCAGATTCTCGTGGAAGGCCCGGACGGTCAGTCGCAACAACTGGGTCCCATCGAGCTGACCGTCGCTGAGGACGATTCGCTGGCCGAATTTCGCTTCAACTACTCACCGCTCGTCGCTGGATCGTACACGCTGCGGATTGAAGCGACGCCGCAACCGGGCGAACTGATCGTGGAAAACAACCGGATGACCGCCTACCTAACCGCACTGGATGGTGGGCTGCGCGTCCTCTATCTCGAGGCGAACCTGCTGAGTCCCGAACAGCAGATTCTGCGCTGGTCGATTGGAGCATCACCCGATATTCGCCTCGATTATCGTCCCATCGATCCCCGGTTACGCGACCAGTGGCCGATCGACCTGTCCGCCGAGTGGAATCAACCCCACGATGTGTACTTGATCGGCGATGTCGATTCCACGGCTCTGGGCGAAGCGAACCTCGCGAAGATTGCCGAACTTGTAAAGTCCGGTCGCGGCCTGATGATGATTGGTGGCTTGCACACGTTTGGCCCCGGCGGATACCGCGGTACGCCACTCGCGCCGGTGCTGCCGATCACGATGGGTCGCTTTGAGCGACAGGAATTGGGACCCGACGCACCGATTCGCGAAGACCTGCATCTGTCGGGCCCGCTGCAGATGTTGCCGACGACGCCGCATTTCGTCACGCGACTGGCTCCCGAACCCGACAACACAACCCGCTGGCAGCAACTGAAGCCATTGACGGGCGCAAACCGTTTCGATTCCGTCAATCCGCGGGCAATGCGTTTGGCCGAGTCACAGAATGGAGATCCGCTTCTGGTCGCTTGGCAGTTTGACGCCGGCCGCGTGCTCGTCTTCGCTGGCGATTCCACTCATCGCTGGTGGCGATACGGGCAGCAGGAGGCTCACAAACGGTTCTGGCGTCAGGCCATGCTTTGGCTGGGAAACAAAGATGAACTTCTCCGCCGCGACGTGTGGGTCAAACTGGCGCGTCGCCGCTTTCGTCCAGGCGAGATGGTGGAATTCACCGCGGGTGCGCGCGACACAAATGGCGATGTGTATCGTGATGCAAACTTGCAGGCCGAAGTGATCACGCCGTCCGGAACACGGACTCCTGTTCGCTTGGCACCTGAAGGCGATGACTGGCTCGGCACGTGGGAAACACCAACGGAATCGGGCGAATACCGGATCGAAATCGCTGCGACGGCCGCGGGTCAGTCGATTGGACAAGCATCCGCACGTTTCTCCGTCCAAGATCTTGATCTAGAACTCAGCGATCCCGCGGCGAACCCCGAACAGTTGCTGCAGATGTCCCGCGTAACCGAGGCCGCCGGAGGACGGTCAGTCACACCCGAGCAATTACCCGAACTGCTCAACGAATTGCGGCAGAAGCCCCCGGAAATGGAAATCGACGTCGAATCAAAATGGCGTTTCGGCGACTCCAGCTGGGATGTGTGGCCATTCTTCCTGCTCTTCGTCGGCGTGCTGACCGGCGAATGGTTCCTGCGAAAAAAATGGGGCCTCGTGTAGATCACCCGACGCGGATTGGCCCTTTAGGAACGGCTCAGAAACAACTTCCTCGTTTAACCGCGCGGGCATCGCCCCGCGGGT
The DNA here is from genome assembly GCA_964522605.1 of uncultured Pirellulaceae bacterium. Classification (GTDB taxonomy): domain Bacteria; phylum Planctomycetota; class Planctomycetia; order Pirellulales; family Pirellulaceae; genus CAVZLD01. The sequence continues at coordinate 9,231 of CAZFWV010000131.1, forward strand.
AGAGGGACGGATCTTCCGCGGCCCGCTGGGCACGCGGTTAAACGAGAGAATCGAGATGCCGAAGTTATTTCCGAGTCATCCGTCAGGGGGCATCCACCGCACGCGGTGAGATCCGATAGAGCGGCGTCGGGACCTTCTCGCTTGTCAGGAACAGCGTCTGGCCGTCCGAACCGAAGCAAATCGTTTCTCCTTGTCGGCGCGGAGGCGTGCGTACGATAGTCGGCGGACGCATCAGGGCCTGCGCCCACGTCTCGCTGGGCGAGCGTGTGAAAAGGCGCGCATCCAGTCGTGTCAATACAATGGCATTCACGCCATCGGGTGAGATATCCATCGCCGTCACAAACGGCGCATCGATCACACAAATCGGTCGCGCAATCGCTCTCTCCCTCGTTCGAGGCCAAGGAAGCAAGTAGACTCGACAACGAGGATCGTTTCGCTTTTCGATCAGCAGAAACTCACCCCGCGTCACATCAAAGCCTACGGCTTCGCAATCGTGCGGCCCGTCTTCGTACGTGAAATCAATCCGGCGTTCGACAACCGTGTCCTTCTTCGGATTCGCGGGCTCGGGAACAATGTAGATCGTGCAGTACGCTCGTTGCTCGTCATTGTCGCCCAAGTCGCCGATGGCCAAATACGCCTTGCCTTTGGCAGAAAACGAGACAAGATCCTCCCAATCTTCCGCATCGGCTCCTTCCACCTGCGATGTACCGAGATGTCTGCCATCGATTCCAAAGGCAAACAGACGCGCCTTGTCACCCTGATCGTTGTGAGTCCAAAAGAGATCGGGATTGCGACGCGAACAAGCCAGGCCACTGCTTTCGTCGATCTTGTCGTGCTCGAGTTCGCAGAGCTTGACCGCCGGCTGATACGAGATTGGAGGATTTTCCATGGCGAAAACGCATACTCCCGACAAGCACCAAGACGCGATCCGAGCAAACAGGACGATGCACATGTTACGCGACCGCGTCGCCAACTGCAGGAACTGAGAAAGCATCATGGGTTCAAACCGATTTACTGACGGCGGCGCAGCCAACGACCCAGGACGACCAACAGAAGTCCGGCGTTGATTGGTTTCGCGTCGCTTTTTGAGCACCTTTGTCCGCGCCGCAGTGAATAAGTTCAGCGATTGGGACATCACGCGCGGACCTCACTTCATGTATCCTTTATACTCAGTGTTCGGCCACGAATCGGAGCGAAACAGGCGCCGGCCATGGGATTTCCGGAGCTGGTCCTGCCGGCCAACCGGTGTGCACTCAACCCGAGGCAAGTTGCCAACCGACCACGAGCAGGGCGGAGGACGAACATGGGTCGACAAGAGAAAAGGCTGAGGAATGAGACTTCTGCTGTTTAGCGACTTGCATTGCGACGTGGAAGCGGCAGAGAACCTCGTCCGGCGGAGCACCGCGGTGGATGTGCTCGTCGGAGCCGGGGATTTTGCCCATTGCCGCCGTAATATTCAACTCACGCTCGACGTGCTCCGCGCAGTGGACCGCCCCACCGTTCTGGTGCCCGGTAACGCCGAAACGGCGGAGGAGCTGCAGAAGGCCTGCGAATCCTGGCCTGTGGCCCAAGTGCTGCATGGGTGTGCAACGAACCTCGATGGAACCACCTTCTACGGCCTCGGGGGAGCCGTCCCGATCACGCCTTTTGGTTCCTGGAGCTTCGATTTGGCAGAAGAGGAAGCCCGACATTTACTCGCCGACTGCCCCCCCTCCGCAGTGCTCGTCACGCACGCTCCACCCCAAGGTGTCGTCGACCGATCCGCACGGGGAATCCATCTGGGTAGCTTCGCGATTCGGGACACAATCCGCCAAAAGCGCCCGGTCCTCGCAGTCTGCGGACATATCCACGACTGCGCCGGTCAAATCGATCACATCCGGGACACGCCGGTCGTCAATGCGGGACCCGGGGGAATCGTTTGGGACCTGGAAACCGCCTCCGCGATCGACGTGACGATCTCCTAGTGCTTCGTCAGGGCGAGGAATTGGGGAAGCGTTTCGTCGGCAGGTTTCGACAAGGCTGGCCCGCGTTTTTCAGGTCCGCTTCGCACGTCCGTTCCGAATTTCGTTTAACCGCAAGCCGAAGGCGACTGCTACCGTCTCGTACCCGCCGACGCCTCCGGCTAGCCGTTAAACGAGTTCTACGTCCCCGCCGTAGTCCGTGTGGGCCGCACCACCCCTCTTGGTGCCAGACTGTCGCGAATGGACGGCTACACATCGCCGACGGCTACACATCGCCTGTCCTCGCGTTCGCGGCGGCGGACGGCTACGCATTGCCTGTCCCCGCGTTCGCCCGCGTTCGGGGACGGCTACGCATTGCCTGTCCCCGCGTTCGGATAGTGCTAGCGTTGCCAGCGTCGGCGGGGAAAGTTAAGCGGATTCTTTGGATTTTTCAAAGTCTGCGGATTGTGCGGTCGATACCACGTTTGCCGATTACCTCGCTGGGAGTCCTGCGCGGGCAGATGCTCCGGTGATGCGATCGGTCGAGGGGGGAAACTGGGGCGCTGCAACTCCGTGGCGGGCTGCGGCGCACCGTGCGCCTACTTGACCGAACAATGTTTCGCAGCCGGATACCCCGAACCAGGAAGCCAGACTGATGGATCGGCGACGTTCTCGACCCTGGATCTGCTTACTCATCGCATCAATCGTCTTCAGCGGCTGCCAGCCTACGCAGCCCTTCTTCTACAACGAAGACGGCGATTTATCGCATTTCGTGGATATGGCGACGCAGATCGAGTTTCCCGACGTGGAAACAGCTCCCCTACCGGACGCCCAGTTCACACACGAGCCACTCTCCTTGATCAACTCCGAATCGGGCACGCCGTGGGATTTATCTCTCGAAGAAGTGATCTCGATCTCGCTGAACAACAGCAAAGTGATCCGAACAATCGCCCAGGTCCGTCAGTCACGACAGGTGGGGGCGGGCGTAGCGGGACCTCCAGAGAATCTGTTGATCAACGCCGAGTTTTCGCCGACGGTCTACGACGCAGCAATCGAGGAAACGGGACCGAACGGTGTCGAAACAGCTCTGGCCGCCTTCGACGCGCAGGTGAGTACAAACCTGTTTTGGGAACGAACGGATCGCCCGCAGAACGTGAACGAAGGGACGGGGGAACTGATTTTTGCGCGGCTGCTGGAACGCGACTTCATGAACTTCCAGTCGGAATTGACCAAGCGTTCCGCAACCGGCACGCAGTGGTCGTTTCGCAACGTCAGCACGTACGATTCGTCGAATCGCCCCCTGCGAGTGCTGACGAGCGAATGGTTGACCTCCTTTGAAGCCGAGGCGCGTCATCCGCTGTTGCGCGGCGGTGGTACACAGGTCAATCGAATCCCGGTCACTCTGGCACGTATCCGAACCGACGTGACGTTGGCCCAGTTCTCGCTCGCGGTGCGGAATCATGTGGCCGAGACTGAGCGTGCTTACTGGGACCTCTACTTCTTCTACCGCAATTTGGAAGCCGCCAAGATCGGGCGCGACAGTGCCCAGCGAACCTGGCAGCTGGAAAACGCTCGGTTTGAACAGGGTGTCGAAGCCTTGCCGCGGGAAGAACAATCTCGCGAGCAGTATTACTTCTTCCGCGGACGGGTTGAAGAGGCGAAACGCGACCTGCTGATTGCCGAACGGCAGTTGAGGTTCCTGATGGGAATCGCCGCAACCGACGGCCGGATCATTCGGCCCACCGACGAGCCGACGATCGCACGCGTGCGGTTCGATTGGTCGGATATCCTGACGGAGAGCCTCGTGCGCAGCGACGAGATCCGCCGACAGAAGTGGTTGGTCAAGTCGCGCGAGATGGAATTGATCGCTGCCCGCAACAATCTATTGCCACAGGTCGATTTGGTGGCCCTTTACCGCTGGCTTGGCCTCGGTGATGACCTTTCCTCCAGCAGCCGTCGAGGCCAGAATTTCCCGAACTTCGGTTCGACCGCCTGGGATGAACTGACGGAAGGTCGTTTTCAAGAGTGGCGGCTGGGAATCGACGTGCGGATGCCGATCGGTTTTCGCGCCGAACACGCCGCAGTTCGTCATCAGCAGCTGCAACTCGCACGCGAAAAAGCGCGATTGGAAGACCTCGAGTTGGAAGTGTCGCATTCACTGACCGATGCGATCCAACGGCTGGACGCCAATTTCGCACTCGTGCAAACCACATTCTTGCAGCGAGCCGCCGCAAAGCGTCAAGTCGATGCGCTGGCGTCTAAGGAAGAATCGAGCGGAGCACCGGATTTCCAGCTCCAAGTCCTATTGGATGCACAACGACGACTTGCCGAAGCCGAAATCGCATTCTATCAGGCGCTCGTGCAGTACAACCTCGCCATCCTCGAGGTCCATTTCCGTAAAGGATCGCTGCTGGAGTACTGCGGGGTCATGCTCCAAGAAGGTCCCTGGCCGGCGAAAGCCTACTACGATGCTCTGGCCCTCGCCCGACAGCGGGATGCGAGCTACTACTTCGACTATGGGTACTCGCGCCCCCGCGTCATCAGCCAAGGAACGGAGCCGCACGCGTCGGAGGAAGTCCTCTTCCCACCGCTCGAGTTGCCGAAATCCACCGTCATCGGTAGCGGTGTGCCCACGCCCGCCGATCCCAACTCGGCTCCCGGCGAAGGCCTGCCGACGGAAGCAGAACCGCTGCCTGTCCCGACGGAAGCGATTCCCGACGAACAGGCCAAACCGCGCAGTGCCGTGCGGTTCCTGGAATCGGCGGCCGGAAACCGCCCACGGTCCACTGGACCCTCCGCTGCCACCACCTCCGCGTTTGTCGAAGTCGCCCCGAGGGGTCAATCCGCCACAACCTCCAGTCCGGAAAAATTCGACTGGAGCGGCATGTTCGAATAATCCCGTGCGGCGAAAAAAGAACGGTTCTGCCTTGGTTAATCTCCGTCGGCAAACCGTTATCATGGTGGATAGCGAAACACCTCGACCCCGCGGCGGCGCATCGATTCCGCATTGCGTTGCCGCAATAACTCCTGCTTCTGCACTGCTGACGGTGACGAAGGTGCTCTCTCGGCAAGAGATCGAGCAACCAACGGGAGCGACCCTTACTGCGGTTCGGTCGTCCCCCGTTGGGTTGCGGACCTGTCGCAGTGCGAGGAGTCGACCAACATGGACCCATCCCGAAGCGGTCACTTCATCGGCAAACGACAATCCTTTGGGCGAATCACCTTCCAAGTTGTCATCTCTGTCGTCTCGATCACTGGACCGCACACTTCGCGGGCTCAGGACCTTCAGCACGTGATTCAAATCAGCGTCGACGGCCTACATTCGCGGCAACTGGAAACGATGCTTCTGGATCAGCCGGATCGATTCGTCAATTTCCAGCGATTTGTGGACGAAGGCGCGACCACATTCAATGCGCGAACAGACTTTTTCAGCACGTATACACTGCCCAACCACACAACAATGGTGACAGGCCGTCCGGTACTGCAGCCCGCGGACGATCCCACCGTACACCATGGATACATACGAAACGGCACCCCGTCGACGAGCGAGACGATCCACAGCGCAGGCAATTCGGAGCTCTCCTACATCGCCAGCACGTTCGACGTCGCACACGATTATGGCCTGTCGACTGCTCTCTATTCGGGCAAGACGAAGTTCTCGATCTTTCCTCAGAGCTATAACGAAACGACGCACACGACGGGCGGACGCCCCGATCAATACCTGGCGAATGGTGACCAGGGAAACGACAAGATCGACCGCTGGGTTCTGTCGCCCGGCAATGGCAGCTCGAGCGCACTCATTGACGTGCTGATCTCAGATATGCAAGCTCAGCCGCATCAATACACGCTGCTGCACTTCGCCGAACCCGATTCTGCAGGTCATTCGTACGGCTGGAGTACGTCCACGTGGAACGATTCGGTAGCCCTCGTCGATCAACTTCTGGGCCGCGTGTTCGAGTTGGTCGAAAACGATTCTCGATTGAAAGACACGACCGCCATGATCCTGACGGCGGATCATGGAGGCTTAGGACTCTGGCACGATGACATTCAGGAACCGAATATCTTCACCGTACCGTTTTTCGTGTGGGGGCCCGGCGTCGCTGCAGGAGTTGACTTGTACGAACTGAATCCGCTCACGCGGCGTGATCCGAGCAACACACAGCCCGCCTACACGGTGCAGCGACAACCAATTCGCAACGGCGACGCGGGCAACTTGGCACTTGGCATGTTGAGTCTGCCTCCAATCGATGGCTCCAGTATCAACGCCCGTCAAGACTTGATCGTCGGTCTGCCCAAAGTGGCGACCTGGGACGGAACGAACCCACTCGCGGGCTCACCCGGAGATGGCACCAACTGGAATGATCCCCGAAACTGGTCGCGCGACGGCGAGGTGGATCGCCGGTTTCAAATGGGAGATGTCGTTCACCTTCCAGCGCAGGATACCCCTCAAACCATCGTGAGCATGGCATCTCGGACGCTGCGGTCCCTGTCCGTCGACGGCGAATATGAGTTTCCCGAAGGGTCCTTTCAGGTCGTCACCGGACGAGTCGATCTTTCGCCGACTGCACGTCTGCAGGTGGCCGGTTTGACGAGCGACCGTGGTTTGATTCTGGAACAGGGAGGAACGCTGGAGGTTCACGGGCCCGTCAGCCCGTTCATCCTCGTCCGCGGTGAAGTCACCGGCAACGCGGTCGTGCAAGGCTATGCGGATGTCCTCGACCGGCTCGCCCCAGGAGATGACGTCGGACAAATGACGATCGAGGACAAACTGTCATTCGGTAGCCAGGCCCAGTTGCAGATCGAGGTGGATCGGGATGAGTTGGGTGTGCAACATGATCGACTCACCGTCGGTGGACGCGTGTCACTGCGAGGACAACTGGAGATGAAAACTCGTCCCGGCTACGAGGATCCCACGGAAGCAGGCAGCTTTGATCGATTCGAGTTCATGACGATGCCGCGGCGCGTGGGGACGTTCGCGACCATTACCTTCGACGGCACCCCCGTCACATTTCAGTATCAGACCACCACGCAGCGCCGATCGCATGTCGGCGAGGGACTGTTTCGGTCGATTGTCTACGAGAATGATTCGGTCACCTGGTTTCACTACCGTGCGATCCCCGGCGATGCCGACGGAAACGGGTCTTTCGACACGGCCGACCTGGTTCGCGTTCTTCAATCGGGTCGCTACGAAGACGGCGACAACGATAACGCAGATTGGACTCAGGGAGATTGGAATGGCGATGGGGACTTCGGCACCGCCGACATCGTCTCGGCCTTGGGCGCCGGGTGGTACGAACAAGGATCGGTCTTTGAACAACCCGCAACGCATTCTGTACCAGAACCCAGTGCGTGTATTCTGACTTCGATCGGGTTGCTGATCGTCACCATCTTGGGCCGCCACCGAAGAAGAAGCCAGACTGCAGCAAACGTGACAACCAAGAAGACCTCTCCGCGCAGACCAATTTCTAGCTGACGCAGAACTGCTTTCGATCGCGGTGTGCCACTGGCTTTGCCAGTGGCACACAGTGAGGTTGCTGCGGAAGGATGTGCCTTACATCAAAATGCC